>NZ_JBCLYA010000051.1:0-488966 GCF_039650795.1 Salmonella sp. K21076
GGCCTGGGAGATGATGCTGAAGCTGCTGCCGGCGGGTGACGCCCGGCGGGCGGTGATAGAGCGCAGTATCCGGCTGGCGCAGGAGAAATAAGACCCTGACGGCCCGGTGGCGTGGCGCCACCGGGCCTGGCTTGTTACTGCATTCCGCGTGTTTGTAAAAATAGAATGGTCGCCGCGACGCGCGAGCGCACGTTTAGCTTGCGAAGTAGATTACGAATGTGCACCTTAACCGTCTGCTCAGAAATATTCAGTACTGACGCAATCTGTTTGTTAGAAAGCCCCTGCGCCAGCTCATGCAAGACATCTAACTCTCGTTCGGTCAGGATACTAAAGGGATCTTCCTGCGCGCCAAACCGTTCACGCTCACGCAGATATTCATTGACCCGATCGCTAAAGACTTTACCGCCGTTAGCGCCTTTGCGAATGGCCTCCAGCAGCACTTCCGGATCGCTATCTTTGAGCAGATAACCGTCGGCGCCGGCGTCGATCAGCGCGTAGATGTCGCTGGCGGAATCCGAGACGGTAAGAATAATAATTTGCGCCGTCACACCATCCCGGCGTAGCGCGTTCAGGGTATCTAACCCGCTCAGACCTTTCATATTCAGATCCAGCAGGATCAGATCGGGCTCAATGCGATTCGCCAGATCGATCGCACTCGCCCCGTCACCCGCTTCGGCAACGACATAAAAAGCCGGGTCCAGTTCCAGTAATTGACGAATACCTCGCCGCATAAGTGGATGGTCGTCCACAATAAGCACCTGAAAAGGTGTTACTTCAGGCATGCTATATCTCCTGAGTTTTATTAGAATGATTATTGTTTTCAGCGCGGAAATCGTCCAGATTTGCCACATTGTCAAGCGCGTAAATTTTACCTTAATTAGTGCATGGGTAAGTAGTAAAACCTGTGACAGGCGAGTCATTAGCTGAACGATAGAAAGGATAAAACAACCTGTTGTGAGAGAAAACAGAATACTCCCTGAAGTTGAATACTGGTCTGGACGCTTTTTTCGGACAATGTGACATAACAGAAGTGTGGCATATGTAGCTGCGCCCTTGCGTCCGTAAGTCCAGACTATCTTTACTGGCAGGAAATTCCTTATTAAAAGTCATAGCGTCTAAAGATTTTCATTATTAACAAATTATTTTAATTGAATTTATTTATGGTTTTATTAATGCCAATGAAATACATCTGAGCAGAACGAATAAACCGCGACATCTGTTAAATTAAATATTAAGTCAATAGCAGAGGTATTTTTATGCGATAAAGAGATTCTGACGATATTCTTATCATAAATGAAAATGTGGTCAGGAATGAGCGTCATTCACTTATAACTTATCCTGGATGTGCCTGAACAACACTCGCGGCGTTTTGAGCACCCGTTGGGGCGACTCAAGGGGAGAACGTAGTGTGGATGCTATATCAGCCGTTTCTGTGAGCGTAAGCGTGGCGTAGAAAATTTTAAATATGTTAGCCGGTTAAAAATAACTATTGACATTGAAATGGTGGTGGAGTGTATATGAAGAGAATATTTATATATCTATTATTACCTTGTGCATTCGCATGTTCTGCTAATGATAATGTTTTTTTGGCAAGGGCAACAAGCATCAGATCTCTTTTGCTGCGGGAGAAAGTATAAGAAGAGGAGGGGTTGAGCACTTATATACGGCTTTTCTGACATACAGTGAACCCAGCGATTTTTTCTTTTTACAGGCAAGAAATAATCTGGAGTTAGGAGGATTTAAGGCTAAGGGTAGCGATGATTGCAGTAAACATTCTGGCAGCGTTCCCTGTAATAAATATAACCAGGGCGTATTGGGTATCTCGAAGGATGTGGCGCTGGTTCATTTCGCTGGTATCTATACCGGTATTGGTCTGGGGGCTTATATAAAATCTAAGTCGCGAGATGATATGCGTGTCAATTCTGCATTTACCTTTGGAGAAAAAGCGTTTCTTGGCTGGAACTTTGGGGCTTTTTCTACAGAAGCTTATATCCGGCATTTCTCGAATGGATCACTTACGGATAAAAATTCAGGGCATAATTTTGTAGGTGCTTCAATTAGTTATAATTTCTGAAGTTGAATAACAATTAGCGAGTTGCTGGCTGAAGGAGTAATTAATCACCGTACGTTGTCTACAAAACGTGTTGTGAATAGCCGATCGTTATCGACCCTATGGCGACAGGGAGGCTAATTGTTAGCGACAAAGGCGTGGTAGGCCGTTTACCTTACCAGAACGTTTTATTATTGCTGCGACAGATTGCTTACTCATTTACCTGCCACTGCAAACATTTTTTCCAGTATAGGGTGTAGATGCGCTTTTTCTGTTTTAGTACAAACATGGTTTACGTTAGTTGCCTGCATTGACTTTACTGTGACCACTGCACAGGAAAGATGTCCAATCAGTTCATGCAAAATCAGTTCATGCAAAATAACGTCTCTGGCATCAGCTAACTTTTTAATTGTAGGCATAAAAAAACCAGCCCTGACAGGCTGGTTTTCAAGGGGAATTTTGGTCGGCAGCTTCATCCGCAGCATCTGCGGAGAGCAGCGCAGGTACGGCGACCACAAAAGCCGGGGAGGCATCAGCCAGCGCGGCGTCGGCTGACACAGCCAGAACGGCGGCAGCCGCCTCGTCATCAGCATCGTAGGCATCCACCCACGCCGCCGCATCTGATACCAGCGCATCACTGGCAGCGCAAAGCAGAGCTGCAGCCGGAGAATCGGCAACCAGAGCCGAAGAGGCCGCGAAACGGGCCGAGGATATCGCAGACGTGATTTCCCTGGAAGATGCAAGCCTGACGAAAAAAGGTATCGTTAAATTAAGCAGTGCCACGGACAGTGACAGCGAAGCGCTGGCGGCCACACCAAAGGCGGTAAAAACCGTTATGGGTGAGGTACGGACCAAAGCGCCGCTGGACAGCCCGGCATTCACTGGAACGCCGACCACACCGACGCCGCCAGGCGATGCTAAAGGGCTTCAGACAACAAACGCGGAGTTTGTCCGCAAACTGATTGCCGCGCTGGTTGGTTCCGTACTGGAGCCACTGGACACCCTGCAGGAACTGGCTGACGCGTTGGGAAATGATCCGAACTTTGCCACCACGGTACTGAATAAACTGGCGGGCAAGCAGCCGCTGGACGAAACCCTGACGGCGCTGTCAGGAAAAAGCGTTGACGGTCTTATCGAATACGTTGGTTTGCGAGAAACCATAAGTCGTGCCGCCGATGCATTACAAAAATCACAGAATGGCGGCGATATTCCGGACAAGGATTTGTTTGTGCGTCGTATCGGTGCCGCGCGAGCGTTTGATGGCGCAGTTATTATCGGCTGTGATGATAATCCGTGGACGACGGCGGAGTTTATCGTCTGGCTGGAGTCTCAGGGCGCATTCAATCACCCTTACTGGATGTGTCGTGGCTCCTGGTCTTACGCTTATAACAAAATCATCACGGATACTGGCTGCGGTAATATCTGTCTCGCTGGCGCAGTGATTGAGGTAATGGGAGTGCGTGGCGCGATGACTATTCGGGTGACAACGTCCCATTCAGTATCTGGTTGGTGATACGTGGGTGACAGCCCCAAGTGTATAAGAAGGAATAATTATGACAGCGGAAAAAAAATAAAAAGAACAAACAGTTTTTAAATATTAAAAATTTCATTCCGTATGCACCGGAACCAGATGACACATTATTCGCCGATGCGGCGTATCTTAAATCAGAGGATGGTCAGGACTGGTATGGGTGCCAGCAATTATTTTCAGCAGACACGCTGAAAATTACCTACGACGATAACGATGTTATTACGTGTATTACGCGTGATGTTTCCGGGCTGTGGCCTGCTGGCCAGAGCGTTGCAGAGTTGCCTGATACGGATGAAAACCGTCGCGCTGATATTCATGCTGCTGGCAGTTTAAAGACGGTAAAGTCGTTCAAAGGGTTTATTCGCCGGAAGAGCTGCGCAGGCAGGCAGAATCGAAAATTGAACGCCCGGGCGTTGATACCGGATGATCTGGTCATCGTGGAAAGCGACCCTGAAAAAATCGACACTTTAGCTGTAAAATGACAGTCCCGCCATCCGGTCATCATAACGGATTTTTCTTCTGCACCTTCTGAAGCCCGCCATGTCAGGACGACCATGAATCCGCCGATAACCTTATTGTGAAATTAAGACCAGGAAGAGATGATGTCTGCCGGACAGATACTATATGTAAATTTATAAAGGTTTTTTGTTATGCCCTTTCATATTGGAAGCGGATGTCTTCCCGCCACCATCAGTAATCGCCGCATTTATCGTATTGCCTGGTCTGATACCCCCCCTGAAATGAGTTCCTGGGAAAAAATGAAGGAATTTTTTTGCTCAACGCACCAGACTGAAGCGCTGGAGTGCATCTGGACGATTTGTCACCCGCCGGCCGGAACGACGCGGGAGGATGTGATCAACAGATTTGAACTGCTCAGGACGCTCGCGTATGCCGGATGGGAGGAAAGCATTCATTCCGGCCAGCACGGGGAAAATTACTTCTGTATTCTGGATGAAGACAGTCAGGAGATATTGTCAGTCACCCTTGATGATGCCGGGAACTATACCGTAAATTGCCAGGGGTACAGTGAAACACATCGCCTCACCCTGGACACAGCACAGGGTGAGGAGGGCACAGGACACGCGGAAGGGGCATCCGGGACATTCAGGACATCCTTCCTCCCTGCCACAACGGCTCCACAGACGCCAGCAGAGTATGATGCTGTCTGGTCAGCGTGGAGAAGGGCTGCACCCGCAGAAGAGTCACGCGGCCGTGCAGCAGCGGTACAGAAAATGCGTGCCTGCCTGAATAATGGCAATGCAGTGCTTAACGTGGGAGAATCAGGTCTTACCACCTTGCCAGACTGTTTACCCGCGCATATTACCACACTGGTTATTCCTGATAATAATCTGACCAGCCTGCCGGCGCTGCCGCCAGAACTGCGGACGCTGGAGGTCTCTGGTAACCAGCTGACTAGCCTGCCGGTGCTGCCGCCAGGACTACTGGAACTGTCGATCTTTAGTAACCCGCTGACCCACCTGCCGGCGCTGCCGTCAGGACTATGTAAGCTGTGGATCTTTGGTAATCAACTGACCAGCCTGCCGGTGTTGCCGCCAGGGCTACAGGAGCTGTCGGTATCTGATAACCAACTGGCCAGCCTGCCGGCGCTGCCGTCAGAATTATGTAAGCTGTGGGCCTATAATAACCAGCTGACCAGCCTGCCGACGTTGCCGTCAGGGCTACAGGAGCTGTCGGTATCTGATAACCAACTGGCCAGCTTGCCGACGCTGCCGTCAGAATTATATAAGCTGTGGGCCTATAATAATCGGCTGACCAGCCTGCCGGCGTTGCCGTCAGGACTGAAGGAGCTGATTGTATCTGGTAACCGGCTGACCAGTCTGCCGGTGCTGCCGTCAGAACTGAAGGAGCTGATGGTATCTGGTAACCGGCTGACCAGCCTGCCGATGCTGCCGTCAGGACTACTGTCGCTGTCGGTCTATCGTAACCAGCTGACCCGCCTGCCGGAAAGTCTCATTCATCTGTCTTCAGAGACAACCGTAAATCTGGAAGGGAACCCACTGTCTGAACGTACTTTGCAGGCGCTGCGGGAGATCACCAGCGCGCCTGGCTATTCAGGCCCCATAATACGATTCGATATGGCGGGAGCCTCCGCCCCCCGGGAAACTCGGGCACTGCACCTGGCGGCCGCTGACTGGCTGGTGCCTGCCCGGGAGGGGGAACCGGCTCCTGCAGACAGATGGCATATGTTCGGACAGGAAGATAACGCCGACGCCTTCAGCCTCTTCCTGGACAGACTGAGTGAGACGGAAAACTTCATAAAGGACGCGGGGTTTAAGGCACAGATATCGTCCTGGCTGGCACAACTGGCTGAAGATGAGGCGTTGAGAGCAAACACCTTTGCTATGGCAACAGAGGCAACCTCAAGCTGCGAGGACCGGGTCACATTTTTTTTGCACCAGATGAAGAACGTACAGCTGGTACATAATGCAGAAAAAGGGCAATACGATAACGATCTCGCGGCGCTGGTTGCCACGGGGCGTGAGATGTTCCGTCTGGGAAAACTGGAACAGATTGCCCGGGAAAAGGTCAGAACGCTGGCTCTCGTTGATGAAATTGAGGTCTGGCTGGCGTATCAGAATAAGCTGAAGAAATCACTCGGGCTGACCAGCGTGACGTCAGAAATGCGTTTCTTTGACGTATCCGGCGTGACGGTTACAGACCTTCAGGACGCGGAGCTTCAGGTGAAAGCCGCTGAAAAAAGCGAGTTCAGGGAGTGGATACTGCAGTGGGGGCCGTTACACAGAGTGCTGGAGCGCAAAGCGCCGAAACGCGTTAACGCGCTTCGTGAAAAGCAAATATCGGATTATGAGGAAACGTACCGGATGCTGTCTGACACAGAGCTGAGACCGTCTGGGCTGGTCGGTAATACCGATGCAGAGCGCACTATCGGAGCAAGAGCGATGGAGAGCGCGAAAAAGACATTTTTGGATGGCCTGCGACCTCTTGTGGAGGAGATGCTGGGGAGCTATCTGAACGTTCAGTGGCGTCGTAACTGATGCACCAGGTGAATGAGGTGCGGTGCGACAAAGATATTCCCGGACGAACAACATCAGACAGTACGGATGATGTACAGGTGAAATAGGGGAGACTTCTTCAGTCAGGGCGCGGCGCAACTTTTTCGATGATAACGCGCCGCGCGCCGGTAGCGAGAAGCCGATGGAAGTACTGGATCACCTGAATGCAAAGAAGGGCAGGGGAAAGCTGTACTTTGCCGGGGAGGGTATCCAGCAACAGTGGGCTATGAAGAGAAACATACTGTCATCCCGATATACCACCCGCTATGAAGACCTGCTTCAGGTTAAGTGACAGGTTTACCCTGATTTTCAAATTTCTGATGTGATGGTGTGCCGCAGCCACATTGTATGCAAGAACGGGCTGCGGCAAACTGGCGATCGTTCGATAGTGCGTGTATTGAATAGTTACCAGTCGTGGCGGATTCTACTGGTTAAGGATGACTAATCAATGTATTTAAGTCATCTGTTCAACTTTTCGCGTTGGAGGGAGCTTGAAGTCAATTTGCAGTGACCTTCGATAGCTATTTCACCATCATTTCACCATTTGCAAATTGGATATATAAAAAAACCAGCCCTGGCAGGCTGGCTTTTAAGGGGAATTTTGGTCGGCACGAGAGGATTTGAACCTCCGACCCCCGACACCCCATGACGGTGCGCTACCAGGCTGCGCTACGTGCCGACTTGTGGGTGCTAATACTACCTCTTTCCAACGCGAATGCAAGGGGAAACGGTGCTAACTGATTTATAATTAATCAGTTAGCGATAAAACGTTTCTCTTCTGTTAGCACTTGCAGCAGCAGACTGAGCTGCGGCTTCTGATCTTTGATCTTCTCGCCGTGTAAGTCATAGGTCTGATAATGACCGTTATTATTGAGCACCAGGGTCATTTGCGGCGTCGTGATTGCCAGCGTACTGCCGTCTGCCGCCGTTACCCAGTTATGACGACGTGGAACGGTAAAGATGTCCTGGCCCTGTGAATATTCGTTCGCTGGCGTGCTGACATGTAACAGGCGTTGCATCAACGTGGTCATCACATCGGTATGATCGGTAAGCACATTAATACGCTGCGCAGGCGTCCCCGGCCAGTGGATCACCAGCGGTACTTGCAGATGACCTTGCGACCAGTCGAAGCGATTTTCTTCCGGCGTCAACGGTATGCCGCGTCCTGCGGTAATGATCACGACAGTATTGTCGAATTTACCGGCCTCTCGCAGCGCGTTCAGAACCCGATTGATTTGCGCATCCACGTCGCTGGCGGCACTGGCGTAACGCTTAACAAAATTTTTCTGGTTACTGTCATCAATGTTAGTACCGTTAAACGATATCCATGAGAACCAGCGGTTATCTTCCTGTGCGTAGCGCCCAAGCCAGTCTATCCACTGGCTGGCCGTTTGCGCATCAGACTGCGTTTGCGCTGCCGGCATCGAGAAATCGGACAGTAATGCCTGACGATAAAGCGGGCTGGCGAAGCCATCCGAAGAAAACAGTCCCAGTTGGTAGCCTTGCTGATTCAACGCGGTAATGAGCGCCGCAGGCGTTCTGGTGGATAACACGCCATCCATATAGCCTGGCGATATGCCATAGAACAGGCCGAAAATACCGTTATCAGTGGTATTCCCTGAACTCATATGACGGGTGAAGTCGATGTTTTGCTCGGCAAATGTAGCCAGCTCCGGCATCTGCTTCTCAAAGCGAGAATAGTTCAGGCCGTCTACGGTAATGAGCAGCACATTCTGACCGGTGCCCATATCGCGATAGTGCAAATTGCTGAGCGGGTACTGAACGGAGACCGCTTCCGGATTGCCTTGCTCTACCAGACGGCGCTGATATTCCTGCGCATCCAGCAGACCGTGTTTTTCAAGAAAACGTCGCGCCGTCATCGGATAAGAGAGCGGCAGGTTTGCCCGCTGCATGGTAATCGGCCGGTAAAAATTAGCGTCTGCCCAGATGTAGATAAGATGCGATGCGATAAAGGAGACGAAAAAGAATGCCGCAAGCGGCCTTGCGAAATGGCGGCGGCGCGTGAGACTGCGCAGCTTTTGCCAACTCCATGTCGCAAATAGCATCTCAATCAATAAGATAACTGGCACGCTAATAAACATAAGCTGCCAGTCGCGCGCCATTTCGTTCTGGTCAGGGTTGATGACCAGTTCCCAGACAATGGGGTTAAGATGCAGGTGAAAACGGGTAAAGACTTCGCTGTCGATAAGCAACAACGTCATACCCGCGGTCGCCAGAATGGCTGATAAAAACCGCATCAGCCGCTGGGACATCACGATAAACGTGAGCGGAAAAAGAATAAGCAAATAGGTGGCGAACACCAGAAAGCTAAAGTGCCCGACAATGCTCAGGTAGGAGTATATGCGACCCGCAAGCGTTGTCGGCCAGTCGGCGACAAACAGGTAACGGCTGCCGAGCAACGTAGCCAACAGTATATTGAACAGAGCGAACCAGTGCCCCCAGCTAACCATCTGGGAGACTTTTTCACGGTAGCGCTGACGATGAGTTACCATACCTGTCGCTTGTTTCTCCGGAGTCGGCTTTTTAGTGCGCGTTGTCTTCGCTAATCGAAGACTGCAAGGCGCGGGCAAAAGAGTTCGCAATCGCCTGGCGTTGAGCCGGCGCCACGCTGGTGTTGATAAGGTTGGTGACCATATTTCCCAGTACCATCAGGGAAAGATCGGTCGGCGCCTTATGTTTTTCCAGTACACTGAGCAGTTCGCTCAGCAGTTGTTCAACATGTTCATCACTATAGCGGGAGAGTTGTGGCATAAATCAAAATCTGTTTGTTCATGAAAGGGCAACATATTACCGTAGCAACAGTTTTTTTTCTGCATTTTTATCCCCTAAATCATTCGCGTTACGGATAACGCCTGAAATGACAGGGCGATTGCTTGCGTCTTCCGGCAGGCGGTGGTTGAATACCGCCCGGTCTTAAAGGAGAGTTTATCATGAGTCTGGATATCAACCAGATTGCCCTGCACCAGCTTATCAAGCGCGATGAGCAAAATCTTGAGCTGGTCTTGCGCGATTCATTGCTGGAGCCGACAACCACCGTTGTCGAGATGGTGGCTGAACTGCATCGGGTCTATAGCGCCAAGAATAAGGCGTATGGCCTGTTTAATGAAGAGAGTGAACTGGCGCAAGCGCTGCGGTTGCAACGTCAGGGGGAAGAAGATTTTCTTGCCTTTAGCCGGGCGGCGACCGGACGCCTGCGTGACGAACTGGCGAAATATCCCTTTGCGGACGGCGGCATTGTATTGTTCTGCCATTATCGTTACCTGGCGGTGGAGTATCTGCTGGTTACGGTACTGAACAACCTGAGCAGTATGCGGGTCAATGAAAATCTGGACATTAACCCGACGCATTATCTTGATATCAACCATGCGGATATCGTGGCGCGTATCGATCTTACCGAGTGGGAAACTAATCCGCAATCGACCCGCTACCTGACGTTCCTGAAAGGTCGGGTAGGGCGCAAGGTCGCTGACTTCTTTATGGATTTCCTCGGCGCCAGCGAAGGGTTGAACGCCAAAGCGCAGAATCGCGGCCTGTTGCAGGCAGTGGATGATTTCACCGCAGAAGCGCAGTTGGATAAAGCAGAACGTCAGAACGTGCGTCAGCAGGTGTACAGCTACTGCAACGAGCAGTTACAAGCCGGGGAAGAGATTGAGCTGGAATCGCTGTCTAAAGAGCTTTCCGGCGTCAGTGAAGTCAGCTTCAGCGAATTTACCGCCGAAAAAGGCTATGAGCTGGAAGAGAGCTTCCCGGCAGATCGCAGTACGCTACGCCAGTTAACCAAATATGCCGGCAGCGGCGGCGGGTTAACGATTAACTTTGATGCGATGCTACTGGGCGAGCGGATTTTCTGGGACCCGGCGACCGATACCCTGACTATCAAAGGGACGCCGCCGAATTTGCGCGATCAGTTGCAGCGACGCACGTCGGGCGGGAAATAAAGGCATACGACATAAAAGGACGCCGTAGTGAGTAAAGGAATACGTCAGAGGCCGCCTGTTAATTTCAGTTTATTTCGGCAGGTTTTGTATGCGCACATTGTCGCATTTTTGATGATGTTGATGCTCGGCATGGTGTTCACCGTTCTCTCGTTGGTACTGTTTTATACTTATGGCGCCAACTGGTTACTGAGCTTGTTCATATGCCCGCTGTTCTTGTTAAGTGGTTTATTCATTACTGGATTTGCTTTTAAATCAACCTGGTCCAGCATACGTTACTATTACGACAAGGGGCAGTTGAAACGGTATGGACTCAATCTTGATGCAACTTTGACGCATAAAGAGAAGGTGGAAATACGCATCGATAATGCAAAGCGTCAAGTGCGTGTAGATGAACTGGAACTCCATGTCTTATTTGATTTTCAGTTTGATAGCAAGACATGGAGCTGCGGCGACTTACTGACCAATGAAAAGGTATTTGATGCGTTGAATGATGGGCAAACGATACCAATACGAATTTTGCCATGGAAACCGGAAAGTGCCAGCGTTCGTCAACGGGCATTATTCAATCGGCTTAAAGGTATGAATACCGCGGCGGAAACTACAGATCCTCGATTAGGGGAGGCGCTAATTGAATGTGGCGAGGTGTAAGAAAGCAGAAAAGCAAAGTGGGTTCTCGTTGCTCTGCATGTCGTCAAATTCAATTAAACGCATAAAAAAACCCCGCCGGGGCGGGGTTTTTCTTCAACTTCCAGGCGATTACGCGCGAACGAAGTCGATGTGAGTCAGCTTCGGTTTGTAAGCGTGACGCTGTACAGCCTGAGCTTTAACTTTTACTTCTTTACCGTCAACAACGAGGGTCAGAACTTCGCTGTAGAATTCAGCTTTAGCTTGCATGTTCATCACCTGGTCGTGGTCCAGTTCGATAGCAATCGGGGCTTCAGAACCGCCGTAGATGATTGCCGGGAACTTGTTAGCGGCGCGCAGGCGGCGGCTCGCACCCTTACCCTGCTCTTTACGTACTTCTGCGTTGATAGTAAACATTTAAATCTCTCTTTAATAATTCCTGCTACAGGCGACCCAGCAACAGGTAAGTGATCTGCTTTGCGTATGCAAAGGCGGGCGGGATTCTATACTCAAATCGCCGTTACATCAATGAAAAGTACAATTAACCACGTAATTCGTGCGCCCGGCGGAAGCGGCCTTCATAGTCGAACACTTTTTCACGCACCTGCCAGTACTGGCCTTTCATCCGCGCGACCACAAAATCGGGATGCCGCAACAGCGCCTGCTGCGCGACAATATCCGCCGCCGTGATCCAGCGTAAAGGAACGCCGGGCGTGCGCGTATGCGGGCGAATAAATAGCTGTTCGAAAGCGGTACGCTGGGCGGGCGTGTGCAAGCGGAAGCGCTCACTGACATCCGCGCCGTCCTCGTCATAGTAAGTGATTTTCAGCCATTCGCCTTTCTCATCCTGCCCATGCTGCATCGTCATTCCGCTACAGCGCAGGACTAACGCATCCTTGAGCCTGAGCGCCGCTTTTAACATATCGTCCGGGTCGACCAGAATGGCGTCACATTCCCGGCAGCGTCGGGCGGCAATATCGTTTTCGGCATTACACTGCGGGCAGTTTTTGAAGCGAAAGCGAAAATCGCACTGCTCGCGATGGCCGTCGTCATCCTCAAACCAGCCCTGGCAGCGACGGCCAAAGTGTTCAATCAGCGTGCCGTCGGCAGTGGTTTTCCCCCAGAAGGTGTTGGCAAAGCCGCAGGCCGGGCAAAATACCTGGACAGGGACGTTATCGCTTTTTCCCTTCGGGCTACCGACCTCCGGGGCATACAGGTCGTGCGGGTTGCCTGCGTAATCAAGAATCAGGCAATCGGTCTTTCCCGGCGCAAGGCGCAGACCACGCCCGACAATTTGTTGGTAAAGACTAACTGACTCCGTGGGACGTAGAATCGCGATGAGATCAACGTGTGGGGCGTCAAAGCCGGTGGTCAGTACCGAGACGTTAACCAGATAGCGAAAACGCTGCGCCTTGAAATTATCAATCAGCGCGTCGCGCTCGGGCCCTGGCGTATCGCCGGTAATCAGCGCCGCGTCGTCCGCCGGAAGCAGACCGACAATCTCTTTCGCATGTTCGACCGTGGCGGCGAAAATCATCACGCCTTTGCGCGTTTGCGCAAATTCCATAATCTGGCTGATGATGTGCGGCGTAATCCGCTGCTGCTTTTTCAGCTCGCGGTTCAGGTCGGCTTCGCTGAACAGCCCATTGCTTTGGGCCTGCAGGCGGCTGAAATCGTATTGGACCACTGGCATATCAAGCCGCTCAGGCGGCGTCAGATAGCCGTGTTTAATCATATAGCGCAGCGGCAGTTCATAAATACAGTCGCGAAACAGAGCGTTGTCGTTGCCGCGCACCATACCGTGATAATGAAATTGATAAATCCAGCCTTTTCCGAGGCGAAAAGGCGTGGCGGTGAGTCCAAGCAGACGTAAGTGAGGATTAACTTTACTCAGGTGAGTGAGGATTTGCTGATACTGACTGTCTTCATCGTCACCGATGCGGTGGCATTCATCGACAATCAACAGCGAAAACTCCTCCTGGAAGGCGTCAAGATTACGCGCCACCGACTGTACGCTGCCGAACACGACTTTGCCCTGACTCTCTTTACGTTTGAGTCCGGCGGCGAAAATATCCGCTTCCAGCCCCAGCGCGCAATATTTGGCGTGGTTCTGCGCGACCAGCTCTTTCACATGCGCCAGCACCAGTACCCGTCCGCGGGCGACGCGCGCCAGTTCGGCGATCACCAGGCTTTTACCTGCGCCGGTCGGCAGAACAATCACGGCGGGCGTACGGTGGCGGCGAAAGTGGCTGAGCGTGGCGTCTACGGCTTCTTGCTGGTAGGGGCGGAGTGTAAAAATCATGGTCTCACTACGTTAAACGGTTCCGGGAATAGTATGCCATGAATCATTTCCCTTGAGGGATATAGTTAGCCCGCTATACTGAGCGGATAGCAATTCCCTTTTTTCGGGTAGAATGCCCGATTTCCGTATTATTACAGGCTAAATCACACACATGCGACTTGATAAATTTATCGCTCAGCAGCTTGGCGTCAGCCGCGCTATTGCCGGGCGTGAAATTCGTGGTAACCGCGTTACCGTCGATGGCGACATCATTAAAAATGCGGCCTTCAAACTGCTCCCGGAACATGCGGTTGCGTATGACGGCAATCCCTTAGCGCAGCAACACGGGCCACGCTATTTTATGCTTAACAAGCCGCAGGGATACGTTTGTTCAACCGATGATCCCGATCATCCAACGGTGCTGTATTTCCTGGATGAGCCGGTGGCGTATAAGCTGCATGCCGCAGGACGTCTGGATATCGATACTACCGGTCTGGTGTTAATGACAGATGACGGTCAGTGGTCGCACCGCATTACGTCGCCGCGCCATCACTGTGAAAAAACCTATCTGGTGACCCTGGAGTCGCCGGTGGCCGACGATACGGCAGCGCAATTTGCGAAAGGCGTGCAGTTGCATAATGAAAAAGATCTCACTAAACCCGCTACGCTGGAGGTGATAACACCTGTGCAGGTCCGTCTGACCATCAGCGAAGGCCGTTATCATCAGGTGAAGCGGATGTTTGCCGCAGTAGGCAATCGCGTTGTGGAACTGCACCGCGAACGGATTGGCGCCATTACGCTGGATGAGAATCTGGCTCCCGGCGAGTACCGCCCGTTGACTGAAGAAGAAATCGCCAGCGTCGGCTAACTATCTCGTTAAATTCAGGAGTTCGATGTGACCACCCGGCAGCACTCTTCCTTTGCCATTGTCTTTATTCTTGGCCTGTTGGCCATGTTAATGCCGCTGTCGATTGATATGTATCTTCCAGCGCTGCCGGTGATTTCTGCGCAATTCGGCGTGCCTGCCGGTAGCGCGCAGATGACGCTCAGCACCTATATTCTGGGGTTTGCGCTGGGTCAGCTTATCTATGGACCGATGGCGGATAGCCTCGGGCGTAAGCCGGTCATCCTGGGCGGGACGCTGGTATTTGCCGCTGCGGCGGTCGCCTGTGCGTTGGCGCAGACTATCGATCAACTGATCGTGATGCGTTTCTTTCACGGTTTGGTGGCTGCGGCGGCAAGCGTCGTCATCAATGCGCTGATGCGGGATATTTATCCAAAGGAAGAGTTTTCGCGCATGATGTCATTTGTCATGCTGGTCACTACGATAGCGCCGTTAATGGCGCCCATTGTTGGCGGCTGGGTGTTGGTATGGTTAAGCTGGCACTATATCTTCTGGATACTGGCTATTGCGGCGATTCTGGCGTCAGTCATGATCTTTGCTTTGATTAAAGAGACGCTGCCCGTTGAGCGGCGTCAGCCTTTTCATATTCGTACCACAATAGGTAACTTTGCCGCGTTGTTTCGCCACAAACGCGTACTGAGCTATATGCTGGCGAGCGGGTTCAGTTTTGCCGGTATGTTCTCTTTTTTGAGCGCGGGGCCGTTTGTCTATATCGAAATTAATCATGTTCCGCCGCAGGATTTCGGCTACTACTTCGCGTTGAACATCGTATTTCTGTTTGTGATGACGATTATCAACAGCCGTTTTGTCAGACGGGTAGGGGCGCTAAACATGTTTCGGGCCGGGCTATGGATTCAGTTTGCGATGGCGGTGTGGATGGTTTTCAGCGCGCTGATGGGCATTGGATTCTGGGCGCTGGTGGTTGGCGTTGCGGCGTTTGTCGGCTGTGTGTCGATGGTTTCGTCCAATGCGATGGCGGTCATTTTGGATGAGTTTCCGCATATGGCCGGAACGGCGTCTTCGTTGGCGGGCACTTTCCGCTTTGGTATTGGCGCTATCGTCGGCGCGTTGCTGTCGCTGGCTACCTTTAACAGTGCGTGGCCGATGATCTGGTCGATTGCGCTTTGCGCCGCCTGTTCCATTCTGTTTTATCTCTACGCCAGCCGTCCCAAAAAACGGTGACGGGCGCGGTGTCCCTCAATGGCGCCGAAGAATGCGCAGGCGGCGTTGGGGGGCGCTATCCGCTACACGATGGCAAAGCCAAACGGCTTTCATAGTTGATGTATATCAATTACCAATTCATCATTTTCCTCCTTTATGTTTATTTTATGTAAAATCCATTTATGTAAAAAGTCACATCATTGTAGTTAAAAAGGTTGAGTTAGATCGCAGAAACGGGTACATATAGCCCGCCGCTATCTCCGCGTCGGTAAAACTATTTTAACTCCCGCTTGCTGTAGAGCCACTGACGGAGAGAAGGGCGTTAGCAATCTGTTTAAGGACGGGTTGTCAATGATGTGTTAATATAAATGTAAGTAAATTGTGAAATAATTGTGCTTCCGGGGAAAGAAAGTGAATACATTACAGCTCTCAATTGTTCACCGTCTGCCGCAAAACTATCGCTGGTCGGCGGGTTTTGCGGGGTCAAAGGTTGAACCGATTCCGCAAAACGGGCAGAGCACCGAGAATAGTCTGGTGGCGCTTAAACTGTTGAGTCCGGCAGGCGATAGCGCGTGGTCAGTGATGCATAAGCTCAGCCAGGCGCTAAGCGATATTGAAGTTCCTTGCTCCGTGCTGGAGTGCGAAGGGGAACCGTGCCTGTTCGTTAATCGTCAGGATGAGTTTGCCGCCACCTGTCGGCTGAAAAATTTCGGCGTGGCGATAGCGGAACCTTTTTCTAACAATAATCCTTTTTAGGCGTCAGCTTAACGCGAGTAGCTGACGCGTATACGCTTGTTGCGGTGCGGTAAACACGCGCTCGCATTGCCCCTGTTCAACCACCTCCCCCTGTCGCAGCACGATAACCTGATGGCACAGCGCGCGTACTACATGCAGATCGTGGCTAATGAAGATATAGGCCAGACGGTGCTTTTGCTGGAGCGATTTCAGGAGGGCAAGAATCTGCGCCTGAACGGTTTTATCCAGCGATGAGGTCGGTTCATCCAGAATAATAAGCGACGGTTTTAAAATCAGCGCCCTGGCGACGGCGATACGTTGACGCTGGCCGCCGGAAAACTCAGCGGGGTAACGATGCCGCGTTTCCGGGTCCAGGCCGACTTCCATCATGACCGCTTTCACCTGCTGTTCGCGCTGCGCGCCTGAAAGCGTAGGCTGGTGGACGCGCAGGCCTTCTTCGATAATTTGCAATACGTTTAAACGCGGGTTTAGCGATGAGTTCGGGTCCTGGAATACGACCTGGATACGGTGGCGAACAGGTAAAAGCTGGCGGCGGTTTAACGTATCCAGCGATTGACCGTCAAACACGATGCGGCCTTCGGAGCGGATAAGCCGTAACAGCGCCAGACCGGTGGTGCTTTTTCCCGATCCTGACTCGCCGACCAGACCCAGCGTTTCGCCTGGATGCAGGGTGAAACTGATATTGTTAACCACCACATTATGATCCACGACGCGCTTCAGAATGCCTTTGCGGATTGGGAAGGCGACGCGCAGCTTGTCCACTTCCAGCAACGGCGCCTGCCCGGCGGGGAGCGGAACCGGATCGCCAGTGGGTTCGCTGTTGAGTAGTTTTTGCGTGTACGGATGGGTCGGCGCGGAGAGCAGCGTGTCGGCGCGTTGGTTCTCTACGCACTTGCCGTGTTGCATTACCGCCACTGAATCCGCCAGTTTTTTTACAATGCTGAGGTTATGGGTGATAAACAGCAATCCCATATTGAGCTCACGCTGGAGTTCCCGCAGTAGAGATAAGATCTGCGCCTGTACGGAGACGTCGAGGGCGGTGGTCGGCTCATCGGCGATCAGTAATTCCGGCCGTGTTAACAGCGCCATGGCTATCATGACGCGCTGGCGTTCGCCGCCGGAAAGCTGATGCGGATAATCGCGCAGACGCTGGCTCGCCTGGCGGATACCGACCCGATCCAGACAACCGATCATCTCCGCCCTTGCCGCCTCCCGACGCATTCCCCGATGGAGCGACAGCACTTCATAGAGCTGTTTTTCCAGCGTATGCAGTGGGTTAAGTGAAACCATCGGTTCCTGAAAAATCATGGCGATTTTATTGCCGCGTACGCCGCGTAGCGTCTGCTCGCTGGCATGAAGCAATGATTCGCCGTGAAAGCGAATATCGCCGGAGAGGTAGACGGCGGGAGGGGTAGGCAAAAGACGCAGAATGGAAAGCGCCGTCACGCTTTTTCCTGACCCTGACTCGCCGACCAGCGCCAGCGTTTCCCCGGCGTTCACCTGTAACGAAATGGCGTTAACGACAGGGCGCACGTGCTGTTGCTGACGGAAACCTACCGATAAATTTTCAATCGCAAGCAATGGAGATGTCATCTTATACCGCCTTAGCAGGATCAAAGGCGTCGCGTACCGCTTCGCCGATAAAAATCAGCAGCGATAGCAGAATGGCGACAGACAGAAAGGCGGCGATCCCCAGCCAGGGAGCCTGTAAGTTGTTTTTCCCCTGTAAAAGAAGTTCGCCGAGAGAAGGGGAGCCAAGCGGCAGACCGAATCCCAGAAAATCCAGCGACGTCAGGGTGGTGATGGAACTACATAAAATGAACGGTAAAAATGTCAGGGTAGCGACCATCGCATTAGGCAACATATGGCGCAGGATAATGTCACGATCGCTGACGCCAAGCGCCTGCGCGGCGCGGATATAGTCAAAATTGCGGGTCCGTAAAAACTCGGCGCGCACCACGCCCACCAGACTCATCCAGCCAAACAGCACGGTTATGGCCAGCAGCCACCAGAAGTTAGGCTGCACTACGCTGGAAAGTAAAATAATCAGAAACAGGGTCGGCATCCCCGACCAGACTTCGATGAGACGTTGCCCCCATAAATCGACTTTGCCGCCATAATAGCCCTGTAGCGCGCCCGCCAGTACACCCATGACGCTGGAGCAAATCGTTAACATCAGGCCAAATAAAATAGAAATGCGGGTGCCGTACAGGATGCGGGCGAAAACGTCGCCGCCATTCGCATCGGTGCCCAGCCAGTTTTTCGCCGAAGGCGGGGAGGGGAAAGGCTGCGTGGTGGCAAAATTAATGGTATTGGCGCCAAAGCGTACGGGGGCCCACAACACCCAGCCCCGATTCTCAAGCTGCCGTTGTAGCCAGGGGTCCTGATAGTCTGCCGTTGTCGCCAGCGGGCCGCCGAAATCGCGCTCGCTGTAATTTTTTACCAGCGGAAAATACCACTGGCCTTCATAGCGCACCAGCAATGGCTTATCGTTAGCAATCAGTTCCGCGCATAAGCTCAGGCTGAACACTACCAGGAAAATCCATAGTGACCAGTAGCCCCGGCGATTATGGCGGAAACGCGCCCAGCGGGCCTGATTGACCGGGCTTAATCGCGGCATTATCGTCCCTCAAAATCAATGCGTGGATCGACCAGCGTATAGCTGATATCGCTCAGGATATTCAGTAATAAGCCAATCAGGGTAAAGATATAAAGCGTGCCGAACATCACCGGATAGTCGCGCGAAACGGTTGCTTCATAACCCAGCAGCCCCAGGCCGTTGAGCGAGAACATGACTTCAATTAGCAACGAGCCGGTGAAAAACATACTGATAAAAGTGGCGGGAAACCCGGCGATCACCAGCAGCATGGCGTTACGAAAAACATGTTTCCAGAGAATGTTTTTTTCACTCACGCCTTTAGCGCGAGCGGTAACGACATACTGTTTACGCACCTCGTCGAGAAACGAATTTTTCGTCAGCATCGTCAGGGCGGCAAAACCGCCGATGACGGTCGCCAACACCGGCAGCGTAATATGCCACAAATAATCGGTGATTTTCTGGTACCACGGTAACGTGTCAAAGTTGGCGGAGACCAGGCCACGTAGCGGAAAGATATCGTAGTAGCTGCCGCCGGCAAAAAAGACGATTAATAAAATAGCGAACAGAAAGGCGGGGATCGCATAACCAATAATGATAAACGCGCTGCTCCACACATCAAAGCGACTGCCGTTATGGACGGCTTTGCGAATCCCCAGCGGGATAGACACCAGATAAATAATCAGCGTGCTCCATAATCCCAGGGTAATGGAGACGGGAAGGCTATCTTTGATCAGCGTTAGTACGGATGCGCTGCGAAACAGACTGTCGCCGAAGTCAAAAGAGAGATAGTCCCGTAGCATCTTGAAATAACGCTCATGCAGCGGTTTGTCGAAGCCGTAGCGATGGGTGATCTCCGCGATCACCTCCGGATCGAGTCCCCGGCCGCCGCGATAATGGCTGTCGCTGATATTGCCGACGCCGGTTTGCGCATGACTGGCGCGAACGCCTTCGCCGCTGGCGCCGGGCAACGCGCCGCCCTGACCAAATTCAATCGCGGCAATAGCCTGATCGACAGGGCCGCCGGGAGCGATCTGCACGATAAAAAAGTTAATGGTAATAATGGCCCATAGCGTGGGGATCACCAGTAACAGACGGCGGATAAGATAGGCACCCATTGATTCTTACTACCTCCTGGCTGCCGGTAGCTTGGCGGCTTTGTTGACATCATACCACCAGGTATCTAACCCGATGGTATATACCGGGCGAATCGCCGGATGGGAGAATTTATCCCACCAGGCGAGCCTGTCTTGCGCCATATACCACATCGGCAGCATGTAATAGTTCCAGGTCAGCACGCGATCCAGCGCCCGTCCCAGCGGCACCAGTTTCGCTTTATCACCCTGCGCTGCGATAATTTGCGCGATCAGCTTATCCACCACCGGGCTTTGTACGCCGGGAGCGTTATAACTGGAGTCAATGTATTCCGACGCCCATGAGATTTGTAGATCGGAGCTGGGCCAGGGCATCGCCCGCCATAGCCTCGGCATCATGTCATAGTCGCGGCTACGCATCCGGTTGGTGAGTTGAGAATTATCAACCTGACGGATAGTCATCGTAATGCCCAGACGCTGAAGATTATGCTGGAAGGGCAGAACCCACTGGCTATTACTGCTGGCAGGAAGGAGAAGTTCAAACGTCAGAGGCTTACCGGTGACGCTATTGACCCGTTGCTGTCCGTTGATCACCCATCCGGCCTGCGTCAACAAGGCGTCAGCTTTAAGAAGATTTTCGCGATCGTAGCCGTCGCCGTTAGAGACCGGCGGCTGATAGATCTGAGTGAAGACTTCAGGAGGAAGATCTTTTTTCATCGGCGCGAGTAATACCAGTTCGTCGGCGTCAGGATAATTTCTGGCGGCGTACTCGGTATTCTGGAAGTAACTGTTGGTTCGGCTCCAGGCATTATAGAACAGCGCTTTATTCATCCACTCAAAATCGAAGGCCAGGGTGACGGCTTCACGTACCCGCCGGTCTTTAAATACCGGGCGCTGAATATTAAAGGCCAGCCAGCGTGTGTCCTGCGCCGACTCGTTTTTCTGCTCTTCTTTAATGATGTAATGATTATCGAAATTTTTACCGATATAGCGCGTTGCCCAGTTTTTAGCGTCGTTTTCCAGCCGTAGATCAAATGCGCCCGCTTTAAACGCCTCGAAAGCGACATTGTCATCAAGGTAGTAATCGTAGCGGACAGTGTCGAGGTTAAAACGTCCACGATTGACCGGCAGATTAGCCGCCCAGTAGTTTTTGACGCGTGAATAGACAATGTACTGGCCCATTTTCCACTGAGTAATCCGGTATGGCCCGCTGGCTAAGGGCGGCGTTGAAAGTGGATCGCTGAGTTTGTGATTTTTCCAGAATTTTTCGGGCATGATCGGTAGTGAAAACAGACTAAGCATGTCTTCTTTACCAGGCTTCGCCAGCTCAATTCGCACGGTTAAAGGCGCAATCGCCTTCACGGTAGTACCTTTATAGACCAGACGGAACTGCGGTACGCCTTCGGTCATAAACTTATGAAAGGTAAAGGCTACATCGCGGGCGGTAATGGGCGTGCCATCGTGAAAACGAGCGCGGGGGTTAATCGAGATTTCCACCCAGGAATAGTCGGCGGCATAGCGGGCATGGTCGGCAATCAGCGGGTAATAGCTTCCGGGTTCATCATCCGAGGTGGTAAAAAGCGTATCGTAAAGGGCTTCGGTACGTACGCCGGGATTGCCGCGCAGCGAATAGCGATTGAAATTATCGAACGTACCAATGGCGGAAAGCGTCATCTGACCGCCTTTCGGCGCAGCAGGATTCACATAATCAAAGTGATCAAAGTTAAAAGCATACTTAGGTTCGCCGAGTACGGCGAAAGCGTAGCTTTCTTTGATTTCCTGGGCCTGGGCGCCAGCGCTAACCAGTGCGACAAGCAGAAGCATTACGCGCGCAATCATCTGAAGGCGGTTTCCTTATCGTATTGCCCGCTGCAAACCGGCAGGCGTTTCGCTGAATAATAAGTGACGTTGCGTCTGATGTGAATCCGTTAAAACCGTAAGGGGACTACCATTCAGGCACGGAAGGCGCCGACATCCACAGCACGAAATCTTTTAGGGGTAAAGGACGGCTAATCCAGTACCCCTGCAAGTAATTAACACCGTGATCGCGTAGCCAACGGGCCTGCTCCGGCGTTTCAACGCCCTCGGCCACCGTCAGCATATTCAGGCGTCTGGAGAGCGTCAGCACGGTATCCAGAACCGGAGACGTGACGGTTTCCGTGCCGATCGCCTGGATAAAGCCGCGATCAATTTTCAGATAATCTAAAGTAAATCGCTCCAGATAAATCAGGGCGCTATGGCCTGTACCGAAATCATCTATAGCGATTTCAAACCCGGCGGAATGCAGCCATTCGAACAGTTTGGCCGCTTCATACTGCTGAAGCATATTGCGTTCAGTGATTTCCAGCACGATATGAAAATGGTGCGCGGGCAGGGCGTCCCTGAGCCGGTGCATATCCTCTTTAAAACTGTCGCTGTGCAGATGTTCCGGCGCGATGTTAATGCCAAATTTGGCACCGACGGGCATCACCTTCTGTAGCGTGGGTGCGTCGCGGGCGATCAGCTCGAACAGATGCTGCGTTAACGGTACGATAAGTTGCTGCGCTTCGGCATAGTGGATAAAGGCATCCGGCGGAATCTCGCCTGCCGTAGGGTGACGCCAGCGCAGTAAGACTTCAAGCCCGGTGACGCTTAGCGTACGAGTATCGACGACGGGCTGATAAACCACATAAAACTGCTCGTGTTTGATCGCCGTTAAAATCTCTTTGCCCGGTCGCGTCCGGAGGGCATAGATAAAGTAACAGATAAACCCCGCTACGATGCCGCTAATGCAGCCCAGCATCAACGCATACCACAAGTCATTGTAGGTCCAGCTATCGGCATAAAGCTGTATTTTAAGCGGCAGGCCGTTGATAGTTGCCTGTCGTGAAGGCGTGCCCGGCAGCTCCGCGACGGTCAGCAGACGCGAAGAAAAGGTCGACAGCGCGGTATTGCCGACAATCAGCGCGATGCCGTTAAAATCGTCCTGGCGCGTGGTATAGAGTAAGTAGGGCGTCAGGTTAATATTCAGCGATGTGAATACGCCGCTGTTATTTAATAATGGGTTTCGATACCAAATCACCATTGTCGGTTTGTTGGGCATCATTGGCGTGCCGGGCAGAATCGCCATAGCAACGTCTTTGCGGATATCTATATCCGGTACCAGTTGCTGAAGCGGCATATTCATGGCGCCAGTGGCGGAAGAGCAGAACACTTTTTTATCTTTAATCAATAAGAAGGCGCGGACATTAAGGCTAAAAGCGGCTCTTGAGGTGAGTTCTGCGCCAACCTGCTGACAGGTGTTGATCGTCAACGGCTGAAGAATATCGGTGGTGGCTTTCAGGTCGGCGAAATAGCTGGCTAGGTAATGTTGTACATCAGAAAGGAGCGTATTGTATTTAACATCCCGTTTATGCCACGACAGGAAAAATTGCAGGCTACCAATAAGTAATGCTGCCGCTATCCCCGTAATGATACAGGTAAGCAGGATTTTCCGACCGGAAGAGGAGTCGCGTGTAAGCATAATTCCTGGTGTGACCTGAAAAGGCAGATGCCGGTTAAACTGGTTGATTTATAAGACTATAGCCTGGATTACCCCGGATAGTCATGCTTTTCTGTGATGCGCAGGAAAGCGTATTGTCGCAGTAGTCGTTGGCGGAAACGACCTGAATGTCTGATGGCGCTATGTTTATCAGGCCTATGTTCGTGTGTTGTAGGCTGGATAAGAGGCGACACGTCGCTATTCGGTAAAACGGGTTCAGAAGGGATAATAAGCAAAAGCACTGCTGAAGCAGTGCTTTTTATGTCGTCTCATCAGGTAAGCCAAGGGAGGTGCTGCCTGATGAAGATTAACTGCGGCTCAGAACTCGACGCGCTTCATTGTAGCGTTTTTTCCAGTACGGTTCGTTCATACTGGAGATAATGACGCCGCTACTGGTAGACGCATGGACAAATTGGTTATTGCCGATATAAATACCGACATGACGGCCAGTGGAACCGGCGCGGAACAGAACCAGATCGCCCGTACGCAGGTTATTGCGTGAAACCGCTTTGCCCATTTCCTGCTGTTCATAGGTTGAACGCGGAAGCTCTAAACCAAACTGTTCGCGGAAGGTGCGCTGTACAAAGCTGGAACAGTCGACGCCTTTCTTAGTGCTGCCGCCCAGGCGGTAACGCACACCTTTCCAGTCAGCATACTGATCCATAATCCGCGACTTAACGTCGAGGTTACGCACCATATTTTCAAATTCATCCTGAGAGGCTTGCAGTGAAGAGCTATCGCTATTGCCCACAGCATGCGTCTCAGAATGCATATTCTTTGCGGTATTGGTGGTTGTGCTACAAGCAGAAAGCAGAACCGCAACTGCAATCGCAGGAATCCCGCGCAAAATATATCTCAAAATCGGTTGAGATTTGACCATGTTGTTTGTTTTCCCTTGAAGTCCTTAACGATAAATATCGTTATAAAAATGCCAAACGTGATGAGACTAATTACCTGCACAGCTTGAGACAATTCTTTGTGCACAAATCTGTGGCGGAACGCACAAATTTATTCGCAATGAGAATAATTATCTGGCGAGGCAAAACGAGTTTGAGATTACCCGATTGTTGCTGTCATTGCGAGCGATTTCGCGTGATTTTTTATAAGAATTTATGATACGAAAAGTGAGCTATCAGCACGGGTCAAATTAAGCGCAAATCGTTTAAAAATCGTGCAACCTGTTCATTTTGCAGAGGAATAATATTACCGAAAAATGATGGGCTGGGGGAATATCATCATAAATTACCTTCAACGATGTAAAACTATCGCTGAAGGCAATGTTAATTGTATGGGTTATTTGTTTAAAATTTGTTTATTTCCGCCCGGGAGATAATCCTCAAAAAGCGCTATCGCCCGGTCGCTGAGCGGGGTCATCAGCCACCAGGGGAGGCCAATCAAAATAACCGTGAGCGACCCAACCACAATATCGGTGAACCAGTGAGCGCCAATCATAACGCGCGGAAACGCGAAAACCACAAATATAATAAGGGCGATAATCCCCGCCGTTTTGCCGAAATAACGCAGCATAAAGGCGGAAAATATCAGCAGCATCATACCGTGATCGCCTGGGAAACTGTCTTTTGACGCGTCTTTTGTCGGGATGTGCAGCAACTCGCTGACGCGATAAATATGCTCAAAAGAGAGCGTTGGACTGGCGCGCTTGACGGGGATCAGCGCCTGACCGAGTTGGTTAAGCACCACCGCTGTTAGCAGCATGACCAATCCGATTATCACAATGCGCCGCCGGCCCGACGCGTCTTCTTTTAGCCAGAAACTGAGCATCAGTCCGCCCATCGCCAGCAGCGAACAGCCGTCAAACGCCCGATTATTGGTAATAGCGACCCACCAGAGGAACGCGTGGCTTTCCACCAGTTTCTGGTTAAAGAAGTGGAATATGCCGGAATCAATGGTGAACCAGAAACCGTGATTGACGGGAAGATACCATGACAAAAACAGCGCCAGACCGGCGGCATTAAGCAGAATTATCAAGGAATAGCGGGTTTTCATCGTCATTTCGCCATAGTTTTTAAACGGTGGCAACCTTACGCGTGCGTCGCTAAACGAAGCTTCAACAAGGCCGTCTGTAACGTATTCCAGTCGGTTTCTGTGTTTGAGATAAGTTCAACCCGGCTATCCGGCGGCGCGACACTCTGTGTTTCGATGTGCAGGTCATCGCCCTGGCGATTGATGCGTACCAGCCCCTCTTGTATGCGCATAACGCCTTTCACCCGGCCCACCGGCGCCAGACGAGCCCATTCGAGTAGGCCAATGGTGTCAAACACGGTATCGGCATCGAAAATCCAGCCGCAGGCCTGATGACCCTGTCCGCTATTGAGGCTGCGTCGCCAGCGCTGCTGTGCGGGCAGATTTAGCGCGGCGAGTCCTTTTTTACTGGCATGAGTGTGAGAATGCGCGGCGCTGGCCGGCAGTTCCGCCAGATTTTGTCGCGGTAAATCCAGAAGCTTACCGTCTATCTGTCCATGTTCGGCATGAATCAGTTGACGATCGCCGCCGTACTGTCGCCACCACTGTTGCAGGGCGGCATCGCTCTGCGCCGTGGCGCGGTCGGTTTTATTGGCGATGATAATATCGGCTGAGGCGAGCTGATCGCGGAAATTTTCATTGGCGACGCTCTGTTGGTCCAGTAGCAGGCGAGGGTCCAGGATGCAGAGCGTGGCGCGTAAATCAATCCACGGCTCATAAACCGGCGCAGTTAATAAATCCAGAATCTGTTTTGGGTGCCCCAGTCCGGTTGGTTCAATCAGCAACCGGTCAGGTTTGCCCTGGCGCAGCAGCGTGTTGAGCCCCACCTGCATAGGCAATCCGTTGACGCAGCACATGCAGCCGCCGGGAATCTCTTTTAGCAGTGCGCCGCTGTCGGCAAGCAGCGCGCCGTCAATACCCACTTCACCAAATTCATTAACCAGGACGGCCCACTTTTCAGCCGGATCTTTATGAGCTAATAAATGAAGGATAGAGGTGGTTTTTCCGCTACCGAGAAATCCAGTAATAAGATTGGTTTTGGTCACGTCAGCTCCAGAATATTGATACAACATAACAACTTTTAATAATCCTGGCGAATAAACGTGAAAAAGAGAAGTGCTGAGTTGACGAAGTCGTGCTTCTGCCATCTTAAGAGCAGAAAATGTTAAATTTTTAACGTTTCTCTTGCCTGGTGCAGAACAGTCAATAAATAAAAGGGGCAGACTGCGCCCTGGGGCGCAGCCGAAAAATGTGAAACTTAATCCGCGCGCCCCATATAACGGCGCTCTTCGATATGAATGCGGATTTTCTCACCTGCGCTCAGGTATTCGGGAACCTGAATCACCAGACCGGTGCTTAATGTCGCGGGTTTGTTACGTGCGCTGGCGGACGCTCCTTTAATACCCGGCGCGGTTTCGACGATTTCCAGATCCACGGTCTGCGGAAGCTCTAGCGCCAGCAGTTGGCCGTCCCAGGTCAGAACCTGCATATCCGGCATTCCGCCTTCAGGCATAAACAGCAACTCTTCTTCAATCTGATCTTTGGTGAAGGTATACGGCGTATAGTCTTCTTTATCCATGAACACATATTCGTTGCCATCGACATAAGAAAAGTCAACGCCGCGACGGCTCAGGGTGACGGTATCAACGATATCGTCGCCTTTGAAACGTTCTTCCACTTTCAGACCGGTGCGGACATCGGAAAAGCGCATTTTATACAGTGTGGCGGCGCCACGGGCGGTAGGCGACTGAATGTCGATATCTTTCACAATCAGCAATTTGCCGTTGTAGTTCAGTACCATACCTTTTTTGATTTCGTTCGCTCTTGGCATCGAGGAGATCCTGTTGTAGAGATTATCTAAAATATCGCGTAAAACTACTCGCGCCGGGCCGTCCAGGCAAGTGGAATTGTCACTTTTGCTGGTGCAAAAAAGGTGATACTGTTCGCCCGCTTTCCGCTCCGCGTTCAACGAGAATACGCGATGGCATGTCGCCTGGAGGGGGGAAGTGTGCTGTGTTGTCCCTTCTGTTTCCAGCCTTGTCTTCGGAATGTCTGAGGACAGGCCTGATCATGATGACGTCCACATTTTAAATCTGGATTTTTCTTTGGACAAATTCTGTTATCTTTCATTTGGTTATAAATAGAGGGGCTGAGCATGGACTGTCGTAGCGGTTGTGGCGCTTGCTGTATTGCGCCTTCAATTTCGTCGCCGATACCCGGAATGCCGAATGGCAAGCCGATGAATACCAGATGCGTGCAGCTTTCGGAAGATAACTTGTGTCTTATCTTTGGCTCGCCTTTACGCCCAAAAGTGTGCTCTGGTTTGCAACCGACAGGGGACATGTGTTTAACGACCCGGGAAGAGGCCATTATTTATTTGCTGGAACTCGAACAGAAAACCTTACCATGAGCTAATAGCCTAATGGGATAGGCTCTAAGTCAGCTGTTTTTGATAAACGTGCAGGGGCTTACGTTATATCCCGAAATAGTCTGCAAAAGCTGCGCATCAAATTACCTCCTTTTACCATTAAATAGCGTAATACATGCTTCCCTTATTTCGTGTCTTCTGAAACGGTAGATGTCGCCGCTCAACCCCGTTGGTGCCTGAACGTGTACCGAACAAACCGTCACATAAAACAAAAGCGATCAATTTTATTTATATGATAGTTTTTATCTATTAAAAAGAGGAATTTTGATCGATTTTAATTATTTATAACGATCGATATCATTAGTTTGATAGTTTATATCTATCATTGATGTATTTACCGATCGATATAACCAGTGTGAATGTGTTGTTATTTTCCTTTAAAATACTCGAATTCTTATGTGTGGGTTTTATCTTATGAAGAAATATACGTTCGCAGCCAGGGCGTTTATTTTTACGCTGGTGTTGCTTTTTGTTATTTCAGTATTCGGGTTGACTATTAGCGTTTTAAAAGGGATGTGAAATGCGGGGAGAAAATAGTGAAATTGATTTAGTCGACGTTTCCTTATTCCTTATAAGAAAATGGCTAAGTATCGTGATCGCTACCTTTATTTTTGTCGCCATTGGCTATGTTTTTGTGAGCGTGCATCATGATACAAAGGTTGTGAGTATTACAATCAAACCTAATCTGGATACGCCTGCTACCTATGCGTTATGTGGCTATGCTAATGATATTCAATGTAAAACAACGGTTATCCTTAACCAGTTTAGCCGTTTCTTGCCTGCGGAATATAAAAATAAAATAAGTTTTGACGCGAAAAATCAGCTTGTCCTTTTTAAGGCGCAGGGGAGGGAAGAAAGCGTCAATAATATTATTTCCACCCTGAAAAATAGCGTCGATAAAATGGCAGCATGGTATATCGATGATGGTGACATTAAACGTTATAGCGTGCATAAAAATATGTTACAAACGGAAACATATACAAAGCTATCCTTGTTGTCGGAGGCGGTTAAAAATAATGCTAACATTGAAGTGATAGATGTTGCTGTTACACCAAAATATAAGATGCGGCTGGTGTTGGTCCTTTGCGGGCTGATGGGCGTAATTTTCTCAATAACCGGTCTCTTATGTAAGAGGGCGCTAACAGAATATCGTATTGAGAAAAAGACAATGAATGACCGCGCATGAACATCGCGCAGAAATAAATTCTGCGCTGAAATGTGTCGAAGAGTAAAAGTATCAGGCTTGCAAGTTAAACATCTTTAATACGCGCCAGGCAGAACATGGTGGCGACAATCATAACTAACGCAAACCAGAAGACCGCATGATAATTCCAGATTTCTGCGGCGATTCCCGCCAACGAACCGGCAATGATCCAGCCGACGCGAATGGTATTGGTATACAGCGTGGTGGCTGAACCCGCCTGGCCTGGCATGAGATCCTGAAAATAGAGCATGCCAATCCCGCCAAGAATGCCGATGTAAATCGCGTTCAGCAACTGCAAGCCGAGCAACGTTGCCGGTGCGTGCGCCAGCAACATCCCCGCATAAAAGCACAGTCCGGCGACAACGGCGATGCACATTAACAGGCGTTTTCCCAACCGTTTGGCGAAGTAACCTGCAATCAGCATTGTGGGAATCTCCAGCCCGGCGGCGGTGCCCATCATCACGCCTGCAAGTTTTTCCGGAAGATGCAGCTCATTGATGATAAACAGCGGCATATTAATGATATACAGGCTGTTAGTCCCCCACATTAACGTACAGATGACAAACAGCAACAGCGTATCGCGGCGATTACGACGCGGTGCTTCCAGCGTGCCGGTTGCCAGCGGCGCATCTTTGCGCATTGACGGTAAAAAGAACCACACCATGACGCCGCAGACGATAAAAGCTACCGCCGCGCTCAAATACATCACCGTAAAGCTAAAACCCATCGCCAGCGCATAGGCCAGCGGCGGCCCAATGACCCAGGCCAACGAGACCTGGGCGCGGAGGATTGAGCTGAACATCACCGCTTCACGACCTGTACGATCGGCATGTTCTCGGGCCAGCGCAAACATCTGCGGGTTGGCGGTAGAGCCGAAGCTACTGAGAAAGACGCCGATGAACAGCAAAATAAAGTAGTTGCGGTTCCAGGCAAACAACACGCAGGCCAACATGCCCAGCACGCAACAGAAAACGATCAGTTTTTTGCGATCGCCTTTTTTATCTGAGCGACCCGCCAGAAACTGGCTCACGATAATGCCGATAACCGCGCTGCCGGTAAAAAAGAAACCCACCATGCCGGGACGGGCGTGAACCTCATCCGTCAGAAAAATACTGAGTGTCGGCGTCTGTAACGCACCAGCAATACCGGTGAGAAAAGCGACGATCAAAAAGGCGGTAGACGTCAGGTCAAACGATTTGGGCGCAGCGGCGGCGGGACTGTTGTGCATGTTTCTATATCAGTGGTGTGAAGAGAGGCGGAGTTTACGCTGCCCGTCAGAAAATAAACAGGCGTCTGAATCAAAATCGACACGAAAAATCAAAATAGCATTCCAGTTTGTTACAAGGGCGTGCTGACGCAAGCTGAAAGAAAAAAGCTGAAGCCTTTTATGCGTCAGCTATTGAGGGTCTGTTGGAGAAAAAATGTGCTTCACCTCAAAAAATTGCTACAAAACCGGTAACTTTTCTTGCGTGCTGAAGCAGAAAGATCCAGACTTTCTTGAAACGTTTCAGCGCGATCTGGTTTTTTTGATAACTCAGATTGGCGCTTTTTTTCTCATAGTGGCTGAATCGTTTCAATTCAGCAGGAGAGGAGACACATGTTCCAGTTATCGGTTCAGGACATTCATCCGGGCGAGCAGGCCGGAAATAAAGAAGAGGCCATTCGGCAAATCGCCGCTGCGTTAGCGCAGGCGGGGAATGTGGCGGGCGGCTATGTTGACGGTATGCTGGCGCGCGAACAGCAAACCTCAACCTTTCTTGGCAATGGTATTGCGATTCCCCATGGTACAACAGACACGCGCGATCAGGTGCTGAAAACCGGCGTCCAGGTCTTTCAATTTCCGCAGGGCGTTACCTGGGGAGAAGGCCAGGTCGCCTACGTGGCGATTGGTATTGCCGCCAGTTCGGACGAACACCTTGGCCTGCTGCGTCAGCTGACGCATGTGCTGAGCGATGACTCCGTGGCTGAACAGCTGAAATCCGCGACAACGGCGGAAGAGCTGCGCGCATTGCTGATGGGCGAGAAGCAAAGTGAACAATTAAAACTTGATAACGAGACGATGACGCTGGATGTCATCGCCAGCTCGCTGGTCACATTGCAGGCGCTAAATGCGGCGCGTCTGAAAGAGGCGGGAGCGGTTGATGCGGCGTTCGTCGCAAAAACGATTAACGATAGTCCGATGAATCTGGGACAAGGCATCTGGCTGAACGACAGCGCGGAAGGCAATTTGCGCAGTGCTGTTGCGGTAAGCCGCGCGACCCAGGCGTTTGACGTAGAGGGTGAAAAAGCAGCCTTATTAGTCACTGTCGCGATGAACGACGAGCAGCCGATTGCCGTGCTAAAACGCCTCGGCGACCTGTTGCTGAACAATAAAGCCGATCGTCTGCTGAGCGCTGACGCCGCGACGCTGCTGGCGTTGCTGACCAGTGATGATGCGCTGACGGATGACGTACTGAGCGCGGAATTTGTAGTGCGTAATGAGCATGGTCTCCATGCCCGTCCGGGCACCATGCTGGTGAATACGATTAAACAATTTAACAGTGAAATTACCGTGACAAACCTTGATGGAACCGGCAAACCGGCAAACGGACGTAGTCTGATGAAAGTGGTGGCATTAGGCGTGAAGAAAGGCCATCGTCTGCGCTTTACCGCGCAGGGTGAAGATGCTGAACAGGCGCTGAAAGCGATTGGCGATGCGATCGCCGCCGGTCTTGGGGAGGGCGCATAATGAGCAGGCGTGTCGCCACCATTACCCTTAATCCGGCTTACGATCTGGTTGGGTTTTGCCCTGAAATCGAACGCGGCGAAGTGAACCTGGTGAAAACCACGGGTCTGCACGCGGCGGGCAAAGGCATTAACGTTGCCAAAGTGCTGAAAGACTTAGGCATCGACGTCACTGTCGGCGGTTTTCTCGGTAAAGATAACCAGGACGGTTTTCAGCAATTATTCAGCGAACTGGGTATCGCTAACCGCTTTCAGGTGGTTCAGGGCCGGACCCGCATCAACGTGAAGCTGACGGAAAAAGATGGCGAAGTGACCGACTTCAACTTTTCCGGCTTTGACGTGACTCCCGCAGACTGGGAACGCTTTGTTAACGACTCCCTGAGCTGGCTGGGTCAGTTCGATATGGTCTGCGTCAGCGGTAGCTTACCGGCTGGCGTGAGTCCGGAAGCGTTCACCGACTGGATGACGCGTCTGCGCAGCCAGTGTCCATGCATTATCTTTGATAGTAGCCGTGAAGCGTTAGTCGCCGGTCTTAAAGCTGCGCCGTGGCTGGTGAAACCGAATCGCCGCGAACTGGAAATTTGGGCGGGTCGTAAGCTCCCGGAAATGAAAGATGTGATTGATGCGGCGCACGCGTTACGCGAACAGGGTATCGCTCATGTGGTGATTTCGCTGGGGGCGGAAGGCGCGCTGTGGGTTAACGCCTCAGGAGAATGGATCGCTAAACCACCGGCGGTTGACGTGGTAAGTACCGTCGGCGCAGGCGATTCCATGGTTGGCGGATTGATTTACGGCCTGCTGATGCGCGAGTCCAGCGAACATACGCTGCGTCTGGCGACGGCGGTTGCCGCGCTGGCGGTCAGCCAGAGCAATGTGGGTATTACCGATCGTCCTCAGTTGGCCGCAATGATGGCGCGTGTCGACTTACAACCGTTTAACTGACAGCAGGAGAGGCATAATGAAAACGCTGCTGATAATTGACGCTAATCTCGGCCAGGCTCGCGCTTACATGGCGAAAACCCTGCTTGGAGCGGCGGCGCATAAAGCAAATCTGGAAATTATCGACAATCCGAATGATGCTGAACTGGCGATCGTGCTGGGCGAATCTCTGCCGAACGACAATGCTTTGAACGGCAAAAAGGTTTGGCTGGGGGATATTGGTCGCGCCGTCGCGCATCCGGAACTGTTTCTGAGTGAAGCCAAAAGCCATGCGACCCCTTACAGCGCCCCTGCTGCGGCTGCTCCTGCAGCGAGCGGCGGTCCGAAACGCGTGGTCGCGGTAACGGCCTGCCCGACCGGCGTCGCCCATACTTTTATGGCGGCTGAAGCCATTGAAACAGAAGCGAAAAAACGCGGCTGGTGGGTAAAAGTCGAAACGCGCGGCTCCGTGGGGGCCGGCAATGCCATCACCCCGGAAGAGGTGGCGGAAGCGGATTTAGTGATTGTGGCGGCGGATATCGAAGTGGATCTGGCGAAGTTTGCCGGTCTCCCGATGTACCGCACGTCGACCGGCCTGGCGCTGAAAAAGACGGCGCAGGAGCTGGATAAAGCCGTAGCGGAAGCGACGCCGTATCAACCGGCGGGTAAGGCATCGCAAGCGGCGACCGAAGGGAAGAAAGAGAGCGCTGGCGCATACCGGCATCTGTTGACGGGCGTTTCTTACATGCTGCCTATGGTGGTTGCCGGGGGACTGTGTATTGCGCTTTCCTTCGCCTTTGGTATTGAAGCCTTTAAGGTGCCGGACACGCTGGCGGCGGCGCTGATGCAGATTGGCGGCGGTTCGGCGTTTGCGCTGATGGTGCCGGTACTGGCGGGTTATATCGCTTTCTCCATCGCGGATCGCCCTGGCCTTACGCCAGGTCTGATTGGCGGTATGCTGGCGGTTAGCACCGGTTCCGGTTTTATCGGCGGGATCATTGCCGGCTTCCTTGCCGGGTATATGGCGAAGCTTATCAGTACCAAACTGAAACTTCCGCAAAGTATGGAAGCGCTGAAGCCAATCCTGATCATCCCGTTAATTTCCAGTCTGGTGGTGGGGCTGGCGATGATTTACCTGATCGGTAAACCGGTTGCCGGGATTCTGGAAGGGCTCACCCACTGGCTGCAAACCATGGGGACGGCAAACGCGGTGCTGTTGGGCGCGATTCTCGGCGGGATGATGTGTACCGACATGGGCGGCCCGGTGAACAAAGCGGCGTATGCGTTTGGCGTTGGTCTGCTGAGTACGCAAACTTACGCGCCGATGGCGGCGATCATGGCCGCAGGTATGGTACCGCCGTTAGCGCTGGGTCTGGCGACGATGGTGGCGCGTCGTAAGTTCGACAAAGCGCAGCAGGAAGGCGGTAAAGCGGCGTTGGTGCTGGGGCTGTGCTTTATCACTGAAGGCGCTATTCCGTTTGCGGCGCGCGACCCGATGCGTGTACTGCCGTGCTGTATCGTTGGCGGCGCGTTGACCGGGGCTATTTCTATGGCGGTAGGCGCAAAATTGATGGCGCCGCATGGCGGTCTGTTTGTTCTGCTTATCCCAGGCGCAATTACGCCGGTATTGGGATACCTGCTGGCAATTGTGGCCGGTACGCTGGTGGCAGGACTGGCTTATGCCGTCCTGAAACGTCCGGAGACGGAAGTCGCGGCAAAAGCGGCATAAGAGAAACACGCTAAAAAAGGCAGAGCGCGCTCTGCCTTTTTTATTGCCTGAAGAACATTGAGCGTCAGGCCATCGCTTCGGCAATTTGCTGGGCTTTTAACCACGCAATCTCTTCCGCCCAGATATCAGGATTGATGGTCTCCAGTATCAGCGGAATACCGTCAAAACGCGCATCCTGCATAATCCAACGAAACGCATCGTGGCCGATATTGCCTTCACCCAGACTGTGATGGCGGTCAACGCGGCTACCGAAGGCGCTTTTGGCGTCGTTAAGGTGCATTCCGCGCAAATACTGAAATCCGACAATTTTCCCGAATTCGGCGAACGTTTTTTCGCACGCCTCTGGCGTACGCAGATCGTATCCAGCGGCAAAGGCATGGCAGGTATCGATACAGACGCCAACGCGCGACTTATCTTCCACGCCGTCGATGATGGCGGCTAACTGTTCAAACTCAAACCCCAGATTACTGCCCTGACCGGCTGTATTTTCGATAACCGCCGTAACGCCCTCGGTCTGCGCGAGGGCAATATTGATAGATTCCGCGATCCGCGCCAGGCAATCCTCCTGTGCAATCTGCATCAGATGGCTACCGGGATGAAAATTAAGCAAGGTTAAGCCGAGTTGTTCACAGCGCTGCATTTCATCGAGAAAGGCATCGCGTGATTTTTCCAGCGCTTCACTGACCGGATGGCCCAGATTAATCAGGTAACTATCGTGGGGAAGGATTTGCGCCGCCGAGAAATGATACTTTTCACAGGCGATTTTAAAGTCATCAATGACCTGGGGAGTAAGGGGGGCGGCACGCCACTGACGCTGGTTTTTTGTGAAAAGCGCAAAGGCCGTTGCGCCAATTTCAGCCGCGCGGGCAGGGGCGTTAGCCAGACCGCCAGCAGCGCTGACGTGCGCTCCGATGTATTTCATAAAAGACTCCTGTTAAACCCGCTAACGGTTCATTACGAACGCTATGATAACGGGTTAACAGGCGTGAAACGTAATAATTTATGCGATAAGGCTATGGATTAGGACGTTAATGGCGCCACCGCCAATAATCAGCCAGGCGAATAATGCCAGCGCCATCAGCAGCGGTTTCGCCCCCGCTTTTTTCAATGCGCTAACGTGAGTGGTCAGACCCAACGCCGCCATTGCCATCGCCAGCAGTACCGTGTCCAGCGTCACCAGCATATCCACCACGGCTTTCGGCAGCAGGTGGAAAGAGTTGAAGATCGCCACTACGATGAAGAAAATAGCAAACCACGGAATGGTAATTTTGCTTTTTTCCGCGCCGGTCGCCGGGGAAAGCTGTTTAACGCGTGCCGCCAGAATGATCAGGAACGGCGCCAGCATCATGACACGCAGCATCTTAGCGATAACTGCCGCATTTTCCGCATCCGGGCTAACGGCGTGACCCGCTGCGACCACTTGCGCGACTTCATGCATGGTTGAGCCGATATAGATGCCGTAAGTTTCCGGGCTGAACCAGTGCGCCAGCAGCGGATACATTGCCGGGTAAAGGAAAATAGCGATGGTGCCGAAAATAACGACAGTCGCGACGGCTACAGTAACCTTACTGGCTTCCGCTTTTACCACCGGTTCTGTCGCCAGTACCGCCGCCGCGCCGCAGATACTGCTACCGGCGCCAATCAGCCAGCTGGTATGCCTGTCCAGACCAAAGACTTTTTGGCCTAAGAAGCAGGCCAGCATGAACGTGCTGGAAAGCGTTAATACGTCAATCACAATACCGCTAATACCCACGTCGGCGATTTGTGAAAAGGTAAGGCGGAAGCCGTAAAGGATAATCCCTAAACGCAGTAAATGTTGTTTTGCAAACAGCACGCCGCCGTCGCATTGTTTCCATATTTGTGGATAGACGGTATTCCCGATAACCATACCCAGCAGGATAGCCAGGGTCAGGGCGCTGAACCCCGCGCCTGCAACAGCAGGGATAGCGCCGCCCCACAGGGCGACTCCTGTAATGACGGCGCTCAGAGCGAGCCCCGGTATAAAATGCCACATTGTACGACGATGATTCTGCAAGGTGAGTTCTGTCATAACCTTCTCCTGTATATGGACAATAAGGTTACGGTGATCTGGTTTAAAAATAAAATTGATTATATATTTATAATTAATCTTTATAAGTGGTAAGTGAAACGCTATCGGTGGGATACGACTATGCATATTACGCTACGACAACTTGAAGTGTTTGCTGAAGTACTGAAAAGCGGTTCAACAACCCAGGCGTCGGTCATGCTGTCATTATCGCAGTCCGCCGTTAGCGCCGCGCTCACCGATCTGGAAGGTCAGCTCGGCGTACAGTTGTTTGATCGGGTGGGGAAACGGCTGGTGGTCAACGAACATGGGCGCTTGTTATACCCGCGCGCGCTGGCATTGCTGGAGCAAGCGGTAGAAATTGAGCAGCTATTTCGTGAAGATAACGGCGCGATACGGGTTTATGCCAGTAGCACCATCGGCAATTACATTTTACCCGCCATGATTGCCCGCTATCGCCAGCATTATCCGGCCTTGCCGCTGGAACTCAGCGTGGGAAACAGCCAGGACGTGATTAACGCGGTGTTGGATTTTCGGGTTGATATCGGCCTGATTGAAGGGCCGTGTCACAGTACAGAGATTATCTCTGAGCCGTGGCTGGAAGATGAGCTGGTGGTCTTTGCCGCGCCGTCCTCGCCGCTGACGCAGGGGCCGGTGACGCTGGAACAGCTTGCGGCATCCCCATGGATTTTACGCGAGCGCGGTTCCGGTACGCGGGAAATTGTCGATTATTTGCTGTTGTCGCATTTGCCGCGCTTTCATATGGCGATGGAGTTGGGGAATTCAGAAGCGATCAAACATGCGGTGCGTCATGGACTGGGGATAAGCTGTTTATCGCGCCGGGTGATTGCTGAACAACTTCAGGCGGGAACCCTGGGCGAAGTCGCGGTGCCGTTACCGCGCCTGGTGCGCACGTTGTGGCGTGTTCATCATCGGCAGAAACATCTTTCTAACGCGTTGCAGCGTTTTTTGAGTTACTGTGAATAAAGGTGAAGAGGAGGGCTGCCCGAGCGGCATCGCCATTTTTAGTATCCGCTTACGTATACGTTATTCTCTGCTTTACTTATAATCCGTGGCCGGTCATGAAGGTCTCTTATAACCGCGCATTTGTGTCGGAAGGATAGTATTTCGTCTGTTACAATCGCGCCTCATTTTTTGGATGGATAGCATTTTCACATGGGTTCCAAAACTAAAACCACAGAAGCGCCCGCGCTACGTCGCGAATTAAAGGCGCGTCACCTGACGATGATTGCCATTGGCGGCTCCATCGGGACAGGTCTTTTCGTTGCATCTGGTGCGACAATTTCTCTGGCGGGGCCAGGCGGCGCGCTGTTTTCTTATATTCTGATTGGTTTGATGGTCTACTTCCTGATGACCAGTCTTGGCGAGCTGGCGGCCTATATGCCGGTATCTGGCTCGTTTGCGACATATGGTCAGAACTATGTGGAAGAAGGCTTTGGTTTCGCGCTGGGCTGGAACTACTGGTACAACTGGGCGGTGACTATCGCTGTTGACCTGGTTGCCGCACAATTGGTGATGGGCTGGTGGTTCCCGGACACGCCGGGCTGGATCTGGAGCGCGCTATTCCTCTGCGTCATTTTCTTGCTGAACTACATTTCTGTACGCGGTTTTGGCGAGGCGGAGTACTGGTTCTCGTTAATTAAAGTCGCGACCGTTATTATCTTCATCATCGTTGGCGTAGCGATGATTATCGGCATCTTTAAAGGTGTCGAGCCGGTCGGCTGGAGCAACTGGACGACGGGCGATGCGCCTTTCGCTGGCGGTTTTGCGGCAATGATTGGCGTCGCGATGATCGTGGGCTTCTCTTTCCAGGGAACTGAGCTGATTGGTATTGCCGCCGGGGAATCTGAAAACCCGGAGAAGAATATTCCGCGCGCGGTGCGTCAGGTGTTCTGGCGTATTCTGCTGTTTTATGTTTTCGCGATTTTGATTATCAGCCTGATCATTCCTTATACCGATCCAAACCTGCTGCGTAACGACGTCAAAGACATTAGCGTCAGTCCGTTTACCTTAGTGTTCCAGCATGCGGGCTTGTTGTCTGCGGCGGCGATAATGAATGCGGTTATCCTGACGGCGGTACTGTCTGCGGGTAACTCCGGGATGTATGCCTCGACCCGTATGCTCTACACCCTGGCCTGTGACGGTAAGGCCCCGCGTATTTTTGCGAAATTGTCCCGCGGCGGCGTACCGCGCAATGCGCTTTATGCCACCACCGTGATTGCCGGTCTTTGCTTTTTGACCTCAATGTTCGGCAACCAGACGGTCTATCTGTGGCTGTTGAACACCTCCGGTATGACGGGCTTCATCGCCTGGCTGGGGATTGCCATTAGCCATTATCGCTTCCGTCGCGGTTACGTGTTACAAGGGTATGATGTGAATGATTTGCCGTACCGTTCCGGGTTCTTCCCGCTGGGGCCGATTTTCGCCTTTGTACTGTGCCTGATTATTACGTTGGGGCAGAACTATGAAGCGTTCCTGAAAGATACCATCGACTGGGGCGGCGTCGCGGCGACCTATATCGGTATTCCGCTGTTCCTGCTTATCTGGTTCGGCTACAAGCTGATAAAAGGCACGCATTTCGTGCGCTATAGCGAAATGCACTTCCCGGAACGCGTTAAAAAGTAACGTAATATTCTCGTCATAGGCCGGATAAGGCTTTATGCCGCCATCCGGCACGGACTGCCTGAACCTGACCCTTCTAACCCTCTCATTCGAGAGGGTTTTTTGTTTTTTCTTTATGATTGGTTCAAATGACATAATTATTAACAATTAAATTGATAATTATTATCGTTTACTTTATCGTTACGCTCGAAATCAGAAAGGATGAAGATTCGGGCGCGACCGTCACTCATGAGCCCGACTCGCCTGCATAAAAAGAGTTCGCCGTGATAACCGTTATCGCAGGCGAAACGTAATGCGTTGTGAGCGATAACCGATTTTTTTGTCGTATTTACCTCATGGAGAAATGGAATGTTTAGGTTTAACCCTTTCGTTCGGGTAGGGCTTTGTATGTCCGCAGTTACGTTGGCCTGGCCGGTTGCCGCGGCAACGGATGATGGTGAAACCATGGTCGTTACCGCGTCCGCCATCGAACAAAATCTGAAAGATGCGCCAGCAAGTATCAGCGTCATTACCCAGCAAGATTTACAGCGCAGGCCCGTGCAAAACCTGAAAGATGTCCTGAAAGAGGTGCCGGGCGTACAGCTCACTAACGAAGGGGATAACCGTAAAGGCGTGAGTATTCGTGGTCTGGACAGCAGTTATACGCTGATCCTGATCGACGGTAAGCGCGTTAACTCCCGTAACGCGGTCTTCCGCCATAATGATTTTGATCTGAACTGGATACCGGTTGACGCTATCGAACGCATTGAAGTGGTGCGTGGCCCCATGTCCTCGCTGTATGGCTCCGATGCGCTGGGCGGCGTGGTCAACATTATCACCAAAAAAATTGGTCAGAAATGGCACGGCAGCGTCACGGTTGACTCCACTATTCAGGAACATCGCGACCGTGGCGATACCTATAACGGTCAGTTCTTTACCAGCGGTCCGCTGATCGACGGCGTGCTGGGAATGAAAGCCTACGGTAGCCTGGCGAAACGCGAAAAAGACGAGCAGCAGAGTTCCGCCACCACCGCTACGGGTGAAACGCCGCGCATTGAAGGATTTACCAGCCGGGATGGAAACGTCGAGTTTGCCTGGACACCAAACGAAAATCATGACGTTACCGCAGGCTACGGTTTTGATCGCCAGGACCGGGACTCCGACTCGCTGGATAAAAACCGACTGGAACGGCAAAACTACGCGTTGAGCCATAACGGACGTTGGGATCTCGGCAATAGCGAGCTCAAGTTCTACGGCGAAAAGGTGGAAAACAAAAACCCCGGCAACAGTAGCCCTATCACGTCAGAAAGCAATTCGATTGACGGGAAATACGTTCTGCCGTTAGCGTCTGTCAACCAGTTCCTCACCTTCGGCGGCGAATGGCGTCACGATAAACTGAGTGATGCGGTGAGCCTGACCGGCGGTTCCAGTACTAAAACCTCCGCCAGCCAGTACGCTCTGTTCCTTGAAGATGAGTGGCGCATCTTCGAACCGCTGGCGCTGACCACCGGTATTCGTATGGATGACCATGAAACCTATGGCGATCACTGGAGCCCGCGTGCTTATCTGGTCTATAACGCAACGGATACCCTGACGGTGAAAGGTGGGTGGGCCACGGCCTTTAAAGCGCCGTCGCTATTGCAATTAAGTCCGGACTGGGCGACCAACTCCTGCCGTGGCGGATGCCGCATTGTCGGTAGCCCGGATCTGAAACCTGAAACTAGTGAAAGCTGGGAGCTCGGCCTTTATTACCGGGGCGAAGAAGGCATACTGGAGGGCGTGGAAGCGAGCGTTACCACGTTCCGTAACGATGTGGACAATCGCATCAGCATTAGCCGTACCCCTGACGTTAACGCCGCGCCCGGCTATTCCAACTTTGTCGGCTTCGAAACCAACAGTCGGGGACAGCGCGTTCCGGTCTTCCGTTATTACAACGTGAATAAAGCACGTATTCAGGGTGTGGAAACCGAGTTGAAAGTTCCGTTTAACGAGGCGTGGAAACTGTCGTTGAATTACACCTATAACGACGGACGCGATGTCAGTAATGGCGGGAACAAGCCGCTTTCCGATCTGCCGTTCCACACCGCGAACGGTACGCTTGACTGGAAACCGGCGCAGCTTGAAGACTGGTCATTCTACGTATCAGGGAATTATACCGGACGTAAGCGGGCCGACAGCGCAACGGCGAAAACGCCGGGCGGGTACGTGGTCTGGGATACCGGCGCGGCATGGCAGGCGACGAAAAACGTTAAACTGCGTGCGGGCGTTCTGAACGTGGGCGATAAAGATCTCAAACGCGACGACTACGGTTATACCGAAGACGGACGTCGTTACTTTATGGCGGTGGATTACCGTTTCTGACAGAGACTGGCGACAGCCGCGTTTTGCCGCTGTCGCCAGAATGTTATAACCGATGCAGCCTGGAGAGCAGCGCCAGCGACAGAGTCGTTAGCAGAATGGCGATTAACGCATAGATATAAACGCCCGACCACGCCCAGCTATTTTTCACCATAATTACCGGCACACCGGCCATTGCCGCGCCGACATAGCTGAACAATCCCCGAAAGCCGGTAATCGATCCCGCCGCATCCTTATGGGTCACATCCAGACAGCCGACGGCAAAAAGCATATGCGGTCCGTATAAGGCGAAGCCCATGATGGTGAACAGAATCGCGCTGAGGGTGTAAGAGGTATCCTGAACCAGCGGCACCAGCACGATGCATATGCACAGCGCTAACGCGAAGATTAACCCGGTCATCCAGCGGTTACTTTTGAACATAAAGTCAGACAAGTAGCCTGCCAGCAACCCACCTGCCAGTCCGCCCGCCTCAAATCAGGAAATAATCGAGTTCGCTTTTATCAGACTCCAGCCGTGAACCTGCGAATAGTAAATCTGCGGCCAGTCGTTAAGAATAGTGCGCGCAATATAAACCGACATATCACCGATAATAATGATCCATACCAGTGGATTGGTCAGGATATATTTCACAAAAATCTGCCAGAAGCTCAGGTTGACCGGGCTGGCCTTGACCTGGGCCAGTTCCGTCGGGTCGTTACGCCACTGCCCCACGTTGGGCAAACCTAACGTACCGGGACGATCTTTAATGGTAAATAGCGCCACTATCCCCATCAGCAGCGAAATGGCGCCGGGAACATAAAATCCCATTTTCCAGCTACCGCTAAAGGCGATAGCAAAACTGGTCAGCAGCGGCGCGAGGCTGCCGCCGATATTGTGCGCCGCTTCAACGATAGCCCACCAGCGTCCCCGTTCGTTTTTCGAAAACCACGAGGCCATAATTTTCGCCATCGGCGGAAAGCTGGTGCCCTGTAATATCGCGTTGAGACTGTACAGCACGTAGAATGCCGCCACGCTGTCGGAAAAGCCGAACAGAATATTTACAATCCCCACGCCAATCAGCACCGGGCCGGTCATGGCTTTCGGGTTAATTTTATCGACCAGCATCCCGCCGACAAACTTCATCGCGCCATAAAGAATGTAAAAAATAGAAGACATAATGGCGAAGTCTTCTGCGGTCAGCGACGTTTCCGTCAGCATGGCCGGCATCGCGGCGGAGAAGTTTTTACGGGTAAGATAAAAGACGGCATAAGAGATAAAGACCGAGGCGATAATCTCAAAACGAAATTTTTTATAGGTCTGGTCTATCTCTTTTTTCTCTTTTACAATCGGCTTATCGGGCTGGCTGAAAATAAATGTTTTTATACTCATTTTAAAATTCCCTTCCGGCGAGGTGAGTCGCGTTATAATTCATCTTCAATAAGAAAAAGAAGCAATTCGAAACCGTGATAATTAATCTGATGGTGGATTTTTTCCCGTACAACCGGCTTCGCTTTCCAGGCAATACCGGTGCCAGCATGTTCTAACATCGGCAGATCGTTGGCGCCATCACCGCAGGCAATAATATTCTCCGTGGCAATATTTAACCGGGCAGCCAGGTCAACCAGCGTCTGTTTTTTGTTTGCGGCGTTCATAATCGGCAAGGTAATGTTATCCGTCAGAACGTTATCGCGTATTTCAACCGTATTCGAAAAGGCATAATCCAGTTGATACCGCGCTTTTAGACGCTGGGTGAATATATCCAGTCCCCCGGAGATAATCGCGGTTTTAAATCCTTTGGCCTTGATGACTGGCAGAATAGTTAACAGGCCTGGCGAAAGGGTCATGCGATCGCATACGGCGTTCAGCACTGCTTTCGGTGTGCCTTTCAACATTCCGATACGTCGGGTAAAACTGGCGTTAAAATCAAGCTTGCCCTCCATCGCCTGTTGGGTAATGGCGGTGATTTGCGTCGACATGCCAAGCTCGCGGGCAATTTCATCCACGCCTTCTTCCGCAATAAATGTCGAGTCCATATCAAACGCGATAATACCGTTAGCAGGCAGTGGCTGCGGCTTAATAAAAAAATCAAACTGCCATTGCAATGAGAGTTCGCGTAAATAGCGATAAAATTCAGGCGTCAGACATTCCGCTGGCAGCGTAAGCTTTAAATAAGCGGTATTGATAAGCGCGGCATAACGTTTATCAAATAATAGCGGAAACGGCATGGTGACGGCATTAAATAACGTTTCCTGTAATTTTTTCTGAAACGTATCGATATCCTGTGTAGTAATAAAATAAATAATGCTCATATGATAACTCCCTTAATTTACGGGTATTATAATGGCTCTTTTGCGGCGTGGAATCTCGTGCTATCACAGATATCACAGCCAGAAAAGGGCTAAAAAAGCGTTGTTTTTGATACCAGGTAAAGTTCAGACACAAAAGGTATCACTTTTGATATGCCAACTGTGCGAGGATGTTATTTATTACTGAACGCGAATGAGACTGAAAGGATTGATATAACGATGGAGAGTTGCCTTGATATATTCAAAATAGTAATAGGTCCATCCAGCTCACGTACCGTAGGGCCGATGCGCGCCGCCTGTCACTTTATTTCATTGCTCAGAGAACAAGAGACGTTGCCGCTAATTCGGGAAATTGAAATCGAGCTGTATGGCGCGTTATCGTTAAGCCGCAAGTGCCACAATGTGGATACCGCCCTGTATCTTGGGCTGCTGGGTTGCCAGCCGGAGAATGTCGATCTCCGTTCGCATATGGCGGTGATTAAGCGTGCGGAAAATGAAAACAAAATCGAACTCCCGCTCTCTGACGCGGGCGGAATCACGATAAAAGTCAAGATTATCGCCAATCACCAGGCGCATCCAGGCCATCCTTATGCCATGACGTTTTGCGCCAGGGATGATTATTTTACGGTGTATGAAGAGACCTGGTTTTCTACCGGCGCCGGGCAGGTTCGTAAACATGGCGAGCCGCTGACGCCATCGCTTCCTTTGCGTACAGTGTCGCCCTTTGAATTTAGTCATGCCGCGCAGTTGCTGGCGCTGTGTCGGCGTAACGGCCTGTCCGTGGCGGCGCTGATGATGAAAAATGAGCTGTGCCGCCACTCGCCACAGACGTTGCAGAATTATCTGGCGCAAATATGGGACGTGATGCAGCAGGCGGTTTATCGCGGCCTGCATACTGAGGGGGTATTACCCGGTCCCTATCAGGTACCGCGGCGCGCCTGTGCGTTACATAAGACGTTACAGGCTAACCGCTCCGCCAGCGATTTTTTAACCGCGCTGAACTGGGTCAATGCCTTCGCGATTGCGGTAAGCGAAGAAAATGCCAGCGGCGGACAGATTGTTACCGCGCCAACCAATGGCGCGTGCGGCATCATTCCGGCAGCGCTCTGCTGGTATGATAAATTTGTCACGCCGCTGGAGCCCGGTGCTCTGACCCGTTTCTTCCTGACCGCCGCCGCTATCGCGATGCTGTTTAAACAAAACGCCTCTATTCTGGGATCTGAAGTTGGCTGTCAGGGGGAAATCGGCGTGGCGTGCTCAATGGCGGCGGCGGGCCTGGCTGAACTGATGGGTGCATCCGTGGAGCAAACGCTGAGCGCCGCTGAAATTGCCATGGAACATCATCTGGGATTGACCTGCGATCCGCTGGGCGGGCAGGTACAAATTCCCTGCATAGAGAGAAATGCCATCTCTGCCGTGAAAGCGATAAACGCGGCGACGATGGCGATGAGTCGCGTAAGCGAACCCTGTATTTCGCTCGATGAGATCATTGCTGCGATGTACGAGACCGGTAAAGACATGAGCGCTAAATACCGTGAAACGTATCATGGTTCGCTGGGGAAAATTCAGCCGCGCAAGAGAGGGTAACAGCGTGAAATACAATACGATGAATAACGATGAGATTATCCTGTCGTTGTGCGCCCGCTTAAAGGAGACGCGTCTGTCTCTTGCGATGACCCAGCAGCAGCTTGCCGATCGCGCGCACGTTGGCATTGCCACCATCAAGCGTATCGAGAAGGGGGGAGGGCTCAATCTTGATACGCTAATTTCTCTCCTGCGGGCGCTGGATAAGTTGCATAATCTTGATGCGGTGCTGTTTGAATCCGAACTGCGTAATTTTCACGAAAGTTATGAAGGCGGAGAGGGCAGCGGCCGCCTTCAGGTACGCCAGCAGGCCGCGGATTTAAATAATAAATCTTCCGCGCCGCAGTCGGAGGAGGTGAACTACAGCGCGGCGCTGGAAAATTCATTATGTTGGTGACGTCTCATGCTCGTCCCGTAAATACCGGGCATGAAAGCGCAGATGGTCCTCAATGAAGGACGCAATAAAATAATAGCTATGATCGTAACCGGGCTGGATTCGTAGCGTCATCGGCCAGGCGGTTTGCCGCGCGGCTTCCGCCAGTACGGCGGGCTGAAGCTGATCGGCGAGGAATTGATCGCTGTCACCCTGATCGATGAGCACAGGAATGGCGTCCTGCGGCTGGCTGGCCAGCATTAATTCGCAGCTATCCCACTCAGTCCAGGCTGATTCATCTTCGCCGAGATAAGCGGTAAGCGCTTTGATTCCCCACGGCACGCGGCTGGGGTTGACGATGGGCGCAAAAGCAGAGATGCTGGTGTATTTGCCCGGATTTTTCAGCGCCATGATTAACGCGCCGTGGCCGCCCATCGAGTGCCCGCTGATGGCGCAACGGTCGCTGACGTTAAACTGTGTCTGGATAAGCGCCGGAAGCTCATCGCGCAGGTAATCGTACATGCGATAATGGCTGGCCCAGGGCGGCTGTGTGGCATTGAGATAAAACCCGGCGCCGTGGCCTAAATCGTATCCGCTATCGTCGGCGACCTGTTCACCGCGTGGACTGGTATCCGGCATCACCAATACAATGCCCAGTTCTGCTGCGATACGCTGCGCGCCTGCTTTGGTGGTAAAATTCTCATCATTGCAGGTCAACCCGGACAACCAGTACAGTACCGGAGGCGGTTCATTATCCTGAGTCGGCGGAAGAAAAATGCTGAATGTCATGGCGCAGTTTAGCGTGGCGGCATGATGACGCCAGCGCTGCTGCCAGCCGCCAAAACATCGGTGCTCTTCGAGCATTTCCATGCGGGGGCTCCTTTTATAGTGAACCTGATAAGGTATGCAGATTCTTCATAATACAGATTATTCACCGCGTTGTGAGTAACTTTCACTTCCGTAATACATAAACATGCTTCATCATTTAAATAACGTTGCGTTAACAAATATGCCCTTTGTCCTGCCAGCATTCTCGCACCGGAAAAGATGTCATGAAAGGCAGCGACAATTTCAACAATTATGGGCGTGAATACTGGATTATGTGCGCTACCTCACGCACAATAATCACACTGTCACAATATTGACAAACTTTGCCCCATGCAGGGCAGAGGCGCCACACCTGCAGGAGAACACGATTAATGCCATCACTCAGTAAAGAAGCGGCCCTGGTTCATGACGCGCTGGTTGCCCGGGGGCTGGAAACGCCGCTGCGCCCGCCTATGGATGAACTGGATAATGAAACGCGAAAAAGCCTTATCGCAGGGCATATGACTGAGATTATGCAGTTGCTGAATCTCGATTTGAGCGATGACAGTCTGATGGAAACGCCGCATCGTATCGCTAAGATGTACGTTGACGAGATTTTTGCTGGCCTCGACTATGCTAATTTCCCGAAAATTACCCTCATTGAAAATAAAATGAAGGTGGATGAAATGGTCACCGTCCGCGATATCACGCTGACCAGCACCTGTGAACATCACTTCGTGACCATTGATGGCAAAGCGACCGTCGCGTATATCCCCAAAGATTCCGTGATCGGCCTGTCGAAAATTAACCGCATCGTGCAATTCTTCGCCCAGCGTCCGCAGGTTCAGGAACGTTTGACCCAACAAATTCTGACGGCGCTGCAAACCTTGCTCGGCACCAATAATGTAGCGGTATCGATTGATGCGGTGCATTACTGCGTGAAAGCGCGCGGTATTCGTGACGCAACCAGCGCCACGACGACGACGTCGCTGGGCGGATTGTTTAAGTCCAGCCAGAATACGCGCCAGGAGTTTCTGCGTGCCGTTCGCCATCATCCATGATTAAGGCGGAGACGATGGAGCGTAATGTCACGCTGGATTTTGTACGTGGCGTCGCTATCCTCGGTATCCTGCTTCTTAACATTAGCGCCTTTGGATTGCCGAAGGCGGCTTATCTCAATCCCGCCTGGTACGGCGCGATCGTTCCCGAAGACGCCTGGTCCTGGGCGATTCTCGATATTGTGGCGCAGGCTAAGTTTCTTACGCTGTTCGCGTTGTTGTTTGGCGCGGGGCTACAAATGCTGCTTCCGCGTGGTAAACAGTGGATTCAGTCGCGCTTAACGCTATTGGTACTGTTAGGTTTTATCCATGCGTTATTCTTTTGGGACGGCGACATTCTGCTGGCCTACGGTCTGGTCGGATTAATTTGCTGGCGACTGGTACGCGACGCGCCTTCGGTAAAAAGCCTGTTCAATACCGGCATACTCCTTTATCTGGTCGGGATTGGCGTACTACTGCTGCTGGGTGTGGTATCGAGTAGCGAAACCAGCCGCGCCTGGACGCCGGATGCGTCGGCAATATTGTATGAAAAATACTGGAAGCTGAACGGCGGCATGGAGGCTATCAGCAACCGGGCAGAGATGCTGTCAAATAGTTTACTGGCGCTCGGCGCGCAGTATGGCTGGCAACTGGCAGGTATGATACTGCTGGGCGCCGCGCTAATGCGTAGCGGCTGGCTGAAAGGCCAGTACAGTCTGCGGCACTATCGCCGTACCGGGGTTCTGCTGGTGGCGTTAGGGCTAATGATCAACCTGCCTGCGGTCATTTTACAATGGCGGCTGGACTGGGCGTACCGCTGGTGCGCCTTCTTATTGCAGGCGCCGCGCGAACTGAGCGCGCCGTTGCAAACGCTGGGCTATGCCGCGCTGATGTTTGGCTTCTGGCCGCAGCTTAGCCGATGCAGACTGACGCTTGCCATTGCCTGCGTAGGGCGAATGGCGCTGACCAATTATTTGCTGCAGACGATCATCTGTACCACGCTGTTTTATCAGTTTGGCTTATTTATGAAATTCAATCGACTGGAACTCTTGTTCTTTGTCGTTCCGGTATGGGCAATAAACCTTCTCTTTTCCGTCATCTGGCTACGTTTCTGGCGACAGGGACCGGTCGAGTGGTTATGGCGTCAACTCACGTTGCGCGCGTCAGGATCGCTCAGATAACGATCTGGATCACATTCATTAACAAAATGGCTGTAACCGTTTCCATCCCTGTGATGTTTCTCACGCAGCCCTGGGCAGGGTGCTGACAAAATAGCCGCCTGCTAACGGGGCATTTGTGAGCATTTTTGAACTCAAACAGGGCAGTGAATATGATCACCATTCGTGATGTAGCGCGCCAGGCTGGCGTGTCTGTAGCGACCGTTTCCCGCGTACTGAATAACAGCGCGTTGGTCAGTCCCGACACCCGTGACGCCGTTATGCAGGCCGTCACCCTGCTGGGATATCGGCCAAATGCGAATGCGCAAGCGCTGGCCACTCAGGTGAGCGATACCATCGGCGTCGTAGTCATGGATGTTTCCGATGCCTTTTTCGGCGCTCTGGTGAAAGCCGTAGATCTGGTCGCGCAGCAGCACCAGAAATATGTTCTCATTGGCAACAGTTATCATGAGGCGGAAAAAGAGCGCCATGCGATTGAAGTCTTGATCCGTCAGCGTTGTAACGCATTGATTGTTCACTCAAAAGCCTTAACCGATCGCGAGCTGAGCGACTTTATGGATCAGATCCCCGGTATGGTGCTGATTAACCGTATCGTGCCGGGTTATGCGCATCGTTGTGTCTGTCTCGACAATGTGAGCGGCGCCAGAATGGCGACCCGAATGTTGCTGAATAATGGACATCAACGCATCGGCTACCTGGCCTTCAGCCACCGTATTGAAGATGACGCGATGCGCAGAGAAGGGTGGTTACACGCGCTGCAAGAGCAGGGGGTTGCTGCGTCGGAGAGCTGGATTGGCACCGGCACGCCGGATATGCAGGGCGGCGAGTCGGCAATGGTTGAGTTGCTGGGACGCAATCTGCAACTGACGGCGGTATTTGCCTATAACGATAACATGGCGTCGGGCGCGCTGACGGCGTTAAAAGATAACGGCATCGCCATTCCCTTGCATCTGTCTGTCATCGGTTTCGATGATATCCCTATTGCTCGTTATACCGATCCTCAGTTGACTACCGTGCGCTATCCTATTGCTTCTATGGCGAAAATCGCGACCGAGCTGGCGTTACAGGGGGCCGCAGGCACGCTGGATATCACGGCGACGCACTGCTTCATGCCGACGCTGGTACGGCGCCATTCGGTGGCGTGGCGACAGAATGCGGTACTGATCACTAACTGATTACGCCCCGCATGTAACCGTTTTCAATCTGTGAGTAAATTCACAGTTTATTAACATTGTGATAGCTATGATGACAACGTTTGTCGCACTGTAACTAATGTGTAACAGTTAGTTGTTAGTTTTGCTGGGGTATTTCGCTTATAAAAACCATTATCACAATATCCCGCGACTACCGGACAAAAATAAAGAGTTGAATAAGAGCTTATCCCATTAGGGCTATTTTACTTGCCATTTTGGACCTGGGCAGTGCTCGCCAAAACGCGTTAGCGTTTTGAACGCCGCTAGCAGCGGCCCGAAGGGCGAGCGTAGCGAGTCAAACCTCACGTACTACGTGTACGCTCCGGTTTTTGCGCGCTGTCCGTGTCCAAACTGGCTGCGCCAATAACGCCTGGTGGGATAGGCTCTAAATACGCTTCGGCGTTCAGTAACATGCGTTAACGTGCTGAACAGCCGGGCATTTTTTTACGCTATACCCTACATAATAAAACCGGAGCTACCATGAATAAGAAGGTACTGACCCTTTCTGCCGTGATGGCAAGTCTGTTATTCGGCGCGCACGCACACGCGGCTGATACTCGTATTGGCGTGACGATTTATAAATATGACGATAACTTTATGTCCGTGGTGCGTAAGGTTATTGAAAAAGATGGCAAATCCGCGCCGGATGTTCAGCTACTGATGAATGACTCGCAAAACGATCAATCTAAACAGAATGATCAAATTGACGTTTTATTGGCGAAAGGGGTTAAAGCTCTGGCGATTAACCTGGTCGACCCGGCAGCCGCCGGTACGGTGATTGAGAAAGCGCGCGGGCAAAATGTGCCGGTGGTGTTCTTTAACAAAGAGCCTTCCCGCAAAGCGCTGGACAGCTATGACAAGGCGTATTATGTCGGGACTGACTCTAAAGAATCCGGTGTGATTCAGGGCGACTTGATTGCCAAACACTGGCAGGCGAATCAGGGTTGGGATCTGAATAAAGACGGTAAAATTCAGTATGTTCTGCTGAAAGGCGAGCCGGGGCACCCGGATGCTGAAGCCCGTACGACGTATGTGGTGAAAGAGTTAAATGATAAAGGTATTCAGACCGAGCAACTGGCGTTAGACACCGCTGTGTGGGATACCGCGCAGGCAAAAGATAAGATGGATGCCTGGCTGTCTGGCCCGAACGCTAACAAGATTGAGGTGGTTATCGCGAATAACGATGCGATGGCGATGGGCGCGGTAGAGGCGCTGAAAGCGCATAATAAATCGTCGATTCCGGTCTTTGGCGTCGATGCGTTACCGGAAGCTTTGGCGCTGGTGAAATCGGGCGCGATGGCCGGTACGGTACTGAATGACGCCAACAATCAGGCGAAAGCGACATTCGATCTGGCGAAAAACCTCGCCGAAGGCAAGGGCGCGGCTGACGGCACCAGCTGGAAGATTGAGAACAAAATCGTGCGCGTGCCTTATGTCGGCGTGGACAAAGACAATCTGAGCGAATTTACCCAAAAATAACTTTTCCGTCTGTGGGCGCAATTTTGTTGCGCCCTGAAACCGTGGAAGGGTGACGTGCCGCAGACCGGATAACGTATTTCTTTTGCCATCCGGCGCGGATAGTCATAATTAAAAAGGCCGACAGGGTATCATTATGGGCAGCACGATCTCTCCGTCGTCGGGTGAATATTTGTTGGAAATGCGTGGCATTAACAAATCATTTCCCGGCGTGAAAGCGCTTGATAATGTCAACTTAAACGTTCGTCCGCACTCTATTCATGCATTAATGGGCGAAAACGGCGCAGGCAAATCAACATTATTAAAATGTCTTTTCGGTATTTATCAAAAAGACTCCGGCAGCATTGTATTTCAGGGAAAAGAAGTGGACTTCCATTCGGCGAAAGAAGCGCTGGAGAATGGGATTTCGATGGTACACCAGGAGTTAAACCTGGTATTACAACGTTCGGTCATGGATAACATGTGGCTGGGGCGTTATCCCACCAAAGGTATGTTTGTCGACCAGGATAAAATGTACCAGGATACCAAAGCGATATTTGATGAGCTGGATATCGATATTGACCCGCGCGCGCGTGGGAACGTTATCCGTTTCGCAAATGCAGATGATTGAAATTGCGAAGGCGTTTTCCTATAACGCTAAGATCGTTATTATGGATGAACCGACCTCATCGTTAACTGAGAAAGAGGTTAATCATCTGTTCACCATTATTCGCAAGCTGAAAGAACGCGGCTGCGGCATTGTTTATATCTCGCATAAAATGGAAGAAATTTTTCAATTGTGCGATGAAATTACTATCTTGCGCGACGGTCAGTGGATTGCCACCCAGCCGCTGGAAGGGCTGGATATGGATAAGATCATTGCGATGATGGTCGGGCGTTCCCTGAACCAGCGCTTTCCGGATAAAGAAAATAAGCCGGGCGACGTGATTCTGGAGGTTCGTCACCTGACCTCGCTGCGCCAGCCTTCCATTCGCGATGTCTCCTTTGATTTGCACAAGGGCGAAATTCTGGGCATTGCCGGTCTGGTTGGGGCAAAGCGTACCGATATCGTCGAAACGCTGTTTGGCATTCGTGAGAAGTCGTCCGGGACAATCACTTTACATGGCAAGAAAATTAATAATCACACTGCGAACGAAGCGATTAACCACGGTTTTGCGCTGGTGACGGAAGAGCGTCGTTCCACCGGAATTTACGCCTATCTGGATATCGGATTTAACTCATTAATTTCGAATATCCGTAATTATAAAAATAAAGTGGGGTTACTGGATAATTCCCGGATGAAAAGCGACACCCAATGGGTCATTGATTCCATGCGGGTAAAAACGCCGGGGCATCGCGCGCAAATTGGTTCACTTTCCGGCGGCAATCAGCAAAAGGTGATCATTGGTCGCTGGCTATTAACGCAGCCGGAAATATTAATGCTGGACGAACCGACCCGCGGCATTGATGTCGGCGCAAAATTTGAAATTTATCAGCTTATTGCGGAACTGGCGAAAAAAGGCAAGGGGATCATCATTATATCTTCTGAAATGCCGGAGCTGTTAGGGATTACCGATCGTATCCTGGTGATGAGTAACGGTCTCGTTTCCGGCATTGTCGATACTAAAACAACAACGCAAAACGAAATTTTGCGTCTTGCTTCTTTGCACCTTTAAGATCAGGGGCTCCTTATGAGTGCGTTAAACAAGAAAAGCTTTTTGACCTGGCTGAAAGAGGGCGGAATTTACGTCGTTCTTTTAGTGCTGCTGGCGATTATTATTTTCCAGGACCCGACTTTTTTAAGTTTGCTGAATTTAAGTAATATTCTGACGCAATCTTCGGTACGTATTATTATCGCGCTGGGCGTGGCGGGACTCATCGTCACCCAGGGGACAGACCTGTCGGCGGGGCGTCAGGTAGGGCTGGCGGCGGTTGTGGCGGCAACATTACTGCAATCAATGGAAAACGCCAACAAAGTGTTTCCGGAAATGGCGACCATGCCGATTGCGCTGGTCATCCTGATTGTCTGCGCGATTGGCGCGGTGATTGGCCTGGTGAACGGCATCATCATTGCTTACCTGAACGTGACGCCGTTTATTACCACGCTTGGCACGATGATTATCGTTTATGGAATCAACTCCCTTTACTATGACTTTGTCGGCGCTTCGCCCATTTCCGGCTTTGACAGCGGCTTTTCCACCTTTGCGCAGGGCTTTGTGGCGATGGGCAGTTTCCGGCTCTCCTACATCACCTTTTACGCTCTGATTGCGGTAGTGTTTGTCTGGGTGCTGTGGAATAAGACCCGCTTTGGTAAAAACATTTTTGCTATTGGCGGCAACCCGGAAGCGGCGAAAGTTTCTGGCGTAAACGTGGCGCTGAACCTGCTGATGATTTATGCGCTCTCCGGCGTGTTTTATGCCTTCGGCGGCTTACTGGAAGCAGGGCGTATTGGTTCTGCCACCAACAACCTCGGCTTTATGTATGAACTGGATGCGATTGCCGCGTGCGTGGTCGGGGGCGTATCGTTTAGCGGCGGAGTGGGGACGGTCTTCGGCGTGGTGACCGGCGTCATTATCTTTACCGTCATCAACTATGGCCTGACCTATATCGGGGTAAACCCGTACTGGCAGTACATTATCAAAGGCGGCATTATCATTTTCGCCGTGGCGCTGGACTCGCTGAAATACGCGCGTAAGAAGTAGTTATCCAGACGTATTACCTTGCTTATCAGATAACCCGGCGCAGCGAAACTGCGCGCCGGGCTTCATACCGTGAGCTACAGCGTTAACGCGTGTTCTTTTTCGCCTTTTTTAAATTTGACCTCGCCTAAATCAATACAGGCGACCGGGCAGACATGACCGCACAGCAGACAACCGACGCATTTTTCCGTATTGCAATGCGGCGTGTGGCTGTGTTCATCCCACTCCATCGCCTGATGACCGCCGTCATAGCAGGAGATATAGCAACGTCCGCAGCCGACGCATTTCTCCTGATTAATCCGCGGATAGACGATATAGCTGCGATCCAGGTCTTCCGCCGGGATAATATTGCCATTCGCCAGCCCGATCATCTCCTGTAATGAGGCAAATCCCTGATCGGCCAGATAGTGGCTGAGGCCGCTCGCCATATCTTCTACAATGCGGTAACCGTATTGCATAATGCCTGTCGTCACCTGTAGGGTCGCCGCGCCCAGCAGCAGAAATTCGGCAGCGTCTTCCCAGGTTTCAATGCCGCCGATACCGCTAATCGGGAAATCGCGCAGTTCAGGGTGCATTCGCAACTGCTGGATAAAACGCAGCGCAATGGGTTTCACCGCTTTTCCTGAATAACCGGAGATGCTGGATTTACCGTTAACCACCGGCATCCCGATTTTGCGGTTCAGGTCGATGTTAGTAATGGATTTCACGGTGTTGATGGTGGCGATACCGTCGGCCCCGCCGCGTTTGGCGGCCAGCGCGACTTCACACATATCGCCAATATTCGGCGTCATTTTCGCCAGCATTGGCAAAGATGAACCGCGTTTTACGGCGCGGCAGTATTTTTCAACCAGTTCCGGGCTTTGCCCTACATCGCTTCCCATGGCGTGCGAGGTCATCTGCGGGCAAGAGAAGTTACACTCAATCATATCCGCGCCGGCTTCTTCAACCAGACGCGCCAGTTCCTGCCACTGCTGCTCATTTTCCCCCATGATGGAAGCAATCAGCACCTTATCCGGATAATCCTGTTTTAGCCGTCGAATGGCGGCCAGATTCTCTTCCAGCGGATGCTCAGCAATTTGCTCCATGTTTTTGAAACCAATAAAACCGGTATCTTCTTTCGTCAGGTGGTCAAAACGTGGAGAGACTTCGTTGGCAATAAAAAACCAATGGTTTTAAAAACGATCCCGCCCCAGCCGGTATCATAGGCTTTGGCGCACATCTCATAACAATTGCCTACCGGAGAAGAAGAAAGGCAAAACGGATTGGGAAACTTAACGCCGCAAAAGGTAACAGACAAATCTTTTGTTAACATGAGCAGGCCTCCTCTAAATAATGATGAATAGCCTGAGCGGCTTCTTTTCCGGTTTTTACCGCATAAACGACGGTCTTATCACCTTTAACAATATCGCCAGCGGCAAAGATCGCCGGGTCGTCGGTTTGATAATTGTGCGTGTCGATAATATTATGCTGCGCTTTTATCTCCGCAAAGTTATCCAGTCGCGCGTGCTGCCCCACGGCCAAAATAATATTTTCCGCTTCCAGCGTCAGTTCTCCTGAGTGGCGTACATGGTGGAAGGTCACTTTATTTCCGCTGACGGCGACAGGCGTAAAACCATCAATAATCGATACGCCTAATGCCTGCGTGCTGGTAAATTCTTTTTCGCTGGCGGGGAATTCGGCTAATTCTTCCCGCGCCACGCAGGTGACGGAAGGACAGCCGAGAATTTTTAACGTACTGGCGACATCCATCGCTACGTCGCCGCCGCCAATAATTAATGCGCTACGCGGAACGCTAATATCGCCGTCGGCCTGACGGGCGCGCTGTAAAAAATCAACGGCAATCTCTACGTGACTGGCTTGCTCAAATAACGGTAAATCAGAGCCACAGGACATCCCGACGGTCATCAGCACGGCGCGATATTCGGCTTTGAGTTGCGCAAGCGATAGCGACCCGCCCACGTCACAATTACATTTAATATTGACGCCCATTTCTACAATGCGGGCAATTTCCTGATCGAGTACGCTTTGCGGCAGACGAAATGCCGGGATGCCGTGACGCAGCCATCCGCCGGGCTGCGGCTGTTTTTCGTAAATGGTGACGTCATAGCCTAAATGTGTGAGCGTCACGCTTGCCTGCAAACCTGCCGGACCCGCGCCAATAATCGCGACTTTCCCGCGTGTTTTACTCCCGGGCTGATAAATCTGCATGGCAGTCTGCTGTTCAAAATCGGTAATAAAACGTTGCAGGCGTGCAATATCAATAGGTTTATCTATTCCGGAACGTGTACATCCGCGCTGGCATAATTTTTCCGTCGGACAGACTCTGGCGCAGACGGCGCCAAGCGCATTATTTTCCCGGATAGTTTCCGCTGCGCCTTTAAAATTGCGAAAGTAAATAGAACGAATAAATTTCCCCGGATCGGTTTGCGCCGGGCAAGCCTGACTACAGGGCGCATCGTGACATAATAAACAACGGGAAGCCTCTTTTATTGCCAGTAATGGCGTAAAACCAGGCGTGAGTTCATCCAGATAATTTTGTTGCGGCATATAATCTTCCTTAATGCTTGAATAAATTAAGGCGAAACGCAAATAACGCGTTTTAATGATCTAAAATCTACCGCCAGCCTAAGCATTGAAAGAAGGGCATTCTGTGAAAGAATTCACAAAAAAATGAAACCAGAATGCAAAACAGCATTTGTTCCTTATATCATAATAATAACTATTCTCAATTTTAAAGGGATAATAAATAGATTAACGATAAAAAAGAAGATAAATAATCATTCCAGTAAATAAAAAACCGCAACCGGTATAAAGAAAAAGATAAGACCAATATTGTACGGGATCGGCATGGCGATAAACATAAACCGGTTTTCGCGCATTTTTGACAACTTTATCTACCGCGCCGGTTCGCCAGCCTTTCCAGGCCTCACGAAAGCAAAAAAGCGGGAGTAGCAGAAAGGCTAATATGACAAATATCGTCTGTACATCCATGATCATTTCCCTTTTTTCTTTTCCAGTTCAAGCAATTGTTCCGGCGTAACGGCCGGATACCCCTGGGCGTCATTTGGCACCTGATGCTGCGTGGGAATAGGTACCAGCGGGCCTAAAAAACGCGGTTCGCGTTTAAAAATATAGAGATCCGCCAGCGCGCTAAAGCGGGCGCCAAATTCGCGCAAGCGTACTGTCAGCATATTTTTGGGTGAAGGTACCGCGTAACACTGCGCCTGAATGCCCATATGCAACGCAATAAACAAGGCGCGTTCGCAGTGGAAGCGCTGAGTGATGATAATAAAGTCGTTGATATCAAACACTTTGCGGGTACGCACAATGGAGTCAAGCGTACGGAAGCCAGCGTAATCAAGCACAATGTCCGCAGGATCGACGCCCGCCGCGATAAGGTCTTTGCGCATGGTCATCGGTTCGTTATAGCTTTGCAGGGCATTGTCGCCGCTGAGCAGCAGGTAATTGACTTTACCGCTATTGTAAGCGTTTAACGCGCCCTGGATACGATAACGATAGTACTGATTAATGACACCCTTGCGATAGTATTTGGCTGTCCCTAACACGACGCCAACCTGGCGGTAGGGGAGATCCTGTAGCTCGTCATAGATATAGGGCGCTGTTTTCCAGCTCATCCACCGATCGAGGCCAAGCACCGTCAACAGCAGCAAGCCTACCAGGACCAACAGGCTGTAAAACACGCGCTTTAACATGCAGGAAACTCGATACCAGGATGAAAGTACGATCAGGCTACTGTACCCGAAGACGTAGCGCAAGAAACCGCCGTCTGATTGCGGAGATTTTCAGCATGATTTCCCTTGTATCGGGTCGCGGGAGAGGAGAGTCAGGCCGGATAAGACGCCAGTGCGTCGCTATCCGGCACATTTGCTTAGCCGAGAAGCACGCGGTCAATATTATGGCAACCTAACGCTTTCAGCGTTGCGGCGGTGGCATCCCATTGAATTAATGCCGCATCGCCTTTTTCCGCCAGAATCGCGCGCTGAATATCCGCATAGTCATAGCCATTGAGACTCAGCAGGTTTAGCGCGCCTTGCAGTGGGGGAAGCGTAGGGTTAAAGGCGGCGTTTTCCGCATAGCTGCCGGTGAAAATACGGCCATCTTTACATTCCAGCGCCACGCCGCTCGGTGAGTGGCTATAAGGCATATGGCTCTTATTGGCTGCCGTAATCGCCGCTTGCGTTAGCGTATTGCCCGTTAACGTAAAGCCATGATCCTGCTCGTCCATCAGCAGCGTTTTGATCTCCAGATCTTTTGGCCCGAAAGCGTCAGGCAGATAATCGCGTAACGTATGCGGCGCGCGGCCCGGCAGATGAATGCGCAGATCCAGACCGCTGTTCAGCTCGTTCATAAACTGGCGACAGTGGCCGCAAGGCGTGTAGTTAACGGTGACGGCGGCGAGCCCTTTTTCGCCGCGTAGCCAGGCGTGGCTAATCGCGCTTTGTTCAGCATGCACAGTTTGTTGCATGGTGGCGCCCAGGAACTCCATATTCGCGCCGAAATACCAGTTGCCGCTAACGCCGCGCGCAATCGCGCCGACGTTAAAATGGGACAAATCGGTACGGGCGCAGGCCGCCGCCAGAGGTAACAGTGCGAAAGCCAGCGCGTCTTCGTCCAGTCCCGCCGTATTTTTAAGCGTCGAGACCTGCTCTGCGGTCAGCATGGCGGGAAAATGGTGGTCCGCCAGGATAGGGGCCAGCGCTGATTGCAAATTATCCGCAAGCTGGGCAAAAGCAGTTTGAAAACGTGGATGCATGGCGTTGCCTCATAACAATGTAATGGAACCGTAGTTTACGGGCCTGCCATGTCTTAATATGTGATCTAAATCTCATTGCTTATGCAACTTGTGAAACTTAAATGAAAAATACGCGACGTATCGCAAATTTTAACCCGGTCTTTTGTCCCGTCGTTAGCGCATTACCGCCAGAATGAGCGGAAACAAAAAGGGCGCTACCAGCGAGGTAATAATGCCGCAGATCACCAGCGCCAGGGAGCTAAACGCGCCTTCCTGGTAATCCAGCTCGGCGCAGCGCGCAGTACCGAGCGCATGTGAGGCGGTCCCCATTGCCAGCCCGCGTGCGGCTTTAGTACGGATGTGCATCGCGTTTAACAGCGTGTGGCCAAACACCGCGCCCAGAATACCGACAAAAATTACGCATACCGCGCTGATCGCGGGGATGCCGCCGATGCTGCCGCCCACCGCCATCGCGATAGGCGTAGTCACGGATTTAGGCAGTACCGATGCCGCGATTTCAGGCGTTGCGCCCATCAGCAAGGCAACGGATGTTCCGGTAATCATCGCTACCAGACTGCCGACAAAACAGATGCTAATAATGGATTTCCAACGCGCGCGAATCTGGTGCAACTGTTCATAAAGGGGATAGGCCAGCGCCACCACCGCCGGTTGCAGCAGATCGTTAAGTACTTCGCTGCCTTTGAAGTAGTGCTCGTAGGGAATACCGGTCAGCAACAGAAAAGGAATAATGACTACCATTGCCACCAGCAGCGGATTCAGCAACGGCATTTTAAAATGCGCCGCCAGTCTGCGGGCGGCGAAAAATACCGCCAGCGTCAGCGGTAACGACCACCAGATATATGTCATCATTTTTTCGTTCCCTTCTGCCCAACCACTTTACGCTCACCGTGTATCAGATGTGAACTCCAGCTTACGACCACAAAAACGACCAGCGTACTGATAGCGCAAGAGACCACCACCGGGCCGAATTGCGCGCGCAGTAAGTCAAAATATTGCATGACCCCAACGCCAATTGGCACAAACAGCAACGCCATATAACGAATCAGCACATAACAGCCGGGGTTAACCCACTTTGCCGGCAGAATTTGCAGCGCCAGCAATACAAACAGAATTAACATCCCGATAATGCTGCCGGGAATAGTGATAGGAAGCAGTGATGCAAGAAAAATGCCTGCGTACAAACAGGCATAAATCAATACAAAAGCGCGTATATATTGCCAGATAATATTCAGTGACTTACTCATGTTTAAAGCCCTTGATGAGATGGATTCATCATACAATTAAACGTTAAAACGTGCTACCGATCACATCATGAATTCTTAGCATAGTGGGTATAGACAGCAGGAACATCGGGCAATGCCCCTGGTCGGCGGCGTTAAACCTGGGCTAAAAAATACAAAAAGCGACTCAGGGCCAAAGACGGCGTCTCATTCTTACGCCAGAACATCCCTACGCTGCCTTTTTGCTCAATTTTTGGCAAGTTTAAAATCGCCAGTTGCCCCTGGCTGGCATAGCGTTGCGCCAGCCGTAAAGAAAGAATAGAGATCATATCGCTGCTTTGCAGCAAATTGGTGCTGACGTTCATTGACGCCGATTCAATGGTGTTTTCCGGGAGCATGACGCCATTATCGACGAGGGCGTTATCAATACTGATGCGAATAGGGGTGCCGGTTGGCCAGACTATCCACCGCCAGTGTGCCAGATCGCTCCAGGCGATCTGCGCTCGCGCGGCCAGCGGATGGTGCGGACGCGCCACAAAGCAGACCGGCTCGGTATAAAGTACCTGATAATTAAGCGGCAGTTGCAGGGCGCGGCCGCCGACACGCCCTACCACCACATCCACCTGACCGGCAAGCAAATCGTGCAGCAGCGGCGTCATTACCTTCTCTTCAATATTCAGATGCAGCGTCGGCATTTCGTTAAGCAGGCTCAGAATCGCCTGTGATACGCAGTCAGTCGCCACGGGCGAACAGCCGATCTTCAGGCTGCCAACCAGGCCGCCCTGCTTGAAACGGGCGATTTCATACTGTGAACGCTCCAGATCGTTAATTAGGCGCTGGGCGTGCTGGAGCAGTAATTTACCGCCTTCCGAGGGGCGTAGTCCTTTACTGTGGCGCTCAAAAAGCGTGATGCCTATCTCATCTTCGAGTTGAGATAGCCACTTCGATAGCGCCGGCTGGGAGATATTCATCATCCGGGCGACGTGCGTCAGGTTGCCCTGTTCGCCCAGCGCAACCAGCGTTTGCAGGTGATGTAATTTCAATTTCTGCGCCCAGTTCGCCATTCGCTATAACCTCCAGGTTATGTCTCTGCCTGAAAAGCCATTGTACATTTTATCGCTCACTCTACAAACTCGTAACATAGCAAACATAAAAACAACATCTATCTCCCTGCACTGAGGCATTAGCTATGACTCAACGACGTGATCTACAAGCCCTTATTGATGCCGCGCCCGTCGGCAAAATGCAGTGGCGCGTTATCATCTGCTGTTTTCTGGTGGTTATGCTCGACGGTTTCGACACCGCCGCGATTGGCTTCATCGCCCCGGATATTCGTACTCACTGGCAGCTAAGCGCCAGCGAACTTGCGCCGCTGTTTGGCGCAGGGCTGCTGGGGCTTACGGCCGGCGCGCTGCTATGCGGGCCGCTGGCGGATCGCTTTGGCCGCAAGCGGGTCATTGAGCTTTGCGTGGCGCTATTCGGCGCATTGAGCCTGCTTTCCGCTTTCTCGCCGGATATAGAAACCCTGGTGTTGCTGCGCTTCTTAACCGGTCTGGGACTGGGCGGAGCGATGCCGAATACCATCACCATGACGTCGGAATACCTTCCCGCTCGTCGACGCGGAGCGCTGGTCACGCTGATGTTCTGCGGTTTTACCCTGGGGTCGGCGATGGGCGGGATTGTGAGCGCGCAACTGGTGCCGCTGATTGGCTGGCACGGAATTCTGGCGCTAGGCGGCATCTTGCCTTTGATGCTGTTTTTCGGCCTGCTGTTCGCGCTGCCGGAATCTCCCCGCTGGCAGGTACGTCGCCAACTACCGCAAGCCGTTGTCGCCCGGACGGTCAGCGCCATTACCGGCGAGCGCTATCACGATACGCAATTCTTTCTGCATGAGACGGCAGCCGTCGCCAAAGGCAGTATTCGCCAGCTTTTTGCCGGGCGACAGCTTGTCATTACCCTGATGTTATGGGTGGTGTTCTTTATGAGCCTGCTCATTATCTATCTGCTTTCCAGCTGGATGCCGACGTTACTTAACCATCGAGGTATTGATCTGCAACAGGCGTCGTGGGTGACTGCCGCATTCCAGGTGGGCGGCACGCTTGGCGCGCTGTTACTCGGCGTGTTGATGGACCGGCTTAACCCGTTCCGGGTACTGGCGGTGAGCTATGCGCTGGGCGCAGTTTGCATTGTCATGATAGGCCTGAGCGAAAACGGCCTTTGGCTGATGGCGCTGGCGATTTTTGGTACCGGCATCGGTATTAGCGGTTCCCAGGTCGGGCTGAATGCTCTGACGGCGACGCTGTACCCCACCCAAAGCCGGGCGACGGGCGTGAGCTGGTCGAACGCCATTGGACGCTGCGGGGCGATTGTCGGTTCGCTCTCCGGCGGCATGATGATGGCCCTCAATTTCTCTTTCGATACGTTGTTTTTTGTCATTGCTATTCCGGCGGCTATCAGCGCGGTAATGCTTACCCTGCTGACAGTGGTTGTCCGCCTTTCGATTTCTGTACCTGACGACCTGCCGCGTGCCAGCGTCGTAAACGAATAAGGAGAATCTCCATGTCTGAAATAAATCAGAACGTAAAAGATAGCCGTCAGCAGTATTACCAGCATATTTCCGGGCAGAATCTGACGCCGCTGTGGGAATCGTTACATCACCTGGTACCGCAGACGCCAAACGCCAACTGCGCGCCGGCCTACTGGAATTATCAGGAAATTCGTCCGCTACTGATGGAAAGCGGCAATGTCATTGGCGCGAAAGAGGCGATCCGCCGGGTGCTGGTGCTGGAAAATCCGGCATTGCGCGGTCAGTCGTCGATCACGGCGACCTTATACGCTGGTTTACAGCTGATCCTGCCCGGCGAAGTCGCGCCGAGTCATCGCCATAACCAGTCGGCGCTGCGTTTTATCGTCGAAGGTAAAGGCGCATTTACCGCGGTGGACGGCGAGCGCACGCCAATGCATACCGGCGATTTTATCCTGACGCCGCAGTGGCGCTGGCACGATCATGGTAATCCGGGATCAGAGCCGGTGGTATGGCTGGATGGTCTGGATCTGCCGTTAGTCAATCTCCTGGGCTGTGGTTTTGCGGAAGACTATCCCGAAGATCAGCAGCCGGTGACGCGAAAAGAGGGCGATTATCTGCCGCGCTATGCAGCGAATATGCTGCCGCTGCGCCACCAGCGCGGGAACTCGTCGCCGATTTTCAACTACCGTTACGACCGCAGTCGCGAGGCGTTGCACGATCTGACCCGTATGGGCGATCCGGATGAGTGGGAAGGCTACAAGCTGCGTTACGTTAATCCCGTCACTGGCGGTTATCCGATGCCGTCGATGGGCGCGTTCCTGCAACTGCTGCCAAAAGGCTTTGCCTCGCGTGTGGCGCGGAGCACCGACAGCACTATCTACCACGTCGTTGAAGGGGCAGGGCAGGTCACTATCGGCAACGAAACTTTTCATTTTTCCGCAAAAGACATTTTTGTGGCGCCGACCTGGCATGAGGTGTCGTTTCGCAGCAGCGAAGACACGGTGTTATTCAGCTTTTCGGACAAGCCGGTTCAGGAAGCCCTGGGGCTGTTCCGCGAAGCACGTTATTAATTAGGGAGAGAGAACATGACCAAATATGTATTCCAGCCGCAGGCCCCGGTGACAGTACCCGTGGCGGGCAGTGATGAGCAGTTTCCGGTACGTCGCGTTTACTGCGTGGGTCGCAACTATGCCGCCCATGCCCGTGAAATGGGTTTTGATCCCGATCGCGAACCGCCGTTCTTCTTTTGTAAACCAGCGGACGCTGTCGTCCCGGTAGCGGCGGGGGATACCCTGGAACTGCCGTATCCGGCGCAGACCGATAACTACCATTATGAAATTGAGCTGGTGGTGGCGATTGGTAAAAAGGGGAGCGATATCCCGCTAGAAAAAGCCCATGAATATGTCTGGGGATACGCCACCGGTCTGGACATGACGCGTCGCGATCGTCAGATGGAAATGCGTCAGATGGGACGCCCGTGGGAAATTGGCAAAGCGTTCGATCTCTCCGCGCCCATTGCGCCATTACACAAAGCCGCTGAAACGCATAATGTGGATAACGCCCCTATTTGGCTACAGGTTAACGGCGAAGACCATCAGCGCAGCGATATTCGTCATCTGATTTGGTCGGTGAATGAAACCATCAGCTATTTGTCCGGCTTTTTTGAATTGCAGCCAGGCGATTTGATTTTCACCGGTACGCCAGAGGGGGTGGGCGCAGTGGTGAAAGGGGATGTCATCACCGGGAACGTAGAAGGTCTGACGCCGATTGCTGTGAAAATTGTCTGAGGTGAACGATGAAGCTGTACAGTTTCTTTAATAGTTCGGCGTCTTATCGTGTACGTATTGCGCTGGCGTTAAAGGGGATTGATTACCAGACAGTGGGCGTCAATATTCGTATCGGCCAGCAGAATGCGCTGGCCTACCGACGGATGAATCCGGTAGGCCTGGTGCCGACGCTAGTCACTGATGACGGCGAATCGTTGGGGCAATCGCTGGCCATCGTCGACTGGCTGGACCGACATTTTCCGCAAACGCCGCTGCTGCCGACGAGCGACCCGGCGCGCAGCCAGGCGCTGGAAATTGTCTACGCTATCGCCTGCGATATACACCCGATCAATAACATGCGCGTGTTGCGCTACCTGACCGATGAGCTGAAGGTTAGCGAAGAGGATAAAAAACGCTGGTACGCCCACTGGATACAGCAAGGGTTAAGCGCGGTAGAGCAGCTATTGCGTAAAAGTCAGTCCGGACGATTCTGCGTGGGCGACGCGCCAGGCCTTGCGGACTGCTGCCTGATTCCTCAGTGGGCGAATGCGCTCAGGATGGGCTGCGATTTATCAGGCTATCCGCGCTGTAAAGCCGTTTATGACGCCTGCGTACAGCTACCGGCGTTTATTGCCGCCGCGCCGGAAAATCAACAAGATAAAATCCCGGCCTGAAAAGGAGAATGACCATGACTCACGTGACAAGCGCAATTATTGTAGGTGGCGGAATCGGCGGCGCGGCGACCGCGCTGTCGCTGGCGCGCCAGGGAATAAAAGTCATGCTGCTGGAAAAAGCGCACGAAATTGGCGAGATTGGCGCGGGTATTCAGCTTGGGCCGAACGCTTTTTCGGCGCTGGATAGTCTCGGTGTGGGCGATGTTGCCCGCCAGCGTGCGGTGTTTACCGATCACATTACCATGATGGATGCCGTGAATGCCGAAGAAGTGGTACGCATTGAAACCGGGCAGGCGTTCCGCGACCATTTTGGCGGGCCGTATGCGGTAATTCACCGGGTAGATATTCATGCAACGGTATGGGAAGCGGTGCTGACGCACCCTGGCGTGGAGTATCGTACCTCGACCCATATTGTCGATATCCGCCAGACGCCGGATGACGTTACGGTGTTTGATGAGCAGGGAAATAGCTGGACGGCGGATATTCTCGTGGGCTGCGACGGCGTTAAATCGGTCGTGCGGCAAAGTTTACTCGGCGACGCGCCGCGCGTAACGGGGCATGTAGTCTATCGGGCGGTGATTGATTGCGACGATATGCCGGACGATTTACGTATTAACGCACCGGTGCTGTGGGCAGGCCCGCATTGTCACCTGGTCCATTATCCGCTGCGCGGAGGCCAACAGTACAATCTGGTGGTGACATTCCACAGCCGCCAGCAAGAAGAGTGGGGCGTGAAAGACGGCAGTAAAGAAGAGGTGCTCTCTTATTTTGCCGGTATTCATCCCCGCCCGCGTCAGATGCTGGATAAGCCGACCTCCTGGCGCCGCTGGTCGACCGCCGATCGCGAGCCGGTCGCAAAATGGGGAACCGAGCGTATCACTCTGGTGGGCGACGCCGCGCATCCGGTGGCGCAATATATGGCCCAGGGCGCCTGTATGGCGCTGGAAGACGCCGTCACGCTAGGCAAAGCGCTGGAACGCTGCGACGGCGACGCGCAGCAGGCATTTGCGCTGTATGAGTCGGTGCGTATTCCCCGCACGGCGCGTATCGTCTGGTCTACCCGCGAGATGGGGCGTCTCTATCACGCCGCCGGGGTGGAGCGTCAGGTGCGTAATCTGCTGTGGAAAGGGAAATCGCAGGAGGCGTTTTATCGCGGTATCGAATGGCTGTACGGCTGGAAAGAAGATAACTGTCTTGAGCCGCGTTGAGCGCCTTACGTGACGTAGCGTGGCGTTTGCGCCGCCACCCGGCAAAAAGTTTTGCTCATCGCAGAGAGGCGTTATGATAGCGCCTCTTTTTTTGCTGTGGATACCGATATGCGTGTTTTACTGGCGCCGATGGAAGGCGTGCTCGACGCGTTAGTGCGCGAGCTGCTGACCGAAGTGAATGATTACGATCTCTGCATCACCGAATTTGTGCGCGTGGTGGATCAGCTGCTGCCGGTAAAAGTGTTTCATCGCATCTGCCCGGAGTTGCTTCACGCCAGCCGCACGCCGTCCGGCACGCCGGTGCGTATTCAGCTTCTGGGCCAGCATCCGCAGTGGCTGGCGGAAAACGCCGCGCGGGCGACGGCGTTGGGATCGTATGGCGTGGACCTGAACTGCGGCTGTCCGTCAAAAGTGGTGAACGGCAGCGGCGGCGGCGCGACATTGCTCACAGATCCCGAACTCATCTATCAGGGCGCGAAAGCGATGCGGGCCGCGGTACCGTCGCATCTGCCGGTGACGGTAAAAGTGCGTCTCGGCTGGGATAGCGGCGATAGAAAATTTGAAATCGCCGATGCGGTGCAGCAGGCCGGCGCCAGTGAACTGGTGGTGCATGGCCGTACCAAAGCGCAGGGCTACCGCGCCGAGCATATCGACTGGCAGGCGATCGGCGAAATACGCCAGCGTCTGACTATTCCGGTTATCGCTAATGGCGAAATCTGGGACTGGCAGAGCGCGCAGGCATGTATGGCGACCAGCGGCTGCGATGCGGTGATGATTGGCCGCGGGGCGTTAAATATTCCTAACCTGAGCCGGGTGGTGAAGTATAACGAACCGCGTATGCCGTGGCCGGAAGTGGTAACGTTATTACAAAAATATACCCGACTGGAAAAGCAGGGCGATACCGGTTTATACCATGTCGCGCGTATTAAACAGTGGTTGGGATATTTACGTAAGGAATATATTGAGGCGACAGAACTCTTTCAGTCGATTCGGGCGTTAAACCGTTCGTCCGAGATTGCGCGGGTGATTCAGGCTATTAAAATCTAATCTCTACAGCGTCCAGAACGTGTGCCGGGCAGATACTATCGCTGCCCGGCGCAGGAATCAGAAAATCATCTTAAACACGCCCGTTACCACCAACAGCCCAATCAGAAAAATAATTAAGATTGCCCATAGAAGAATTTTCATTGTTTGTCCCTTTATTGGTAAATACAAACAAAGTATAGGAAAGTATTAAGCCATCTGCTGCTTTGTTGGGCGCGGCGACGTTTAACTCATGAAGGCTGCTGGCGCGTATTGCAGCAAAATCGTTCATTTATGAACGGGTTAGTGGGACTTTTCATTGAAGTATTACATCAAAAAATGTATCAGATGAAATTATTTGCTAATCATATAAATTTCAAAATATGTCTTTTGTTGTCTGATGATGTATTGCCACGCGTAACTAAAAAATAGTTCGCCGTAAGACGTACTCTCTGCGCACCTTTTTTTATCAGAACACCTCCATGAATCGTAATTCTTTCCTTGCCGCGACAGCGAGCTTACCGCTTTTTATTTTGCTGGCGGGCTGCGCCCCTATGCACGATACCCGCCAGTCGCTGACCCAGCAGACGCCCTCTTCTCATGTTGATTCCAGCCTGCCGGCGGCATTGAAAAACGGTTGGCCGGATAGCCAGTGGTGGAAGGCGTATCACGATGCGCAGCTTGACGCGCTGATTGATAATGCCATACAGCATTCGCCGGATATGCAGGTGGCTGAACAGCGTATTCAACTGGCGGAAGCGCAGGCGAAAGCGGTTGAGGCGCAGGACGGCCCGCAGCTCGACTTTTCTGCCGACATTGAGCGCCAGCGAATGTCCGCGGAAGGGCTGATGGGGCCATTCGCGATTACCGACCCCGCGGCGGGAACGACCGGGCCGTGGTATACCAACGGTACATTCGGCCTGACGGCGGGCTGGGATCTGGATTTATGGGGGAAAAACCGCGCTGAAGTTACCGCGCGGATCGGGGCGGTCAAAGCGCGCGAAGCGGAGCAGGAGCAGACCCGACAATTGCTGGCAAGCGGCGTGGCGCGACTCTACTGGGAGTGGCAGACGCAGGCGGCGCTGAAAAATGTGCTGATGCAAATCGAGCATGAGCAGCAAAACGTGGTGGCGGTAAACCGGGAGCTGTATCAACACGGTATTACTTCTTCTGTTGAAGGGGTCGAGACCGATATCGACGCCAGCAAAACCCAGCAGCAGTTGAATGACGTTAACGGTAAAATGAAGGTTATTGAAGCGCGGCTCAGCGCGTTAACCAATACGCAATCGGCGGCGCTCAAGCTGCGTCAGGTGAGTCTCCCCGCCGTTGAAAGCCAGTTACCGTCGCAACTGGGGTATTCGTTGCTGGCGCGCCGGGCGGATCTACAGGCCGCGCACTGGTACATTGAATCCTCGTTGAGCAGCATTGACGCCGCGAAGGCCGCGTTTTATCCCGATATCAATCTGATGGCTTTTTTACAGCAGGATGCGTTACATCTGAGCGATCTGTTCCGCCATTCCGCACAGCAATATGGCATTACCGGCGGGCTGACGCTGCCGATTTTCGACAGCGGCAGGCTGAATGCCAACCTCGATATCGCCAAAGCGCAAAGCAACCTTTCTATCGCCAACTACAACAAAGCGGTGGTAGATGCGGTTAATGATGTGGCGCGCGCCGCCAGTCAGGTAGAGACGCTGGCGCAGAAAAATCAGCATCAGCAGCAGATTGAGCATGACGCGCAGCGTGTGGTCGGTCTGGCGCAAGCGCGCTTTAATGCCGGCATTATTGCGGGTTCCCGCGTGAGCGAGGCCAAAATCCCGGCACTGCGCGAGCAGTGTAACGGCTTGCTGTTGCAGGGCCAGTGGCTGGATGCCTCTATTCAGCTTACCAGCGCGCTGGGCGGCGGTTATCATTCCTGATTTTTCCAGATGATTCAGACAGGGTTCCTATACTTAGGCTGTGTATGATTCATCCGGAGAGGAATATGACCAAAGTCGCAATTGTAACGGCATCAGATTCGGGAATTGGCAAAGCGTGTGCGTTGTTATTAGCACAAAACGGTTTTGATATTGGTATCACCTGGCATTCCGATGAACGCGGCGCGCAGGAGACGGCGAAAAAAGCGGCGCAGTTTGGTGTGCGGGCAGAGACCATTCATCTTGACCTGAGCCAGTTACCCGAGGGCGCGCAGGCCATTGAACATCTTATCCAGCGCCTGGGGCGCGTTGACGTGCTGGTCAATAATGCCGGGGCGATGACCAAATCCGCGTTTATTGATATGCCGTTTACGCAGTGGCGGCAAATTTTTACCGTGGATGTCGATGGCGCGTTTCTCTGCGCGCAGATCGCCGCCCGGCATATGATTAAACAAGGAGAGGGAGGGCGCATTATCAACATCACCTCCGTCCATGAGCATACGCCGCTTCCGCAAGCCAGCGCCTATACCGCGGCGAAACATGCGTTGGGGGGATTGACTAAATCCATGGCGCTGGAACTGATTGAGCATCATATTTTGGTCAACGCCGTCGCGCCAGGCGCTATCGCCACGCCGATGAATGATATGGATGACAGCGACATTGAGCCGGGATCGGAACCCTCGATCCCTATCGCCCGACCGGGTTCTACGCATGAAATAGCCAGCCTCGTCGCCTGGCTGTGTTCGGAAGGCGCAAGCTATACCACCGGTCAGTCGCTGATTGTCGACGGCGGATTTATGCTGGTGAATCCGCAATTCAACGCAAAATAAACGCCGGGGCCGGATGGCGGCGTTATGCCATCCGGATACCATCGGGTTTAACGGGCCTCCGCTTTGCCGCGTCTTTTCAGCCACCAGCGCACGCCCACCACCAGGACGATGGCCAGAATCAGCCAGACTCCGTGCCTGAGATGCTGATCGAGGTCGTGCAGCCATGGCGCGATCACCTCGCCGCCAAGATATCCCAGCGTGGTAAACAGCAGCGCCCAGATCAGCGCGCCTACAATATTCAGCGGCAGAAAAATTTTAGGCGGCAGGCGGCTGGCGCCAATCAGCAGCGGGCCAACCACCCGGAAGCCATACATAAAACGCGTGCCGATCACAAACAGATACGGATGGCGTTGGATCATTTTCTGCGCGCGACGAATCTTCGTATGATAACGCGGGAAACGACGCAGGATCTTCCCGCCATAGCATCGTCCTAACAGGTAAAGTAGCTGATCGCCCATCATCCCTCCCAGCGCGACGGCCGCCGCCACCAGCGGAAACTTGAGTAATCCCTGATGCGCCGCGACGCCCCCCAACAGGGTAACGGTTTCACCTTCGGCCATACTGCCGATAACCAGCGCCGCATAGCCATAATGCGTAATAAGCGTGTTGATATCCATGCGTAAACCACCTCCGGCATTAAGCATACACCCTGGCAAGAGGCGTGCGCGGCAAAGCCGACGTTTTGCCGGAGACTATTTTGCCATTGCTCATAAAATAACCAGAAACTGAATTATACTTGAACATACTGGCATCTGAGGCAGCAGAAGGGGGCAGTATGAACCATGTATGGGGGCTTTTTTCCCATCCCGATCGGGAAATGCAGGTGATCAAAAGCGAAAACGAAACCGTTTCGCATCACTATACGCACCATGTTTTGCTGATGGCGGCGATTCCCGTCGTCTGCGCCTTTATCGGCACGACGCAAATCGGCTGGAATTTTGGCGACGGCAACGTGTTACAACTCTCGCTGTTTACCGCTTTTGCGCTGGCGGTCTTGTTCTACGGCGTGATGCTGGCGGGCGTCGCGGTGATGGGACGCGTCATCTGGTGGATGGCGCGAAACTATCCGCAACGGCCATCGCTTGCGCGCTGTATGGTTTTTGCCGGCTATGTCGCGACGCCGCTGTTTTTAAGTGGTCTGGTGGCGCTCTATCCCCTGGTATGGCTATGCGCTTTGGTCGGCGCTGTCGCGCTTTTTTACACCGGCTATTTGCTGTATTTGGGTATTCCGACTTTCCTTAACATTAATAGAGAGGAGGGATTAAGCTTCTCCAGTTCGACGCTCGCTATCGGCGTACTGGTCCTGGAGGTGCTGCTGGCGATCACCGTGATCCTGTGGGGATATGGCTACCGCCTGTTCTGATGCGAAAAAGGGCTGGCGCAAAAGCCAGCAATGCAGCATTTGCTGACGATTCTTCTGTAGCGGCAACGCTGGCGTGCCGCTATGATGCCACTGCTAGCTTGAGTATAATCTTAGCTCAGGCGGTGTGCGTTACGACGCGCGTGAATCATTATCAGAAATCTCATCATGCTGAAATTCTGAGCTTCATTCCTGAGCCTTGCTCTGATGTTGGCCGTTCCTTTTGCCCCGCAGGCTGTGGCGAAAACGGCAGCGACAACCGCGGCGTCTCAACCTGAGATTGCCTCCGGTAGCGCAATGATTGTTGATCTCAACACCAATAAAGTGATCTATTCGAACCACCCGGATCTGGTGCGTCCGATTGCCTCGATAACCAAATTAATGACAGCGATGGTCGTGCTCGACGCGCGATTGCCGCTGGATGAAATACTGAAGGTCGATATCAGCCAGACGCCGGAAATGAAAGGGGTTTACTCCCGCGTGCGCCTGAACAGCGAAATTAGCCGCAAAAATATGTTGCTGCTGGCGTTGATGTCATCCGAAAACCGTGCGGCGGCAAGCCTGGCGCACTATTATCCCGGCGGTTATAACGCATTTATTAAAGCGATGAATGCGAAGGCGAAAGCGCTGGGCATGACGCATACCCGCTTTGTTGAGCCGACGGGGCTGTCGATTCATAACGTCTCGACCGCGCGGGATTTAACAAAATTGCTGATTGCCACGAAGCAATACCCGCTGATTGGCCAGCTAAGCACCACGCGCGAAGATATGGCGACATTCTCGCATCCGGCGTATACGCTGCCGTTTCGCAATACCAACCATTTGGTCTACCGTGATAACTGGAATATCCAGTTAACGAAAACCGGCTTTACCAATGCGGCGGGGCATTGCCTGGTGATGCGTACCGTGATCAATAACAAACCGGTCGCGCTGGTGGTCATGGACGCGTTCGGCAAATATACCCACTTTGCGGACGCCAGTCGCCTGCGTACATGGATTGAAACCGGTAAAGTCATGCCCGTTCCGGCTGCCGCGCTGAGCTATAAAAAGCAAAAAGCCGCGCAAATGGCGGCAGCCAGCGCCAGCGCCGGAGCGCAAACCGCACAGAACGATTAAGTCGCCGCAGGCCCGGCAGGCATCGCGCCGCCGGGCATTCACGGTAAACCACACCGTGTTAATGCGTTTCGTCGGGCGTATTTTCCTGCCAGAATTTCCGCTTACTCGTTTTGCCGATACCGGGGTTCATACTGTTGGTTGGGTCATTTTGCCGATAAAAACGCGTCAGCGTTTCCGGCGCTTTATACAGATGTCCAACGTTGTGCTCCGCCGGGTATTGTGCCCCGCGCGCCTGCAACAGCTCCAGCATTTGCGCTTTCAGCGCATGGACGTCGACGCCTTTCTTCACGATATAGTCCTGATGAAAAACGTGGCACATAAAGTGACCGTAATAGAGTTTATGTACCAGTTGGCTGTCGATTTCCGGCGGCAGATGCTCGAACCAGTCGGTATCGTTGCGGCGCAGGGCGATATCCAGCGCCAGAATATCTTCCACTTCATCAGCGTGTACGGCCTGATAACGAATCGCTGCGCCAGCAGCGGCGAAGCGGTGCAGGAAGGCTTTGCTGCCTTCTTCCGGCGTACAGGTGAAGAAACCGCCCTCAGCGGATTTAAAAAATTCATTCAGCCAGCGTTGCGCTTCTGCGACGCCGTCTCCCGCCATTTTTAACAGCAGATGATGCTCATATTTATCGCGCCAGTTTTTCATTCGCGGCGGCAGATGGCTGGGAAACAGATGGCCGAATTTCTGCATCGCGCGGTCGGTGAAATGCGGTCGGAAAAATTTTACTTTTTCCAGCATCGCATCGGTTCGGCCTTTTAGCGTGAAAAAGAATGGCATCTTGTCGGTGCCGAGTTTATCGATCATCAGAAAGGTATCTTTACCGTACTGCTCCGCAATATCGTAGATATCGCGATGCATATATTCTCCCGCCACTGGCAGATTGTCGAAGTTCGCCAGAATATGCCGACGGATTTCAGTCAGTACCGCGGGCTGATTGGTGCCGATATAAAAAACCTGCTGATTTTTTTCCGCTGCAAAGGTATCAAGGCGAACGGCAAAAACCGCCAGTTTTCCGGCGCAGCCGGAAGATTCAAACAAACGGTCCGGGTCGGCGTTATAGCGGGCGGGCGTATCGGCGTTGATATCTCGTACCCGCGTCACGTAGTCGTGATCGTGCGCATGACGACCATCGTGACGCACATCCTCATCTTTAATCCGTTCATCATCCAGCTTGCTCAGGATCTGCTCCGGCGTATGCCCAAGATCGATACCCAGATGATTGACCAGTTGCAGTTTGCCTTGCTCGTCAATACGGGCAAAGAGCGACATCTCGGTATAGGCCGGGCCGCGCTGCACCAGCGAGCCGCCGGAGTTATTACAGATGCCGCCGATGACCGACGCGCCGATACACGACGAACCAATCACCGAGTGCGGTTCACGGCCCAGCGGTTTAAGCGCTTTTTCCAGCGCATAGAGCGTCGTACCGGGCCAGGCCAGAACCTGTTGGCCGTTATCCAGTAAGTGCAGCTTATCCAGCCGCTGGGTGCTGATAATCACAATATCGCGATCGTAGTCGTTGCCGTTCGGCGTGGAGCCTTCCGTCAGACCGGTGTTGGCGGCCTGCATCAGAATAATTTTGTCAGCGTTAACGCAGGCGTTGAGCACACGCCACAGTTCCAGTAATGAACCCGGGAAAACAACGGCCAGCGCGTCGCCCTGACCGGAACGGAAACCCTTGCGATAGCGGGCGGTTTTGGCGGGGTCTGTCAGCAGGTGAGAATGGCCTACCAGGCGGGCCAGCTCATTCAGGAACGTTTTATTATCAGTCATTGTTATGGAAGACATTCTCCACTCCTTGTGGTGGGACAAAATATCAGCGTTAAGCATAGCGCTTTGTATGACAATACGCTTTCTCATTCAAATTGTTTCTGTGTTGGTGGTATTCATTTGCCGCCTTGATACCATTTGCTGGCGGTTGCGTATTCGACTGTGCGGAAAATTAGGAGAATAACCTTCGCTTTCTTCTCCTCTCGCGTTTAGGCTTATGGCAAACTGCGGTTTTTATTCTGTTTTTACCGCCTCGTCGGGATAAAGATAAAGAGAGACTCAACATGAAATGGTTATGTTCAGTAGGTGTTGCTGTGAGTCTGGCGATGCAGCCAGCATTGGCGGAAAACCTGTTTGGCAATCACCCGCTGACGCCCGAAGCGCGCGACGCGTTCGTCACGGATTTACTCAAGAAAATGACTGTCGATGAAAAAATTGGTCAGTTACGTCTGATTAGCGTCGGCCCTGATAACCCGAAAGAAGCGATTCGCGAGATGATCAAAGACGGGCAGGTAGGGGCGATTTTCAATACCGTCACCCGCCAGGATATCCGTCAAATGCAGGATCAGGTGATGGCATTGAGCCGCCTGAAAATTCCTCTCTTTTTTGCTTATGACGTGGTACACGGCCAGCGAACCGTCTTCCCGATAAGCCTCGGTCTGGCTTCTTCTTTTAATCTGGATGCGGTAAGAACCGTAGGACGCGTATCGGCGTATGAAGCGGCGGACGACGGTCTGAATATGACTTGGGCGCCGATGGTGGATGTCTCCCGCGATCCGCGTTGGGGACGCGCCTCCGAAGGCTTTGGCGAAGATACATATTTAACCTCCATCATGGGCGAAACCATGGTGAAAGCGATGCAGGGCAAAAGCCCGGCGGACCGCTATTCGGTGATGACCAGCGTGAAACATTTTGCCGCCTATGGCGCCGTTGAAGGCGGTAAAGAATACAACACCGTGGATATGAGTTCCCAGCGTCTGTTTAATGACTACATGCCGCCGTACAAAGCGGGGCTGGATGCGGGGAGCGGCGCGGTGATGGTGGCGCTGAACTCGCTGAACGGCACGCCTGCGACGTCAGATTCCTGGCTATTGAAAGATGTCCTGCGCGATGAGTGGGGCTTTAAGGGAATTACCGTTTCCGACCACGGCGCTATTAAAGAACTGATTAAACACGGTACCGCGGCCGACCCGGAAGATGCGGTGCGCGTGGCGCTAAAGGCAGGGGTGGATATGAGCATGGCGGATGAGTATTACAGCAAATATCTGCCGGGTCTGATTAAGTCGGGCAAAGTGACGATGGCGGAACTGGACGACGCGACGCGCCATGTGCTCAACGTAAAATATGACATGGGATTGTTTAACGACCCCTATAGCCATCTGGGACCGAAAGAGAGCGACCCGGTGGACACCAATGCCGAAAGCCGCCTGCATCGTAAAGAGGCACGGGAAGTGGCGCGGGAAAGTGTGGTTCTGCTGAAAAACCGGCTGGAAACGCTGCCGCTGAAAAAATCGGGCACCATTGCCGTTGTTGGGCCGCTGGCCGACAGTCAACGTGATGTAATGGGAAGCTGGTCTGCTGCTGGGGTCGCGAATCAGTCAGTGACGGTGCTGGCGGGTATTCAAAATGCCGTCGGTGACGGGGCGAAGATCCTCTATGCCAAAGGGGCGAATATCACTAACGATAAAGATATCGTCGATTTCTTAAACCTGTATGAAGAGGCGGTGAAAATCGATCCGCGCTCACCGCAGGCGATGATTGATGAGGCGGTGCAGGCGGCGAAACAGGCCGATGTAGTGGTCGCAGTGGTAGGCGAGTCGCAGGGGATGGCGCATGAAGCCTCCAGTCGTACCAATATCACCATTCCGCAGAGTCAGCGCGACTTAATCACCGCTCTGAAAGCCACCGGTAAGCCGCTGGTACTGGTATTAATGAACGGCAGACCGCTGGCGCTGGTAAAAGAAGATCAACAAGCCGATGCGATTCTGGAGACCTGGTTTGCCGGGACGGAAGGCGGCAACGCCATTGCCGATGTGCTGTTTGGCGATTACAACCCGTCAGGCAAACTGCCGATCTCCTTCCCGCGTTCGGTGGGACAAATTCCGGTCTATTATAGCCATCTCAATACGGGACGCCCGTATAATCCTGAAAAGCCAAACAAATACACCTCACGCTATTTTGACGAAGCGAATGGCCCGCTCTATCCGTTTGGTTACGGTCTGAGCTACACCACATTTACGGTGTCTGACGTCACGCTCTCCTCACCGACAATGCAACGCGACGGCAAAGTCACGGCCAGCGTAGAGGTCACGAATACCGGTAAACGCGAAGGGGAAACGGTCATCCAGATGTACTTACAGGATGTCACGGCGTCGATGAGCCGCCCGGTGAAGCAATTAAAAGGCTTTGAAAAAATCACCCTCAAGCCCGGCGAACGTAAAACCGTGAGTTTCCCGATTGATATCGAGGCGTTGAAGTTCTGGAATCAGCAGATGAAATATGACGCGGAACCCGGCAAGTTCAACGTCTTTATCGGCGTGGATTCCGCTCGCGTTAAACAAGGATCGTTCGAGCTACTGTAAGCCTGCCGTCAACAGGGCGCGATAGCAGCGCCCTGTCTGGCAATGACTTTTTCTGTCCCCCCCTTTTATTGCCTGCCACGTCACTTAAACTGCCGGAAAATCCCAGGTTAAACGCAGACTTTTCAACTATGCTTTTTTCTCAAGTTTCTGAAAAAGGCCGTAAAAGGATGAGGAAAGCATCATGACGATCTCAAAGCTATGGGTAAGTTCGCTGGCGTTGCTGGCGACGGTGAGTTTACCTCTACAGGCGGCATCGCCCGTGACGGTCGGGTCAAAGATTGATACCGAAGGCGCACTGCTCGGCAACATGATTTTGCAGGTACTGGAAAGCCACGGCGTTAAAACGGTCAATAAAATTCAGCTCGGGACGACGCCAGTCGTTCGTGGCGCGATTACCGCCGGAGAGCTGGATATCTATCCGGAATACACCGGTAACGGGGCGTTCTTTTTTAAAGATGAAAACGATCCGGCATGGAAAAATGCAAAGCAAGGCTTTGAGAAAGTCAAAAAACTGGATGCGGAGCAGAATAAGCTGGTCTGGTTGACGCCTGCGCCGGCCAACAACACCTGGACCATCGCGATACGTCAGGACATCGCGGAAAAAAATAAACTCTCCTCGCTTGCCGATCTCAGCCGTTATCTGAAAGAGGGCGGCACTTTTAAACTGGCGGCGTCTGCGGAATTTATCGAACGGTCGGATGCGCTGCCGGCATTTGAAAAAGCCTATGATTTTACCTTGAATCAGAACCAGCTCTTGTCGCTGGCGGGCGGCGATACGGCGGTCACGATCAAAGCCGCCGCGCAACAAACATCCGGTGTTAACGCCGCGATGGCGTATGGCACCGACGGCCCGGTCGCCGCGCTGGGTCTGCAAACCCTGAGCGACCCGAAAGGCGTCCAGCCTATCTATGCCCCCGCGCCGGTAGTGCGTGAATCGGTGTTACAGGCCTATCCGCAGATAGCCGATTGGCTGCAGCCCGTTTTCGCCAGCCTTGATGAGAAAACGCTGCAACAGTTGAACGCCAGAATCGCCGTAGAAGGGCTGGATGCGAAAAAAGTCGCCGCAGATTACCTCCGACAAAAAGGGTGGGTGAAGTAATCTGTGAGTGACGCTGCCAAAAAAATTACGGTTAATCGTGTGCTGTTGCTGTTGGTTGTTCTGGCCCTGCTTGCTGTCGCGCTGCCTTTCATTAATTACGCCCCGAATCGTCTGGTGAGCGGCGAGGGGCGCCAGTTATGGGAGATCTGGCCGGCGACCATCTGGATGCTGACTGGCGCGGGATGCGCGCTGTTTACGCTGTGCTTTGTGCCCGGTAAACGCGGTAGCGTACTGACGCTGATGATGGCGCAGACGCTTTTTATTGTCATGCTGTGGGGAGTCGGCAGGGCGGCGACCCAGTTGGCGCAGGAGGGCAGTCCGCTGGCGCGTACCAGTCTGGGAAGTGGATTGTGGCTGGGCCTCGGTCTGATGCTGCTGGCCTGTAGCGATGCGATCCGCCGTATTACCGTTGGGCCGCTGTGGCGCTGGTTGCTGCACGCGCAAATTGTCATTGTCCCGCTGGCGCTGCTGTTTTCAGGCACGTTCGACAACCTCTCGCTTCTGAAAGAGTATACCAACCGCCAGGATGTTTTCGATGCCGCGCTGGTGCAACATTTAATGTTACTGGCGGGCACGGTGCTGCCGGCGCTGGCGATCGGACTACCGTTGGGCGTCTGGTGTTATTTTTCCGCCTCACGCCAGGGGCCGGTGTTTACCGTACTGAATGTGATCCAGACTATTCCTTCCGTCGCGCTGTTTGGCCTGCTGATCGCGCCGTTGGCCGGGCTGGTGAAACAGTTTCCGTGGCTTGCCGAATTCGGCGTCGCGGGAACCGGCATGACGCCTGCGCTGATAGCGCTGGTGCTCTATGCGTTATTGCCGCTGGTGCGCGGCGTGGTCGCCGGGCTCAATCAGGTGCCACGCGATGTGCTGGAGAGCGCAAGAGCAATGGGAATGAGTAGCGGCCAGCGCTTCAGGCATGTGCAACTGCCGCTGGCGCTGCCGGTCTTTTTACGTAGCCTGCGGGTAGTAATGGTCCAGACAGTGGGAATGGCCGTCGCCGCCGCGCTGATTGGCGCGGGAGGTTTCGGCGCGCTGGTGTTTCAGGGGCTATTGAGCAGCGCCATTGATTTAGTCCTGTTGGGCGTCATTCCGGTGATTGCGCTGGCGGTAGTGATCGACGCGCTGTTTGATTTATGGATCGCGTTTTTGAAGGGAGCAACCGATGATTGAATTTAACCATGTCAGTAAAACCTTCGGCGATCAACAGGCTGTTAGCGACCTCAATTTGCACTTTAGCGAAGGCAGCTTTTCGGTGTTAATTGGCACCTCCGGTTCGGGAAAATCGACCACTCTGAAGATGATTAACCGGCTGGTAGAGCATGATAGCGGAACGATCCGTTTTGCCGGTGAAGAGATCCGCAGCCTGCCGGTGCTTGAACTGCGCCGTCGCATGGGCTATGCCATTCAGTCTATCGGCCTTTTTCCCCACTGGACGGTGGCGCAAAATATCGCCACCGTACCGCAACTACAAAAGTGGTCGCGTGCGCGGATTAACGATCGTATTGATGAACTGATGGCATTATTGGGTCTGGAAAGCGCGCTGCGCGATCGCTATCCGCATCAGCTTTCCGGCGGGCAACAGCAGCGGGTCGGCGTTGCGCGGGCGCTGGCTGCCGATCCGCAGGTATTGCTGATGGACGAGCCTTTCGGCGCGCTTGATCCGGTAACGCGCGGCGCATTGCAGCAGGAGATGACCCGCATTCATCAGCTACTGGGGCGCACCATCGTACTGGTGACGCACGACATCGACGAGGCGCTACGCCTCGCCGACCATCTGGTGCTGATGGACGGGGGCCACGTTATCCAACAGGGATCGCCACTTTCTATGCTGACCTCGCCGGAAAATGATTTCGTGCAGGCATTTTTTGGCCGCAGCGAGCTGGGCGTAAGGCTGCTTTCGTTACGTAGCGTAGGCGATTATGTACGTCGGCATGAACAGCTCAGCGGCGACGCGCTGGTGGAAGAGATGACGCTACGCGATGCGCTATCGATGTTTGTCGCCCGTCGGTGCGACGTCCTGCCGGTGGCGAATCAGCAGGGCGAGCCCTGCGGTACGCTCCATTTCCGCGATCTGCTTTCGGAGACGTCCCCCCGTGAAACGACTGTGTGATCCGCTTCTCTGGCTTATTGTTCTGTTCTTGCTTCTGCTGTTTGGATTGCCTTATAGCCAGCCGTTCTTCGCCGCGCTGTTTCCCGATTTACCGCGCCCGGTCTACCAACAGGAGAGTTTTGCCGCCCTCGCGCTCGCCCATTTCTGGTTGGTGGGCATCTCAAGTTTGTTTGCCGTCGTGGTGGGCGTCGGCGCAGGGATTGCGGTCACGCGAGAAAGTGGGAAAGAGTTTCGTCCCCTAGTGGAGACTATCGCCGCCGTCGGGCAGACCTTTCCGCCGGTCGCGGTACTGGCGATCGCGGTACCCGTCATGGGTTTTGGTCAGCAACCGGCCATTATCGCCTTGATCCTGTATGGGGTGTTGCCCATCCTGCAGGCGACCCTGGCCGGGCTGGGCGCGGTGCCTGCCAGCGTGATGAGCGTTGCCAGCGGTATGGGAATGAGCCGTCGCCAACAGTTGTATCAGGTTGAGCTGCCGCTGGCCGCGCCGGTGATTCTGGCGGGCATCCGAACCTCGGTGATTATCAATATTGGTACGGCGACCATCGCTTCAACGGTGGGGGCCAGTACGTTAGGCACGCCGATCATTATCGGGCTTAGCGGCTTTAATACGGCCTATGTTATCCAGGGGGCGCTGCTGGTGGCGCTGGCGGCGATCATTATCGATCGCCTGTTTGAAAGGCTGACGCGCGCGCTTACCCGGCACGCAAAATAAAACTGTAACCTGCCAGCATCACGCCGCCGATACCGCCAATAGCCATCAGCAGGAAAAGGGCGATCACCCCGATTTTCGCTACGCGCATTATGTACTCCTTATGTTAATAAAAGGAGTATACATTAAAGCGAATTTGTTAGCTGCTGTTTAAACGCCAAGGGGATGAATGTCGTGTCCCTGGGCGCGCCATGCCAGGAGTTGCTGCTGCTGCGCCAGCGTCTGGTGTTCTCCGCACCATACCAGTAACGTCTTGCCGTCAAAAAGTTCCGGGCGGAACTGGCTAAGCGAATGCGCCAACACGTCGATTCGCCATCCCTGTTGGCTGGCGACCCAACCTTCCAGCCACAGGCGGGTGGTATCATGGATATTCCAGCCGATCACCAACGCATCTTTTCCCTGTTTCTTACGCGCAGACGCCAGGCAGAGCGCAATATAGTTGATCAGGATACCGTCAAGAATGCCGAGCAGCGCCTGAAGGGCGGGTTGTTGGCACTGTAATCGTCGCCGCAGTGGGACGAACAGGTTAGTGGTCAATGTTTGGGCAGGATAATCCTGACCGCGTTCTTTGACCCATAACCGTAAACTGTGCAGATTACTGCTTTGCAGGTAGTGCAGCAGGATCTCCTGCTGTTCGCGCCAGCCGTTAGGTTGTTCGCTACTGTCGCTACTGAGCAGCACTTTGACTTTGCTGACCTGGACGCCGTTATCTATCCAGCGCTTGATTTCGCGGATTCTGTCGATATCGGCATCGTTAAACAGACGATGACCGCCATCCGTTCGCTGTGGTTTTAAAAGTCCATAACGTCTCTGCCACGCGCGCAACGTGACAGGATTGATATCACAAAGCAAAGCCACTTCACCAATTGTGTAAAGCGCCATCGTTTCACCCTTGCTCGCGAGGTCCCGGTTTAACTTTAGACGCTCTTTTAGGAACCAGGAAGTTTTGCCTGTTTTTTATGCATTAAAACGCGAAGTAGCGGGTTGCGGCGCGGCGTTTAAGTGATCGTATTCACGAATTCATATTTTTATGCAACAGTTCAAAGAAAGTTAATCGTACTCAATGTATGTTACGCGCTTTTAATTGAAGTGTGGTTTGCGGGTATGTACGAGTTTAATCTGGTGTTGCTGCTGCTTCAGCAGATGTGCGTGTTTCTGGTCATTGCGTGGCTAATGAGTAAAACGCGCCTGTTCATCCCGCTTATGCAGGTCACGGTTCGTCTGCCGCACAAGCTTCTGTGTTATGTCACGTTTTCTATCTTCTGCATTATGGGCACTTATTTTGGGCTACATATCGAAGATTCGATTGCCAATACCCGCGCGATTGGCGCGGTGATGGGCGGCCTACTCGGCGGGCCGGTCGTCGGCGGGCTGGTCGGTCTGACCGGTGGGTTACATCGGTATTCTATGGGCGGCATGACGGCGCTGAGCTGTATGATTTCCACCATCGTCGAAGGGCTGCTGGGCGGGTTGGTACACAGCGTTCTCATACGTCGCGGACGCCCGGACAAAGTGTTTAGCCCGCTGACGGCGGGAGCAATTACGTGTGTTGCCGAACTGGTGCAGATGCTGATCATTTTACTGATAGCCAGGCCGTTTGACGATGCCCTGCATCTGGTCAGTAATATTGCCGCGCCGATGATGGTGACGAATACCGTTGGCGCCGCGCTGTTTATGCGTATTTTGCTCGATAAGCGCGCCATGTTCGAAAAATATACTTCGGCATTTTCTGTTACCGCGCTGAAGGTCGCCGCGTCAACGGAGGGGATTCTGCGTCAGGGATTTAACGAAGTGAACAGTATGAAGGTGGCGCAGGTGTTATATCAGGAGCTGGATATTGGCGCCGTCGCCATCACCGATCGCGAAAAACTGCTGGCTTTTACTGGTATTGGCGACGATCACCATCTACCGGGCAAACCCATTTCATCAGGTTATACGCTGAAAGCAATTGAAACCGGAGAGGTGGTTTATGCCGATGGCAACGAAGTGCCGTATCGCTGTTCGCTACACCCGCAGTGTAAACTCGGCTCGACGCTGGTGATCCCGCTGCGTGGCGAAAATCAGCGAGTCATGGGCACCATTAAATTGTACGAAGCGAAAAACCGACTGTTCAGCTCAATTAACCGTACTCTGGGGGAGGGTATTGCGCAGCTTTTATCCGCGCAGATCCTGGCCGGGCAGTATGAACGGCAGAAGGCGTTGCTGACGCAGTCAGAGATCAAGCTGTTGCACGCGCAGGTGAATCCGCATTTTCTGTTTAATGCGCTCAATACCATTAAAGCGGTGATTCGCCGCGACAGCGAACAGGCCAGCCAACTGGTGCAGTACTTGTCGACCTTTTTTCGCAAAAATTTAAAACGCCCGTCGGAAATCGTCACGCTGGCGGATGAAATTGAACACGTGAACGCTTACCTGCAAATTGAAAAAGCGCGTTTTCAGTCGCGTCTGCAGGTACAGCTTGATGTTCCATCGACGCTTTCACGTCAGAAATTGCCTGCGTTTACATTACAGCCGATTGTTGAGAACGCCATTAAACATGGCACGTCGCAACTGCTTGATACCGGCAACGTCGCTATTCGCGCCCGGCGCGAAGGGCAGCATTTGATGTTAGATATTGAAGATAATGCGGGACTGTATCAGCCTTCCGCCGGCAGTAGCGGGCTGGGGATGAGTCTGGTGGATAAACGTCTGCGCGAACACTTTGGCGATGATTATGGTATTAGCGTGGCCTGCGAGCCGGACTGTTTTACCCGAATTACATTACGACTTCCACTGGAGGAGGACGCATGATTAAAGTGCTGATTGTGGATGATGAGCCGTTAGCGCGGGAAAATCTGCGGATTTTGCTCCAGGGGCAGGATGACATTGAGATTGTGGGAGAGTGCGCGAACGCGGTAGAAGCGATTGGCGCGGTACATAAGTTGCGACCTGATGTGCTGTTTCTGGATATTCAGATGCCGCGTATCAGTGGACTGGAGATAGTAGGAATGCTTGATCCGGAACACCGCCCGTATATCGTTTTTTTAACCGCGTTTGACGAATACGCCATCAAAGCCTTTGAAGAACACGCTTTTGATTATCTGCTCAAGCCGATAGAGGAGAAACGGCTGGAAAAAACGTTACATCGTCTGCGTCAGGAGCGCAGTAAACAGGATGTTTCGTTGTTGCCGGAAAACCAGCAGGCGCTTAAATTCATTCCCTGTACCGGACACAGCCGGATCTATTTGTTGCAAATGGATGATGTCGCCTTTGTCAGTAGCCGTATGAGCGGCGTTTATGTGACCAGCAGTGAAGGGAAAGAGGGGTTTACCGAGCTGACGCTGCGCACGCTGGAAAGCCGGACGCCGCTACTGCGTTGTCATCGTCAGTTTCTGGTGAATATGGCCCATTTGCAGGAAATTCGGCTGGAGGATAATGGGCAGGCAGAGCTGATTTTACGCAACGGCCTGACGGTGCCGGTAAGCCGTCGCTATCTGAAAAGTTTAAAAGAGGCGATTGGCCTGTAAAAGACTGTTAGAATATCGTTTTGCCATAGAAACGACCGAAGGCCTCATGCTGAGTAACGATATTCTGCGTAGCGTGCGCTACATTTTAAAAGCTAATAATACCGATCTGGCGCGTATCCTGGCGCTGGGTAACGTTGATGCTACGCCGGAGCAGATAGCAATCTGGTTGCGCAAAGAAGAGGAAGAGGGGTTTCAGCGTTGCCCGGATATCGTGTTGTCCTCATTTCTCAATGGCCTCATTTATGAAAAACGCGGCAAAGATGAGGCGGCGCCTGCATTGACGGCGGAACGTCGTATCAACAACAATATTGTGCTGAAAAAGCTGCGTATTGCCTTTTCGCTAAAAACAGATGATATCCTGGCGATACTTACCGGTCAGTTGTTTCGTGTCTCAATGCCAGAGATCACCGCGATGATGCGCGCGCCGGACCATAAGAACTTCCGCGAATGCGGCGATCAGTTTATGCGTTATTTTCTGCGCGGTCTGGCGGCCCGTGAACACGCGGCGAAGTAATTCTGCGGTATTGTTCCCGGCAGCGTCCTGTCTGACCGGGAAAACGCATTATTATACTAATTGATTCTATGATACCCGCTCTCTTCCAACAGTTTCTGCGAGCGAATCATTGACAGATAGTACGCGGAACAGTTGTCAATTGATGATCCTGGCAATTTACAGAGGTCGCTTATTTTTGCCTGGGTAAAATCAATATCCACATATTCCGTAGCATAGCTATCATAATAGTCGATTCGTTCAGTCAAACCCGGCATACCCTGATAAGCTTCGCCGACTTGACTCAGCATTTTTTGTGCTTCTTCTTTATTATTGGCTTTCAGGGTCTTATAAAGTAGTTTATGTTCAGATATTTGACGTAAAACGATATCCCCTTTGTAGTAATAGGTTAACTTGATTTCAATACCGTTGAGATTACCTACATAGCGTTGTGTTTCCTCTGACTCTTTGCTAGCGGCTATCTTCTTGATAAACGCTGTCATGTTATTTTGCTTTCCCTGGAGAGTATCGTTTTTCTGATCGCAGCCAGTTATGCTAACCGATAGAGAGAGCGCGAATAGTGGCAGTGCCATAAGACGTAGAACCTGCATAACAATTCCTTGTCGTTAAGTATTGGTGTGGCCAGGAATTCAGGGATTATAGGCTTTGGCGAGGGGACTTACAGCGAGGCTGTCTTTTTTCGGAATTCATAAAGAAAAGACGCTGCCGAAGCAGCGCCCTGAGCGACTTTACCAGTCGATGCAATACATTATGCCTGCCAGTTATTTCGCTTCTTTAAAACCAGCAGCTTCCAGCAGCGTCTGGGTTTGTTTCATGCTGATACCTTTGCTGGTATCGCCGGACACCATCGTCCCTGAGATTTGCTGTAACGCTTTAAAGTCCACTTTTTCCATATCCACAGAGACGTTTTCCTGGGCATAGGTATCTTCATAGGTTAATTTTTCTTCCACTCCGGCGATATTTTTATATTTCGCGCTCAGCGGATCGAGAATTTTGGCGGCATCTTCTTTCGTTTTAGCGCCTACAGTGGCATAGCTGATTTTACTTTCAGACGTCTGCTTAATGATTTTGTCACCTTTATAGGTGTAAGTAATTGAAATTTCTGTCCCCGCCAGGTTTGCGTTAAAGGTCTTTGATTCTTCTTTATCGCCACAGCCAGCAAGAGAGAACACCAGTACGGAAGCCAAAGCCGCGGACAATAACTTGCCAGAAATTTTCATCTAAAACTCCATTTTATATAATGATTGGGTTTTTAAAATAATTTCAATGAATTAATTTAACCCAGTAATAGCAATGTATCAGGGAGAGATAGAATATGACTTTTAGCCGTTATTTAGCAGTCCGGATATGGAGTCTTAACGCTATTGCTTATTAAGGAAAAAGTTAAAACACGCGGATGGGGTGATATGCCAGTCAGGATTAAGCGGTTAAAAAAGCCGGAGCATGCTCCGGCTTGTTGCTTATTTCACCTGTTGGCCAGGCTTCGCGCCGTCATCAGGGCTTAACAGGAAGATATCTTTCCCGCCAGGTCCTGCGGCCATCACCATTCCCTCGGAGACGCCAAAGCGCATTTTGCGCGGCGCGAGGTTGGCGACCATTACCGTCTGGCGGCCGATCAGCGCCTGCGGGTCCGGGTAGGCGGAACGAATGCCGGAGAAGACGTTACGCTTCTCGCCGCCCAGATCCAGCGTCAGACGCAGCAATTTGTCAGAACCATCTACGAACTCAGCGTTTTCAATCAATGCTACGCGCAGGTCAATTTTGGCGAAATCGTCAAAGGTGATGGTTTCCTGAATCGGGAAGTCGGCTAACGGGCCGGTAACCGGCGCGGCTGCGGCTTTCACCTCTTCTTTAGACGCTTCAACCAGCGCTTCAACTTGCTTCATGTCGATGCGATTGTAGAGCGCCTTAAAGGTGTTGACCTTGTGACTGAGCAGCGGCTGTTCGATGGCATCCCAGTTCAGTTCGCTGTTCAGGAAGGCTTCAACGCGTTCAGAAAGCGTCGGCAGTACCGGTTTCAGATACGTCATCAGCACGCGGAACAGGTTGATGCCCATCGAGCAAATGGCCTGCAGGTCAGCGTCGCGGCCTTCCTGTTTAGCCACCACCCACGGCGCTTGCTCGTCAACATAACGGTTAGCGACGTCGGCCAGCGCCATAATCTCACGGATAGCTTTACCGAATTCACGGCTTTCCCATGCTTCGCCAATCACCGCAGCGGCGTCAGTAAAGGTTTTGTACAATTGCGGATCGGCCAGTTCAGCCGCCAGCACGCCGTCGAAACGCTTATTGATAAAACCGGCGTTACGGGATGCCAGGTTGACTACTTTATTGACGATATCGGCATTGACGCGCTGGACAAAGTCTTCCAGGTTCAGGTCGATGTCATCAATGCGTGAAGAAAGCTTCGCGGTGTAGTAGTAGCGCAGGCTGTCGGCGTCAAAGTGTTTCAGCCAGGTGCTGGCCTTAATAAAGGTGCCGCGAGACTTAGACATCTTCGCGCCGTTCACCGTCACGTAACCGTGAACGAACAGGTTGGTCGGCTTACGGAAGTGGCTGCCTTCCAGCATGGCAGGCCAGAACAGGCTGTGGAAATAGACGATGTCTTTGCCGATAAAGTGATACAGCTCGGCGTCGGAGTCTTTTTTCCAGTACTCATCAAAACTGGTCGTGTCACCGCGCTTATCGCACAGATTTTTGAAGGAGCCCATATAGCCAATCGGCGCGTCCAGCCAGACGTAGAAATATTTGCCCGGCGCGTTCGGGATTTCGAAACCAAAATACGGCGCGTCGCGGGAAATGTCCCACTGCTGGAGGCCGGATTCAAACCACTCCTGCATTTTGTTCGCCACCTGCTCCTGCAGCGCGCCGCTGCGGGTCCACGCCTGCAACATTTCGCTGAATGACGGCAGGTCAAAGAAAAAGTGCTCGGAGTCACGCATTACCGGCGTCGCGCCGGACACCACGGATTTCGGCTCGATAAGTTCGGTCGGGCTGTAAGTTGCGCCGCAGACTTCACAGTTATCGCCGTACTGGTCCGCGGATTTACATTTCGGGCAGGTGCCTTTCACAAATCGATCCGGCAGGAACATGCCTTTTTCCGGATCGTAGAGTTGAGAGATGGTGCGGTTCTTAATAAAACCGTTCTCTTTCAGGCGCGTATAAATCAGCTCGGACAGCTCGCGATTCTCGTCGCTGTGCGTTGAGTGGTAGTTGTCGTAGCTAATATTAAAACCGGCGAAATCGGTCTGGTGCTCCTGGCTCATTTCACCGATCATTTGCTCCGGTGTAATACCAAGCTGCTGCGCTTTCAGCATGATCGGCGTGCCATGAGCGTCATCGGCACAGATGAAGTTAACCTCATGGCCGCGCATTCGCTGGTAACGGACCCAGACATCAGCCTGGATGTGCTCCAGCATATGGCCGAGGTGGATAGAGCCGTTGGCGTACGGCAGCGCGCACGTTACCAGAATTTTCTTCGCGACTTGAGTCATAGTGGGTATTACTTCTTCTGTTGTAAAAAAGGGCTTTGATAGTACCAAAATGGTAATTACTGCGCCAATCGATAAGGGCATTTATCCGTAAATGAATAATTGTTACCGCTGGAGTAAACTACAAAGTTACAATCGTACTTTTCAGAACTACAAAAGGAGTCGGGATGAACGAACAATCCCAGGCCAAATCACCAGATACCCTGCGAGCGATGGTCGCCGGGACGCTGGCGAATTTTCAGCACCCAACCCTGAAGCATAACCTCACCACGCTTAAGGCGTTGCACCACGTCGCCTGGATGGATGATACGCTGCACGTTGAGCTGGTCATGCCGTTCGTCTGGAACAGCGCGTTTGAGGTATTAAAAGAGCAATGCAGCGCCGATCTGTTACGTATTACGGGCGCAAAAGCGATCGACTGGAAACTGTCGTACAACATTGCGACGCTGAAACGCGTCAAAAATCAGCCTGGCATTAATGGCGTGAAAAACATCATTGCCGTGAGCTCCGGTAAAGGCGGGGTGGGTAAATCGTCCACGGCGGTAAACCTGGCGCTGGCGTTAGAGGCTGAAGGCGCAAAGGTCGGGGTTCTCGATGCCGATATTTACGGTCCGTCGATCCCAACCATGCTTGGCGCAGAAGATCAGCGCCCGACATCGCCAGACGGTACGCATATGGCGCCGATTATGTCTCACGGCCTGGCGACCAACTCGATCGGCTATCTGGTGACTGACGATAACGCGATGGTATGGCGCGGCCCAATGGCCAGTAAGGCGCTGATGCAGATGTTGCAGGAGACGCTGTGGCCGGATCTGGATTATCTGGTACTGGATATGCCGCCGGGAACCGGGGATATTCAGCTAACGCTGGCGCAGAACATTCCTGTTACCGGCGCGGTGGTGGTGACTACGCCGCAGGATATCGCGCTAATCGACGCCAAAAAAGGTATCGTGATGTTCGAGAAGGTGGAAGTGCCGGTGCTCGGCATTGTGGAAAATATGAGTATGCATATTTGTAGCAACTGCGGCCATCACGAACCGATCTTCGGCACGGGCGGCGCGCAGAAGCTGGCGGAAAAATACCATACTCAGCTTCTGGGTCAGATGCCGCTGCATATTAGTCTGCGTGAAGATCTCGATCGCGGTACGCCGACGGTGGTTAGCCGTCCGGAGAGCGAGTTTACCGCGATCTATCGCGAACTGGCCGATCGCGTTGCGGCACAGCTTTACTGGCAGGGTGAAGTGATTCCGGGAGAAATCGCCTTCCGCGCGGTGTAATCCTCCTGACGTATTCCAAAGAGAATATGACATTCACTGCATTAATATATATTGATGCAGTGAATGTATTAATAAAATAATAGCCCCCGCATTGTTAATTCCTGCTTAAACAGACAGGTGTTTATCTGAAATAATCGGCAAAAACATTATTTGAATTGATCATACCTATCCTACTGATTTATTTTTTCAATTGGTTTTAAGGTATCGATACGTTCATACTGCTCATCAGGACGGCCTGCATACTGTTTGACGTTCACCAGAGGAACAATTACTCACTATGAAAAAATATTTGCTGATGGGAATTATAGTTTCGGCTTATGGGATAAGCGTACCTGTTTTTGCCTCCGACACCGCAACATTAACCATCAGTGGAAAAGTGACCGCGCCAACGTGCAGTACAGAAGTGGTAAACGCACAGTTGCAGCAGCGTTGCGGCAACACTATCCACGTTTCAACTCTGCAAACACCCGCCGCTACGCCGATGAGAGGTGTGACAACGCAGCTATACACGGTGCCTGGTGATAGCACCCGACAGATTGTTGTTAATCATTACGACTAATTCTTATTAATTCCGCAGGCCCATATCATTGATATCAATGATATGGGCTTTTTTATTTGTTGTGTTTATGTTTAAGGGCAGTAAATTTCGGAAATTAATAAGTTTACAAAATAATGATAAGCAATGATTATTTGTTGCAATTATATTGCAATCTGTAAATTGTTTTAAATCAACAAAACATCGTGTTTACATTGCGATAACTTCCTGTCTATGAGAATTTTCGTTGCAAGGGTTAATAACTCTTAACAAATAGAAATTACTTCATTAAGGAAGAGATTATGAAACGTTCACTTATTGCTGCTTCTGTATTGTCTGCTGTATTTATGAGCGCTGGGGCTTTTGCTGTTGATGAGTATGATTCAGGCGTTCTGAATATTAACGGAAAGGTGGTTGGTACTACCTGTCAATTTTTGGGTACGAACACCGCTGAAATTAGACTGAATGAAATTGGTGCGGATAAAATAATTAATTTAACCCCGGGTCAGATTTATGACGCAGTAACTAATCAAACTCAGATGCCGTTGAAAATAAAATGTCAACAGGGTGTAGCGCCGCGTATTACCTTCTCTTCAACGCAATTTGACAGCCACGATATCACATTTAATAACGGGTCTGCCAAAGGTGTCGGTTTTGCGGTTTACTACGGAAGTACGGATAATCAGATTGATCCAGAGACGGGGGTGACACTAGATCCAAATAGCAGCGGTGAATACGACCTGACTTTTTTAGCACGCTATGCGCGTTTAGACGGTGATGTTGCTTCTGGTGATGTTAGCTCAACACTGACTTTAACGGTTGTTACTGACTAATTTATTCAACCGGCGGCGTTCGTCGCCGGTTTTTTATAAGCAAGGCCGTGTAAATATGAAAATATTATCTGCAGTATTATTATCTGCCATAATTTTGCCTGCGCATGCTGGTATTGTTATTTATGGTACGCGTGTGATTTACCCGGCAGAGAAGAAAGAAGTCGTTGTACAATTGGTGAATCAGGGCGAGCAAGCTTCGCTGGTACAGTCCTGGATTGATGACGGTAACACTTCATTACCGCCAGAAAAAATTCAGGTGCCATTTATGCTGACGCCGCCAGTGGCGCGCGTTGCCGCTGAGTCTGGTCAGCAGATCAAAATCAAGAAAATGCCTAATAGCTTACCGGACAACAAAGAAAGTCTGTTTTATCTGAATGTGCTTGATATTCCACCAAACAGCCAAGAAAACGCCGGTAAAAATGTGCTTAAATTCGCAATGCAGAATCGAATAAAATTAATATGGCGCCCCAGTCGAATTGCCGCCGTAACCAAAGACAGTTTTCAGAGGATTGGTTTATTTCGCAGTAATAAAACTGTCATCATGAAAAATGATACTGCAAACTGGATTACCGTGACGGATGTAAAAGCAGGAAATACTAAGATTAATGATCAAACTATCATGCTGCCACCGCTATCGACGCAAAATATTAACATGAAATATGCGTCAACAAGCCAGTATGAAGTAACGATTATTGATGATAATGGTAACTATATTAGTAGCAAAATTAATGTAAAATAAACAGGAGTTCATCATGCTAAGGATGACGCCCATCGCTTCGCTTGTTTTATTGACTCTGTTTACCTGGCAAACGCAGGCTATCGCGACGGAAACGTTTGATACTCATTTTATGGTGGGGGAATGAGAGATCAAAAAATAACAAATTTCCATCTGGATGAGAATAAGCCAATTCCGGGACAGTACGAATTGGATATTTATGTCAACAATCAATGGCGAGGTAAATACGATATCATTGTTGCCGATGATCCCGGTAGCACGTGTATTTCAACTGAGTTGTTGAAAAATATTGGTGTGATAAGCGATGGTCTGCAACCGCAGGGAGCAACGGATTGTATTGCGTTAAAAGATGTCGTGAGAAGCGGTGGCTATACTTTTAATATTGGCGTTTTTCGGCTGGATTTGAGCGTTCCCCAGGCCTATGTAAATGAGGTCGAGGCGGGTTATGTATTGCCTGAAAACTGGGATCGCGGCATCAATGCATTTTATACTTCTTACTATGCCAGCCAGTATTACAGTGACTATAAGAATTCTGGCAGTAGTGAAAGTACTTACGTTCGGTTCAATAGCGGTTTCAATCTGTTGGGCTGGCAAGCGCATGCGGATACCACATTTAATAAAACCGATGGCAGCAGCGGTGAGTGGAAAAGCAACACATTGTATCTGGAGCGCGGTATCGCTGAGCTCCTCGGCACATTACGCGCCGGGGATCAGTATACCTCGTCAGAGATTTTTGATTCTGTGAGATTTACCGGCGTTCGCCTGTTCCGCGATATGCAAATGTTGCCAAACTCGAAACAGAATTTTACGCCGTTGGTGCAGGGGATTGCACAGACTAACGCTTTGGTAACCATCGAACAGAACGGATTCGTTGTTTATCAGAAAGAGGTTCCTCCTGGCCCCTTTTCCATTGCGGATCTGCAACTCGCGGGCGGTGGCGCGGATCTTGATGTCACCGTGCGTGAGGCGGATGGTTCGATAAATACCTGGCTGGTGCCTTACGCTTCCGTACCGAACATGTTGCAGCCTGGCGTCTCTAAGTATGATTTTTCCGCCGGCCGTAGTCATATTGAAGGCGCCGATAATCAGGCCGATTTTACACAAATCAGTTATCAGTATGGCCTTAATAACCTGTTGACGCTTTATGGCGGTACGATGCTATCGAACCATTATAATGCGTTTACCCTCGGCACGGGGTGGAATACCCGGATTGGCGCCATTTCGCTTGACGCTACGCGAGCGCACAGTAAACAGGATAATGGCGATGTATTTGATGGTCAGAGTTATCAGATTGCTTATAATAAATACCTGACCCAAACATTAACTCGGTTTGGTCTGGCTGCGTATCGGTATTCATCACAGGATTACCGCACATTTAACGATCATGTCTGGGCCAATAATAAAAATAACTATCGTCGCGATAAGAATGATGTATACGATATTGCTGATTATTATCAAAACGATTTTGGGCGTAAAAATACGTTTTCAGCTAATGTGAGCCAATCCTTGCCAGAAGGATGGGGCGCAGTATCACTGAGTGCATTATGGCGTGATTACTGGGGACGTAGCGGCACCAGTAAAGATTATCAAATAAGCTATTCCAATACGTTCCAGAAAATTAATTATACGTTATCCGCCAGTCAGACTTACGACGAGGATCATAATGAAGATAAACGTTTTAACCTGTTTATTTCAATTCCCTTTGACTGGGGGGACGGTATTACTACCCCGCGGCGTCATCTGAATGTGTCGAACTCGACGACCTTTGATGATGATGGATTTACCTCAAACAATATTGGTTTAACCGGTACGGCAGGCAGTCGCGATCAATTTAATTACGGCGTGAATGTTAGTCATCAGCGACACGATAGTGAGACCACAGCGGGGACGAATTTAACCTGGAATACGCCCGTTGCAACGCTTAATGGTAGTTACAGCCAGTCGTCCAATTATACTCAGACCGGCGGAAGTATTTCCGGTGGGGTTGTAGCCTGGAGTGGCGGGTTGAATTTATCCAGCCGGCTTTCAGATACCTTTGCGATTATGCAGGCTCCGGGACTTGAAGGAGCCTACGTTAACGGCCAAAAATATCGGACCACCAATAAAAAAGGAACGGTGGTTTATGACAACCTTACGCCATATCGCGAAAACCATCTTATGCTTGATGTGTCGCAAAGTAGCAGTGAAACGGAATTACGCGGTAACCGTAAAGTTGCCGCCCCGTACCGAGGGGCCGTCGTGCTAGTGAATTTTGATACCGACCAGCGTAAACCATGGTTTATTAAAGCGCAGCGTCCTGATGGCTCGCCTCTTATTTTTGGTTATGATGTAGTAGATCATCATGGTCATAATGTGGGCATTGTTGGACAAGGTAGTCAGCTATTTATTCGAACGAATGATATTCCGCCCGAAGTCAGTGTACCAGTAGATAAAGAGCAGGGGCTTTCATGTTCAATCACCTTTGGAAAAACGGTTGATGAAAGTAAAGTTTATATTTGTCGGTAGTGGTGAGGTGGTGAAATGAAACTCTTTCTTTTTATCGTGATGTTATTGATTTTACCTGAAACATACGCAGCCTGTACGGGAGAAATTACTTATCAGGATAATTTAATTATTCGTGAGGATTTTACGATTAACCCTAATCAGTCCGCAACTTATAGCCATAATTTTAACGATACAACTTGTTCAGGGACTTATAAGATAACGCGTATGGATCCTTCCGATATCATCGTGGGATTATACAATGATACAGTAAAACTGAAGTTAAAAATCGCCTGGGCAGATAATAATACTCTCACAATGCCGTTTACAACGGGCTATACGGTAACGGTTGAACCCGCTTCCTCTGGGGCGAATGTAAATATTTCTGCCGGTAGTGGGAACAGTGTCCTAATCAACGGGGTGGTATCAATAACAAGCGCTTCTTCTGCAACTCAGTTTACGGCCAGTTTGCGGTTTTTAGGGTGCCTGCTAGCAGGAAGAGGCTGGAATGCCTGTGCCGCAGATTATAATAGTTATCTTAGAGGTGCAGGGTTATATTCATTTGATCTGTTTGTGTCCTACGATCGCAAGCAGACAACCTGCAAACCTGAAGATCTGACGATCACGCTACCGAATATTGCGCTTTCTGAATTATATAACACAGGCAAGGTCAGCAACAAAAATGCCGCGGATAATATTCGACTCCAGTGTGATAATCTTTTTGGTAATGCTAAACAAACATCGCGTAAAATGACGGTTTATCTCTCCAGCAGTGATTTAATACCAGATAGCTATTCTGTGTTGCGTGGTGCTGTGAATAATGGCGTCGGATTTATACTGGAGAGCGGTGGAAAAACGGTGAATATTTCAAATACAGCAGAGCAGGGTAATGCTTCAACGTTATGGAAAGTGGATCAAGTAGGCACGCCGCTCAACAGTGATATGATAACAATCCCTATTATCGCCAGTTATTATGTTTATGACCGAGACAATATAAAGCCAGGCGATCTAAAAGCGACTGCGCTGATCTATGTGAAATACGATTAATATATATGAAAAACATTTAAGATATATGGCGCGATAGGTGAATGAACTTCCGGTCACTTACAATAATAAGTGACCGGGATGACAATCTTTCTGCAATAAATTCTAATGTGGTATGCGGTAGTTTCAAAAGGGCGAGATCCAGAGCGAATCGGGTAGTGAAGGCAGTCAACAAAAAGGAGGTTTGAAGGGGATAGAGTGATTAAGGGCTAATAAAAAAGTAACATGGGGCTGTATTTCCCCCTCTGGATGAGGGGGCTTTTTTTATCGATGATAAAAAATCTCGCCATCATAGGCTTTGATGATTTTTCCATCGGTATCGTTAATCAGTACATACGCGCCGCCCATATAGGTCCAGTGAGTACCGGCATCTGGCGCGGGCAGATTACGTAATTTCCACTGTTTAATATTATACTCATCGGTGCGGTACATTTGCGGAACGGTATCGCCGGGCTTGAAGTGGGTGAAGTCGGCGATAAAGCTTTTTAACTCATATTGATCAATGCCCGTTGTCGCGGGGGCGGCCCATGCAAAACTGGTTGCAAGCAACAGCGCGCAAGGCAGCAACTTACTTTTCATACTTTTACCCTCCACATATGCGGGTCAGTTAACATCGTGTGTATCATTTCTGCTGGTGGCGTATCTGACAAGCGCTATTTTGTTATCTCACGCCCCTTTTCGTAAAAAGTGTAAACGAAAGCGTCGTGCAGCAACATATCCGCCAGCAAGTTTGCCAGAACCGAATAGGTTTTGAGAACTATCTGATAACGCTAAAATTATCGTCCGCCGCTGACTGTAAATTTACATTGTCTGGCACAGACAGTATGCTTAATAGCGAAACCCCGCTTAACACGGTGGGGCTTGACGACTCGGGGTGCCCTTCTTTGTGAAGGCTGAGAAATACCCGTACCACCTGATCTGGATAATGCCAGCGTAGGGAAGTCTGACACTGCTCGTGTCCCTTCTTCACGCGGGCAGGAGCTGAACCATGCAGCCTGACCTGCACTGCCGCACGCTTGCGGCGCATACGTTAAAACACTTTCGCGCGCTCTCCCCGCTTACGCACTGTATGACGAATGACGTCGTACAAACGTTTACCGCCAATACGTTGCTGGCGCTGGGCGCTTCACCCGCCATGGTGATTGATCCTGTCGAGGCCAGACCGTTTGCCGCCATCGCCAACGCCTTGCTGATTAATGTCGGAACATTAACTGCCTCACGCGCTGACGCGATGCGTGCGGCGGTAGAAAGCGCTTATGATGCCAAAACGCCGTGGACGCTTGATCCTGTCGCGGTGGGCGCGCTGGAATTTCGTCGGCGATTTTGCCTGGATCTCTTGTCCCTGCGCCCGGCGGCAATACGCGGCAACGCCTCGGAAATCCTGGCGTTATCCGGCATGGCGCTGGGCGGACGCGGCGTAGATACCACCGAGGCGGCGTTGGCCGCACTGCCTGCGGCGCAGGCGCTGGCGCGTCAGATAGACTGCATCGTTGTGGTTACCGGAGAGATAGATTACGTCACTAATGGTCAGCGCACGCTGAGCATTCCCGGCGGCGATCCGTTAATGACTCGCATTGTAGGCACCGGCTGCGCGTTGTCGGCGGTTGTCGCCGCCAGTTGCGCGTTACCGGGCGCCGCGCTGGACAATGTCGCGTCGGCCTGCTGCTGGATGAAACTGGCTGGACAGGTCGCGGCAGAGCGTAGCGAAGGACCGGGCAGCTTCATCCCGGCTTTTCTTGATGCGCTCTATCATCTGGATATGGAGGCGGCCAATGCAACGAATTAACGCGCTGACGATTGCCGGCACCGATCCCAGCGGCGGGGCCGGTATCCAGGCGGATCTCAAGACCTTTTCCGCGCTGGGCGCATATGGCTGTTCGGTCATCACCGCGCTGGTGGCGCAAAATACCTGTGGCGTACAGTCGGTGTACCGGATAGAGCCGGACTTTGTCGCCGCTCAACTTGATTCCGTGTTCAGCGATGTGCGCATTGATACCACAAAAATCGGGATGCTGGCGGAAACCGATATTGTCGAGGCCGTGGCGGAGCGACTACAGCGTCATCATGTACGTAATGTGGTGCTGGATACGGTGATGCTGGCGAAAAGCGGCGATCCGCTGCTCTCGCCCTCTGCGATAGAAACATTACGCGTCCGGCTGTTGCCACAGGTATCGCTGATTACGCCTAATTTGCCGGAAGCCGCAGCGTTGCTGGATGCGCCCCATGCACGTACGGAACAGGAGATGCTGGCGCAGGGGCGGGCGTTACTGGCGATGGGGTGTGAAGCGGTATTGATGAAAGGCGGGCATTTAGAGGATGCGCAAAGCCCGGACTGGCTCTTTACCCGTGAGGGCGAGCAACGTTTTAGCGCGCCGCGTGTGAACACCAAAAATACGCATGGGACGGGCTGTACGCTGTCGGCGGCGCTGGCGGCGTTACGGCCCCGGCATCGCTGTTGGGGAGAGACGGTAAACGAGGCGAAGGCATGGCTTTCGGCGGCGCTGGCGCAGGCGGACACGCTGGAAGTGGGGAAGGGCATTGGTCCGGTACATCATTTCCACGCGTGGTGGTAGTATACTGCCTACAGACCCGTCGTCAGGAAAGATAAATGGAACAAGCGCATACCCGGCTCATCGCGCAACTGAATGAACGAATTTCAGCGGCGGATAATACGCCGCTATACATGAAATTCGCCCAGACGGTAAAGGATGCCGTGCGCAGCGGTATTCTTGAGCACGGTAATATTTTGCCTGGCGAACGCGATCTCAGCCAGCTTACCGGCGTCTCGCGCATCACGGTACGAAAAGCGATGCAGGCGCTGGAAGAAGAGGGGGTCGTCACGCGCGCCCGCGGCTACGGTACGCAAATCAATAATATCTTTGAATATTCCCTGAAAGAGGCGCGGGGATTTTCTCAGCAGGTTGTCTTGCGCGGCAAAAAACCGGATACGCTATGGGTTAACAAACGCGTGGTAAGTTGTCCGGATGAGGTCGCGCAGCATCTGGCGATCCCCGCAGGCAGCGACGTCTTTTTACTCAAACGCATTCGTTATGTTGATGAGGACGCGGTATCGATTGAAGAGTCCTGGGTGCCCGCGCATCTGATTCATGATGTCGACGCGATTGGCATTTCGCTGTATGACTATTTTCGTCGCCAGCACATTTACCCTCAGCGTACCCGATCCCGCGTCAGCGCCCGGATGCCGGATGATGAGTTTCAGTCGCATATTCAAATGGATGGTAAAGTGCCGGTGCTGGTGATTAAGCAGGTGGCGCTCGATCAGCAGCAGCGGCCTATTGAATACAGCATCAGTTATTGTCGTAGCGACCTATACGTTTTTGTGTGCGAGGAGTAGCGCCTCGCGCGTGGGCGCGCAGTCGCCGCCGCGATGCCCGACCACCCAGCTCGCCACCGCATTTCCCAGCAGTACGGCATCCGCGAGCGACCAGCCTGACGCCAGTCCTGCCAGCACGCCGCCAGCATGGCTGTCGCCTGCGCCGATGGTATCCACCACGGTTGCCGGAAACGCTGGCACAACGCCGGAAGATTGCGCGCTAAAATACCACGCTCCGTCTTTATCGTGGCGCACCACCAGCGGCGCGGAAAAGCGTTTTACCCATGCTTCGCCGAAAGTGCGGGTATCGGTCGCAAGCCCGGCGCGTTCCGCGGCGATGATGGCTTCCTGGCGATTGAGGGATACGATGGGCCGGCAGGCCATAATGCGCGCCATTGCATCGTCTGTAATATCACCGATTCGCGGGCCAAAATCGATAAAAGGCGTTACATCGTCGACGGTTTCCAGCCACTGGATCAGTGGCTCGCCACAGGACGAGGCCAGTTGATAGCCGGACAGGTAGACAAGACTGCCCCGCGGTGTCCTGAGCTGCGACAGCCAGTCCGCATTCCACTGGTTTTCCACGCCGCTAAAAGACATAAACGTGCGTTCGCCATCCGGTTCGACTAACGCCAGACACCAGCCGTTATCTCCTTCAACCGCGTCAATCACGCTGGATAATCCCTCTTTTGCCAGACGGCGGCGAATCCTCTCCGCCCACACGCCCTGGCCCAGCGGCAGCGCATTGCTGGCGTCAATCCCCAGTCGTTTCAACGCCACGGCAATATTCAGCGCACAGCCGCCGACATTGACGCTCTGTTGTTGCAGTTCAATATCGCCTCCGCGACGCGGCAACGTCCAGGCGTCGGCAATGATATCGATCACTGCCGCGCCGATAACGGTGAGCGGACGCCGGGTATGCAGGGTCGGTAATAATGTCAGCAACCGTGCGCCGTTCATAGTGCCTCCCGCCGTTGACGATAGCTCGCCAGCGCAACGGCATAGCGCGCAAAATCCAGCTGATTAACCTTGTCCAGCGTTTGCTTTAACTGGGGGTTAATGGCGCTTACCCCGTGCAACGCGCCGCAAATGGCGGTAGCCATCGCGCCGATAGTGTCGGTATCGCCGCCGAGGTTAGCGCACAGCACGGCACAGCGGTTAGGATCGGTATTCGCCAGCTCCACCATGGCGATAGCGCAGGGAACCGATTCAATGGTGCTGGTTCCCGCGCCGATGATCTGATAGAGCTGTTCGCTGGCAGATTCGACGCCGTCGGCGTGGCGGACAATGTTTAGCGCCAGTTCCAGACGTGCCGATAGCGAGGCGCTAAACGTGGTAATACGCGCTGTCTGCGCCTGATGGGCGATGGCGGGGAGCGAGTCGGCAATACTTTGCCACGTGTCGCCGTTAACCGCTCGCGAGACGGCCCAGGCGACAACCACGGCGCCAGCCACCGCCAGATCGGATTTATGCGTCGGGCTGGAGGCTAACGCTACTTCTGCTATAAAGGCTGTCAGGTTAGTTGGCGGCAACAGGCAGCCCAACGGCGAAACGCGCATGGCCGCGCCGTTAGTCACGCCGTTATTTTCCAGCGCCGCGATGGGTTTGCCGTCGCGAATCGCATTCAGCGCAATTTTTGACGTCGGGCCGAGTACATTTTTATTGAACGCATCAAAGCGTTCCGCCCAGGCGAGGATGTTACGCCCAATAATCTCGGGATCAATGTTGCCTTCGCATTCGAGTAGCGCGTCGGCCAGGCAGAGCGCCATTGCGGTATCGTCCGTAAACTCCGCGCGGTTAAAATAGCAGGCGGCATTATTTTCTTTTGGGCCGGGCAGAAAGCGGTCAATCCAGCCGAAATGCGCTTTGACGCGCGTTCTCGGCCACAGCTCAGAGGGCATTCCCATCGCATCCCCTAACGCTTGCCCGTAAAGAGCACCGAGAATACGTTCTGCTTTCATTTTACTTCCCCTTGTGTCAACGCAATATCGCGATCGTCAATAGCAGTGATCTCTTTGTCCGATTCGCGAAAGAAAATCATAAACAGTAGCGCGATGACGGCAATCATCACTGCGCCAAACGTCCACATGCCCGCCCAGTTGAATGTCAGACCGTTAACCGGTTGCGGATAAGCAAACATTTTTTCCATCATCACGCCGCCGAGACGATAGCCCAGCAGGCTGCCGAATCCCTGACAGCAGAGGGTGATAAGCCCTTGCGCAGCGGTACACATATGAACCGGCGCTTTTTTATCGACATAAATGTAGGCGGTGACGTAGTAGAAATCGTAACTTACGCCGTGCAGCAAAATACCGAGGAACAGCAGGGCGTAAGTGAAGTACGTCTCCGCGCCGCCATAGACAAAAAAGCCGTAGCGGATCGCGGCGGTAATAAGACCAAGTAATAATACCTTTTTAATACCAAAGCGCTTAGTGAAAAAGGGTAGCGCCAGCATAAAGAAGATTTCAGAGAACTGGCCGAGCGTCATCCAGCCGGTGGCGTTTTTCATTCCCACTTCTGTCAGATAGCCGTTAGCGAAGATGTAGTAGAAGGCCAGCGGCATCGCAAACAGGAAGGAACAGAAGAAGAAAACGAGAAAGTTTTTATCGCGCAGCAGAACCAGCGCATCCAGCCCCAGCATCACTTTAATATCCATCTTGCCGGTGCTTTTTGGCGGCGTGTCTGGCAGACAGAACGCAAATACGCCCAGCAACGCTGAACTTGCGGCGGTTATGAGCAGTGGAATGTTGGTGGGGGAAATATCGTTATAGCCTAACATTTGCGGCAAGAATCCACAGGCGAGGCCGGAGGCAATCCACCCAATGGTTCCCATAACGCGAATGCGTGGAAAATCGCGTTCAACGTCCGGTACGTTAGCGAAGGCAATGCTGTTTGTCAGCGCGATGGTCGGCATATAGGTCAATGAATAGGCCAGGAGCAGCGGAAAGAATCCGGCAAAGGTGGTTTGCTGTGCCGCGAAATACATCAGTACGGCACCCGCAAACATCAGTACCGCCAGGACTTTTTGCGCTGAGAAAAAACGGTCGGTAACGGAGCCGACCAGAATCGGCGACAGGATCGCCGCAATGGCGGTACAGGCATAAGACCAGCCTATTTCACCGGCGGAAAACCCGCTTTTATTTAGCCATAGCCACAGGGGGACGAACCAGGCGCCCCAGATAAACCACTCCACGAACATCATGAACGACAGTTTAAAGGTCGTTTTCATTTTTGAATCCTTCATGACAGGTAAGGTACGCCACGACAATACCACTTAATAATACCTTTTAAATACCATTGAGCATTAATTTTGACCGATCTAACACTTTTTCGGACGTGAATCGAGTCAGCAGATAGCGCCGAAAAAATGCGCTAAAGTTGGCAAAAATGGTCGGTCAGTACCAGGCTTATTGCGACCCGCAATCTGCGGGGCAGGACTATTCACCTTCCGATACCCTATCGGAACTTACGGGAGCATAGCTATGACTGATATTGCGCAGTTGCTTGGCAAAGACGCCGACAGCCTTTTACAGCATCGTTGTATGACCATTCCTTCCGATCAGCTTTATCTACCCGGCAAGGATTACGTTGACCGGGTGATGATTGACAATAATCGTCCACCAGCCGTTCTGCGTAATATGCAGACGCTCTATAATACTGGACGCCTGGCGGGAACAGGATACCTTTCGATACTGCCCGTCGATCAGGGAGTGGAGCACTCCGCCGGCGCTTCTTTTGCGGCCAACCCGCGCTACTTTGACCCAAAAAATATTGTTGAATTGGCGATTGAGGCCGGCTGTAACTGCGTGGCCTCTACCTACGGCGTACTGGCCTCGGTTTCACGGCGCTATGCGCACCGTATTCCGTTTTTGGTCAAACTGAATCACAACGAAACATTGAGCTATCCGACAGAGTACGATCAGACCCTGTACGCCAGCGTTGAGCAGGCGTTCAATATGGGCGCCGTGGCGGTAGGCGCGACGATCTATTTCGGTTCGGAACAGTCCCGTCGCCAGATTGAAGAGATCTCCGCCGCTTTTGAGCGTGCGCATGAGCTGGGTATGGTGACCGTATTGTGGGCTTACCTGCGTAATTCTTCCTTTAAAAAAGACGGCGTCGATTACCATGTATCCGCTGACCTGACGGGGCAAGCCAACCATCTGGCCGCTACGATTGGTGCGGATATTGTGAAACAGAAAATGGCCGAGAATAATGGCGGTTATAAAGCGGTCAACTTCGGCTATACCGACGATCGCGTGTACAGCAAACTGACCAGCGATAACCCGATTGATTTGGTTCGTTACCAGTTGGCGAACTGCTATATGGGACGCGCCGGGCTTATCAACTCCGGCGGCGCGGACGGCGGTGACACTGATCTCGGCGACGCGGTTCGTACCGCGGTGATCAACAAACGAGCCGGTGGAATGGGACTAATTCTGGGACGTAAAGCCTTTAAGAAATCGATGGCTGATGGCGTGAAGTTGATTAATGCCGTACAGGATGTCTATCTGGATAGCAAAGTCACCATCGCCTGAGTTCAACGAAGAAAAGCCGGATGTGAGCGCATCCGGCCAGCGACTGGTGTTATTAACGTAGCAACGGGCAGTCTGGCGGCAGCCGACAGCGTAATGCGCCAGGCAGCACCTCAATATGAAATTCTTGCCCGCTGAGTGGTTCGCCATCCAGATTGAACGTGATTTCATGCGGTGCATGAATATCAAACCACGCTGAGGCGCCGTCAATAATATTCGGATTGTCATCTGACTGCGTGAGTGTGGAAAACAGCGCCGGCAGCAGTTCTTCGCCGGTAAAAATCCGTAGCTGTAACAGTCCGTCGTTAATCAGCGCGGTGGGACATAATTGCTGCCCGCCGCCGGCCTGACGACCGTTGCCGATGCCGATCACCAGCGCATCTCCCTGCCAGTGAAAGTTTTCGCCACGTATTTCGCAGCGGTCAGGGGTCAGCGTATCCATTCTCATCAGACCGTGAATAAGATAGGAGACGCCGCCCAACGCGGCTTTAAGTTTTTCCGGCGTTTCGGTGGTAATGCGGGTGCCAAAACCGCCCGTCGCCATATTGATAAAACAGGTTTTATCATTGACCCTGGCCATATCAATTTCCATCGCGTTTCCGGCAATCGCCAGTTTCAGCGCTTTGTCCAGCGCTTCAGGAATACCGGCGCTGGTGGCAAAATCGTTGGCGGTGCCGAGCGGCAAAAGGCCCAGTGCGGGGGCTACGCCGTCGCGGATCTGGATGAGCGCGGTAGACACTTCATTAATGGTACCGTCTCCGCCGCCGGCAATCACCGTTTCAACGCCCAGTCTACGGGCTTCATCAACGTAACGCTGCGCGTCGCCTTTTTCCCAGGTTACCCGAACGTGAATCTGTATGCCTTCGTCGCGAAGTAGCGTAATGGCCTCACGTAGCGGCTGGTTATCAGCGCTTTTGCCATTGAGGATCAGTAAGCTGGCGGGAAAGTTAGCTATCCGTTATGCCTTAATAGGTTGAACAACAATCTCCAGAAAGTGTATAGCAGAAATGAAAAAGCGAGGTCAGAACAGGATGAAAATTGAAACGTTGCGCACTTATTGCTTTACCGTTTTTCTTCCTGCTGTACGCAGCGGTAAGCGAAGCATGGTTTAAGGCAAATGGCGACAAGAGAGATGCCGGTATGCGCATTGAGTAGCGCTTGTGAGAGTGCAAGGAAACCACAAGGGGTAGCCAGACGCTTTCCGATATAGCGCCTTTAATAACGAAACGGAGGATTAACAAGACGAACATACGTCAGTTATCAGTATTAATTTCAAACACCACAATATCAGATAAAAACCTGATATTTATTACCAAACATACTTTTTAATAGCATAAAATCGAAATGTTCTTTAGACTGCTTTGGCAGGAACAAGACGCACTATTAGCAGTACACTATTCTTGTTATCAAATAAAACCTATTTAGATGATGACTTAGCGCAGTGTCTTATAGTCGTACCGTTGCCTGAGGTATCGCTTTTCTCATAAACATAAACAGGCATGTGCATGAAGAGGTTTATATGAATGTCACTTCAGGCGTGAATGCGCAAACGCCATTGCTCCCCCCTTCTGAATGGGGTGATGACGAAAAACCGGTAGCTGAAATCGTTGAGTTTAACGCTTACGGCAATAAACCCAGATGTTTAATGTGCCTGGGAACCACGGCATTGTTTACAGGTGCTTTCAGTGGGGTATGCTCAGGGGCTGTCGCCAGTGTCAGTAGTGGTGCTGCATATACTACCGCTCTGACGATTTTAGGCGCATCGTTTGGCATGGGGGGAATTGGTATGATGGGAATATGCGCCGGACTATACCTTAGCGCAAATGGCGTCAGAACCCGGCCAGCCTGGCCATAAATGAGCAAACACAGCAAGTCATAGGGAAAAGATGAATTCCGGAGATGACACGGGGTGTTAAGCGTCCAGACCAGAGGCTTATGACTTATATAGAAACGCTTTAGATAGAGTATGGGGTGTTATGTATTCAAGAGCCGATCGCTTATTAAGACAGTTTTCACTGAAATTAAATGCCGATTCAATTGCCTTTGACGAAAACAGATTATGCTCATTTATTATAGATAACCGTTACCGTATCTTACTAACAAGCACTAACAGTGAGTATATAATGATATACGGTTTTTGCGGAAGACCTCCGGATAATAATAATCTTGCTTTTGAATTTCTCAATTCTAATTTATGGTTTGCAGAGAATAATGGACCACATTTGTGTTATGATAATAACTCACAATCATTATTACTGGCTCTAAATTTCTCACTCAATGAAAGTTCTGTAGAGAAACTTGAATGTGAAATTGAGGTGGTTATTAGATCAATGGAGAATCTGTATCACATTTTACAGGATAAAGGAATAAATCTGGATACCGATTATACGTGACGGTGGGAAGGGTGTTTGGTGATCTGGTGGTAATAGAGGATAATCAACCCCAGCAAAACTTACATGGCCTGATGAAGATGGACTGAGCGTAGGTGCGATGGTTTGAGTATTACTTTGACATGAAATCAAACCTCTAATCCGGGAAAACATTATTTTAATCCTTGTAAAAGCGGCATTAAAACGTGCCATAACTTTACACGCTTAAATTATCAGTTTTTAACCTTAATTTAATAACCTGGAAACTTTTTGTGTAAGTACTCACAAAGCAGTTATTGATTTAATTCACTGATTTTAAACGTAAACGTCAGAATGCTAAGTCCTGAGTCTGACCAGATGCAGGGAGGATTGTGACTTGCTGGCTGGCCATGAATAGGGGAGGTCTCTAAACCTAAGCGCCCATTTGCGCTTTGGTTAGTGTGGTCAATTTTCGGATGTGGCGGGAAGTACCACTTTTTTATTGATTATACGCAAAAAATAAGCCTGCGTAAGGGAGATTACGCAGGCCAAGGAGGTGGTTCCTGGTACAGCTAGCATTTATGGGTTATGTTTTTCAGCGCGTTGAATAATACCCGCATTGAGCGAAGCGGTATGTGATCAATTTCTAAGAATCTTCCCGCCATGAAAAAATAACCGCAATTAACTACTTAGCATGGGGGTTACGCGTTGATTCGCCTGAGAAATTACGCATCAATAGTGCGTAATCCAGCGTAACGTCCTGCGGGACGGGCATCCAGACGGTATAGCCATCGCCAGGCGCCACCGGCATAGCGTCGCCTTTGGCGTTCTCCATCTGTTCCAGAGTGAAATTGATATTTCCCTGCGGAGTCATCAGCTCCAGACTATCGCCAACGGAGAATTTATTCTTCACCGCCACGGCCGCCAGTTGGCCTTTACGCTCGCCGGTGAACTCGCCGACAAATTGCTGGCGTTCGGAAACGGAGTACCCGTACTCGTAATTCTGGTAATCGTCGTGCGTATGGCGACGCAGGAAACCTTCGGTATAGCCGCGATGAGCCAGACCTTCCAGCGTTTCCAGCAGCGTAGGGTCGAAGGGTTTACCCGCGGCGGCGTCGTCGATGGCCTTACGGTAGACCTGGGCGGTACGGGCGCAGTAATAAAAGGATTTGGTGCGGCCTTCGATTTTCAGCGAGTGGACGCCCATTTTCGTCAGGCGCTCCACGTGGGCGATAGCGCGCAAATCTTTTGAGTTCATGATATAGGTGCCATGCTCGTCTTCGAACGCGGTCATGTATTCGCCCGGTCTTTGGGCCTCTTCTATCATAAACACTTTATCCGTCGGCGCGCCGATACCGAGCGTCGGCTCAACGTTCTGTACCGGAATCGGTTCATGCTTATGCACGATGTTGCCGACAACGTCTTCTTTTCCTTCCTGCACGTTATATTCCCAACGGCAGGCATTGGTGCAGGTGCCCTGGTTCGGATCGCGTTTATTGATGTAGCCGGAAAGCAGGCAGCGACCGGAATAGGCCATGCATAGCGCGCCGTGGACGAAAATTTCTATTTCCATATCCGGCACCTGCTGGCGAATTTCCTCAATCTCTTCCAGCGACAGCTCGCGGGAGAGAATCACGCGGGTCAGCCCCATCTGCTGCCAGAATTTTACCGTCGCCCAGTTTACGGCGTTAGCCTGTACCGACAGGTGAATCGGCATTGCCGGGAAGTGCTCGCGTACCAGCATAATCAACCCTGGATCGGACATGATCAGCGCATCCGGGCCCATCTCGACGACGGGTTTCAGGTCACGGATAAAGGTTTTGAGCTTGGCGTTATGCGGGGCGATGTTCACCACCACGTAGAATTTTTTTCCGAGCGCGTGGGCTTCGTTGATGCCAAGCTGCAAATTTTCGTGATTGAATTCGTTATTGCGCACGCGTAAAGAGTAACGCGGTTGGCCCGCATAGACGGCATCGGCACCGTAAGCGAAAGCGTAACGCATATTTTTCAGCGTTCCCGCTGGCGAAAGGAGTTCTGGTTTAAACATCATTTTCTCGTTCTGATGACAGGTCAGATCCGCCTCACCTGATGAGGCGGCTGGAAGAGAGTCCTCACTTTAAGGGCGGGCATTGTACGCTTACGGACAGGCCGAGTAAATATTGCGAGAGTATATTGGCGCTAATAGAACACCGGATGTTAATGGGGAGCCAATGATGAAAATGAGCCGCACGGCCATCGCGCTGAGTTTGCTGGGAATGGCCGCGCATCCCGTTTGTGCCGCTCCGTCGTTTGAAGAGACGGCGAGACAGGTGATTATCGCTTTTCAGCAGCGAGACAACGCGAAAATTAATGCCCTGATTGATAAAAAAGTCGGGATGTATGTGCTGTACCGAATTGGGGCTGGGTTTGATTATAAATGGATGAAAAAATTTGATATTAATAAACCGATACCTGACTTTAACTACCTGTTGGGGCAGGTAGGTTGGTTTTCAGAGCATATTCCTGTGGATAAGGAATTTGATCACCACACGGAGGTTGAGTACGTTTGTGAAAAGGGATGGGATCACGCCGGTTTTTTTGTCAGCTATACCGGTTCTGATAATGCGCTGCTGACGTTTAGCATGGTGAATGGAGCGGATAGTGGGGATCAGGCGTCGGATACCCGTATAGCAAACGCCAGGCGGCTTGAGCTGCAATCAGAGCGAGTGGTGGCAGTGCCGAAAGAATGGGGTGATGGTTTGATTTTTCATCTGAGCGAGCTTCATGGCTTGGGCAAAGGGTGGAGTTTAACGCTGCTGGATTTGGTCACGGAAGATTGTAGTGCGTGAGGCATATATGTTTAATCAGGGTAAATGGCTGCTTATTTATATCTTTCTGCTATCAGGATGTTATGGCACCCCCTCAATATTCAGAATTTAAATAAAGCATTTCCTGAATATGAAACTAATTCACTAAAAAATAAAGGTGAAATCACCTCGGCAACATGCATTAAAGAAAATACAAAAGGTCATTTGACTTATTATAGCGTCAGCGATCCCGTCTTTAACTAATTCGGGTCACGTTATGTATCCACTATGGGGAATCTTTATATATTCCGAAAAAAAACACAATGATATTCTTAATGCAGATAAGAGAGTAATCTTAGGGTGTGCAGGTTTGTAAACCAGGGTATGGCGGTAGCGTTATTTTTTAACGAGGTATCATCAGAGGTAGAATTAACGATCGCAGACGATACTCAGTACTAAGAGGAAATCAGGTTGAGGTTGAACAGAAAATGATAAATACGTATTGATAAGATGGAATCCATTGAATCTACTTATTAGTAGATTTTATTATGAAAAATATATTTTTCTTGATGTTTTTTACGCATTGCGCAATAGCAAATCCTTGCCGCCTTGATGCAACTTGAGTGATTTTGTGTATAGTGTGACAATGCTGAATACTGAATTGATACCTTCTACATATTAAATCAGGGGGTAGTTGTATGGGCGATTTTATAAAATATCTATTTATTTTTCCTTGCTTATGGAGCGCAAATTCTTTTGCGATTACTCAAACTCAATGGGATGGTAACTTTAGAGTCGAGGAACTTGGCGAGCAGTTAAATGATAGGAGTCAGGTTTTTTTACAATATAATTTAAAGATAGATAGTAAAAATAATCGTGCTTCTTTATCCATGACAACTTGGCATGCGGGGATAACATGCATTGGTGACTACTCTTTAAAAATCAATTCTGGTGTTTTGGTATTATACTATAACGGCGACGAGGAAAATGCATGTCCATATCCATCACCGCAATTTGAGATAAGCAATAAAGGAAAAGAGTATTATATAAAAGGAAAAATGTTTTCATATTCTCAGCCTGGTGAGTGGTTGCCACTCAAACGTATTACACTAAAATAATTCTATATTCCATAAATTATGACGATGAAGTTAATGATGGTATAAAATATTAAATGGATATGTCGTGAACATATTTTTGTTATATGTTTTCAATGTGTATGACAAGAAAATTTGCATGAAAACATTATATGAGACGGTTTGAAAAATGAATGAAGTTCACATAAAAGCAAGGTCATTCTGAAACGAATTTGTCAAATTTGCTGAATTATATATCAATAATTACTGAGTATCGACAACAATGTAAAATCGAGTACAAATTCACGGATTCTCTTTTGCTGATGGTTTGTGCAGTAATTGGTAGGACTGAAGGTTAGGGGAGTATATGAAGAAAACAATATTGTCTTTTGTTCTGTGCTTTTTTGTGAATTTTTGTCTTGCAGATATGCATATTTTAAAGATAAATAAATCACACTATATGCGCTTTTTGCCATAAAAATGTGTAATAGCACATCAATTATAAAGAATAGAGAATATGGCGGGTTAGTCTGTAAACCTATAGTAATAAATGTATTGCAACTGAAGCTAAGTAGTGAAGCTTGGTTGGTTTTTCTCCGTCAAATAGCTCTTGTCCTTTTGGCTCGACTAAGGTTGGTGATTATCATACACATGGCTTTTACTCTGATCTAAAGGGGAATCCAGTATTACCTCAATATGAGGCATATGACTCTTTACATTTTTCACCGCAAGATATTTCTGGGATTGCAAGTGATGGTATAGGTAATCCTGATTATACTGGCTTTTTGGGGACTCCAGATAATAAATATTATAAGTTTACCCCTGGAACTGGAAAAAACTGAGGGAATGAAATGAAATATATTATTTTTGCATTTATTTTTCTAATTCCGTTAAGATGTATGAGTGAAAAACTTGTTTTTTTAGATGAAGTACAAACAAAAACTATGAATGTTGCTTTTTCACATTTTAGAGAGCATACAAACTGGGGCTTATTTAATACCATGATACAGGATGATGATGAAAATATTAAAATCGCATTCTATTGTAAATCTCATCTGGAAGAAGCCCGTGGTGGCGGTATGGAGCAAATTATTTATATAATTTCAAAAAAAGATTTTAAAATTGAAAAAATAAACAAAAGTTATAGCAAATGAAATGATATAAATTGTTGAGTAATTGGTGAATATTCTCTGGTGTTACCCCCGAGCAAATGGAACAAGTACAGCGAGCTATTGACTATGGTTCAACGAAAGGTGTGACTGTAGTTTTTACAGGAGCAGGAAAATGACATTTATATTTGATGTAAATAAAGAGTATCACGCGGGTGCTAACCTGACAGATAAGTTTTTATGTTTAGAAACTTATTCGGGATTGGGGCGCTATTCTTCAGATCCTGATTACCCTTGTCAGTTATTATCTATTGATTCGGATGATGTATGTATCGGTCATGAATTATTACAAGCATTAAAAAATAGCAGAACTTACACCCCAGAAGAGAGTGAAGAGTATCTTTCTTTAGAGAAAACACAGGTGGAGTATGATGAGTGGGTCACTGTATTGATGGCAAAATATAATTATAGAACCAGGCGTGCATTATTTAAAAACATGAAGTATTGCTCAATTATATGCGTGAATAATATTATTAAGATACAACCTACTCGACATACTAAACTTGAAGGGTGGAGCTGGGCCGGACATGACAAAGATGTAATTAGATTGCCTGTTACCAGCGAACCAGAGAAAATTGGAAGTGCATTGAGACAGGCATTTGAATGTTGTGATTAATAGCCTGATGATAGGTTATTTATGTTTGATAGAAATAAGACAATAAATTTACAATTGTTGTAAGGTCTGATTGATGTTAAAAATAGTTATGCTTTTTTTGATGTTTTTTCCCTGTTATTGCTTACCTATGGATATTAAAAATATAAAAGATTGTAAGTTGGAGGAAGGTAATAGAGTTAAATTAATTTCATTGAGCACTGTTGATGGTAGTACGCCATACTTAATCTTTGACAATGTTATTGTTAGCGCATTTCTTGATGGTAGTATCTATTCTGGGGACATTATCCTCTCAAAATATATCCATCACTCCCTCATTTTTGCGCTGAATTACGGCGCTCCTTATATGAAAGGCTGTTTGATAACGGGTTTGAGTGCCAGTGCTGAGAGAAGCTATAAACCCAATGGCTTTTGTTTTGCAGAAAGAAATATTCCAGAGTCTGTCTGGTTTGGTGAAGATCATACGTTAATTATTATTAAAAATAATAATAGTGTTGGGGAATGGCGTGGTAATTATATTATCTATGATAGCCGTGGAGATGAGGCTCAAACATTTAATAAATTGCCTGACACTAAAAATTATAAAATTTATCGATTAGATTTATATTATTGTTCATGCTATGTTTTCTGGGAGGATCGTCAGGTTATGCGAATTCAGAAAAGAACATTTCTAAAGAACTTCTTAGTGAGTATAAAAATTTTTCACTTGCTGAGTGTATTGAAAAAAATTATGAAAAAATGGGCGTTGTTTTTACTAAGCTACCTTTAAAAGATAATACAAGAGGATTTATCGATTTGGATATGGGGCTTGCTTTTTATCGGGATAAAGATAATGTTTTAGCTTCATTTATAGAAAATAAAACGGGTGATTTTTATAAGCCCAGGCAGGCTTATGGTGATTTGGCATCGGTAAACATGGTTATATATGACTGTATCGATTTTTATCATTCAAAAGAATTGAATATATTTTTACGTAAAATAATTTCTGAAAGAAACATTAGAAATGAGAATGATTAACTTAAATAAAATGTTTAATTAAGTCTCAAATCTATTCTATTTCACCCGAAATGAATAAGATATATCAGATGTATAAAAAGATAGTAATATTAGTGATTACGCTTATTATTATATTTTTCGGCGGTGGGTGGTATATGCATAAATCACAACAACAAATGGCAACCCTTGTTATTTCTGATAGTGAAAATGCCCTCGATTATCCGAATAAACGTAAATGGTTTGATGCCAGTAGATGGCTCAGCACATCACAATATATTAAAATAGATGATTTTTATCTTTTAAATCTTAAGCATCATCCAGTTAACAATATAAATGATGCAGGGATTATTGTAATATTACACTTTGCAATTCGGGATGCGATAAAGAAATTTCCAGAGTTATCAAAATTAAGCCAGATGGATAATAAGGAATTTTTTCATTTCATGCAGAATAAACTTTCTAACGAGTATCTTAGAACCAAATTCAATGAAGATACACTGGAACCTACTGATGACTATTTTTTGTTCTTTTTTACTTATAATGAAATATCTTATGAGGTGGAATTATTACGGAAAGTTACTGAGCATGGTATGATGTTTGTGCCTTATGGATATCAAGTTAATAAAAAAGGGGATTGGCACAGAATGCATCCATCTACATATTCTTGTTTTAACGATATCCAAAGTAATTAGTGAGACGTTACGAAAGCTTTTTAACACCATGGATGATGAGTCGTTTAATGTCGCTTTTGCAGCATGTAGAAGAGGAGTTAATAATCCTGTCTGATATCGGAGGGGTTAATTGAAGTATATGAAGCATTTTTTTCTAATCCTTTTTGGGATTTCTTCTCCATTTATATGTTTGGCTACTTCTGTTGAATTTAATGTTACAAAGGGAATAAAAGCATCAATCACTTGGGTGGATAATAAAAAAGTTGAGTATGAAATTACAGGTAGTGATCGTGTGGCAAAGAGAGGATATTATGATGTTGATACGGAAAATAATATCCATGTTAAATATGGTGATTATAATTTTGATGGTAAAGAAGATTTTGTGATTTGGTATACAGATGATGGTATGGGAATTTATGATATATATAGGGTTTTTCTCTATTCTGAGAAAATGGCTGACTTTAAAGAAATAAAGCCATCATGTGGCGATGATTTTATAAATTTAAATCTGAATAAGAAGAAAAGAGAGCTTATTAGTCTGTATTATTCTCATAATGAGGCGCAAAGATGTATTACTAATGTTTTTGTTGGCGAGAATAAATTAAAGTGACAAGTGGTGGTCTTTTATTTCAGGAGATGATTAATTGATAATTATTTTATTCTTTTTGGGATGATTATTGGTTAGTTCTACTTATGGTGAAGAAAATTATAAAAATATTCATTTTAAAAACGCAACGATAAATATTCCTGCCAGATGGGTAGCTAATAAAAAAGATGATTGTTTATTGATTAGTAAAAATCATATAAATGTGTTCAGTTATCTTTATGTATGCACAGATGCGGCAACGAATAAAAATTCTTTTTTTACAAAGAATGATGATGGAGAATGGGAGGCCGTTACTGATGGCGTCCCTGTTTTAGCTGATGTAAATATTACGCCAAAATTTATTGGCATGAGTGCAATCGTTTCATGTAGGTACAAAGATGATGCTGGGTATCATATAGACCAGTGCTTTCAGGCAGTGATAGTATTGTCAACAAACATAATGTTTGTTTTTATTGGTAGAGGCGATTCATCCTTATTTAATAATTATAAGGAAATATATCGCTCATTCAAGGTTAAATAGCATGTGATTAATTGATGGGGATTGGGTGAATGTTTTTCATTAATTACGACTGTGTGATGCTTCATAATGAGCAGACTGGATATGGAATTAATCAATCGATGAGAATATACTTTAGATGAAGTGGATAATTATGGTTTTAGTTTTTTCTTTTTCTAATGTTTATGCTGAAGACTGTTCACAACAAGACTTTGATAAAGCGGATATGGCGTTAGACTCTCTTGCGTCATGGAAAGCTGTCGATGGCTTTTATTCCCGACATAGTCAATGTGATGTGGGCTACCTCCGGGAAGGCACGTCAGAAAAAATTATCAGATTGTTAGTGGATAGATGGGGAGAATTGAATGAGTTATCTGCGCTTATCAAAAGGAAACCAGCACTTGGCGATTATGTTATTGATCATATTGGAGAGATACTCGATGTAAAAGATGTTGAAAAAATAAGGGATTATTCAGCATCTCATTGCCAAATTGATAGTAAAGATCTATGTAAAAAACTGCACGATGCAGCTGTTTATATTTTACCGTACATGTCTTCTCAGTATCAATATCTTAATAATTGACGCTTATTTAGCAATCATATCATGAGTTTTTAATTGAAAAATACAACAATGCATGATGACAATATTTTATTATATAGCTTTCAATATATAACCCAATATTAATGCCGATTATGAATAATTATAGATTAACTTTTTCTTTATGTTTACTGCGTTCGGCCATATTGTTTGGCATTATTTTAATAAGTGTTAATTGTAATAATCAAAAGAGTAAGGAATTGGTTCTTCCTGTTGATTCCACGCAGTTTACACAATTGGCTTGTTATTATAAAGATATTAATTCCGATGATAATATAATGGAGTTAAAATTACCAGATGAATATAAAGAGAAAACTAACTTATTTAATCAACAGGAAATTAAGGTGCCGGTAAAAGGTGAGAGTTTTCTTTCTCCGTATATTGGTGATGGTGTCCGTTATTATGAATTAGGGTACTTTGAACATGATGGTAATACTTACAAATTGATAATTTATAATAAAATTGGAGAGTCTGATACGTTATTGCTTAATGTACAAATAAATAGTTATGATGCAAAAGGAAACCTGGTGGATGCTTTATTGCTTAGTAGCTTTTTTGCTTATGAAGACATCGTGCGTTTTTCTGATTTTGTCATCCGCCAGGATTACACAATAAGCATTGATAGTTATGTTATATACAGGTGGTATGAGGACAGCAAAGATGGTCATCTTGTAACTATAAAGTTTAAAGATCAGGCGCCTCAGATTTATATAAAGGAACAATATCAAATGGAAAATGGTCGATTCAAATTGATATCCAGAAATGCAGTATCACAGGGTGAAAAAAGAAGCGAGCGTTAAATATACCATGCTTACGACATTAATAATTGTAATGGAGGTGTTAAGATAATATGGATAGCAGGAAAGAATGAGGAACGTTATGGAAATTATAAATAGATTGTTAATTTCAACTGATCTCAGGTTAATCATAAAATTTCAGTTTCCGCGCCAGATTTATTCAACGCGCAGATAGTGCCCGTCGGCGCGGACATTTGCGCCAAAACCGCAGTCCACAAACGTATCAGTGCTGGCATCAATGGTTTCAGAAGAAAAAGCCAGCGAAATGTCACAGTGAATATCATCGCCTTCCCGAAGCGCCACGATGGCTTTATCGTTTTCCAGCGTTATCTCTGCGTAGAACTCGCCGATATTGGGGCCGAAGTAGATCCCCATTAAACCGAACCAGTAACCCTGAAAATTAACCTGATAGCGCGATGGGGTGGGTAATGCCTTCACGCTAAGCACGTTCCAGGAGGCGCGCCCGGCATAGCGCCAGTATTCACCCGCCGTGGAAACCGGTGGCGGCAGGACCGATAGCTTATCTTTGATCAGTTTCAGGTTGTAGATCGACTTGCTATCATTCGGCCTTAGCATCAGCCAGGCGCGGGCTTTACGCCACTCGCCTTCGCGTATCCAGGTTAGCGCCACGTTGTTGTAGGCCGTCGCGATGGCGTTGTCGTCAAGGGCGCAGCTTTCGCTCCATGCGGCCAGCTGTTCAAAAGCGTCGAGTGCTTTGGCATACTTTTGGGTCTTGTAAAGCTGTTCGCCCTGGCTGGCCAAAACTGGAATTTTTGCGCAGTCGGCCTCGATCTGCTGCTCCGTAATTTCAGCCCTGGCGGTGGCGAAGAGTAGAAGCAGGGCGCAAAGAAATAGAGATTTTCTTTGTATTATCACTCCATTACACCATTGAGTTGACCTGTCCCGGCAGCTCTGAATTCGGGATACGGACGGTATACCAGGCGAAACGAAAGCGTTTCCAGAAAGAATCGAAATGCAGGTGGTCCAGGCAATCCATAACGATTTCATTATCCGGGTAAAGCGTGAAGGCAAAATGTGCCCAGCGTGCGCTTAGCTTCATATTAAACAGCGTTCGATCGTGTTTATTACCGTGCAGGCGCGATAGGGTCACCATAGCGTGTAGCGTGCCTTTGTTGGCCTCTTGTTGCACCAGTTCCAGATGCTTATGCGCCAGCGTAATATCCTTCACTTCAAAAATATTCAGCAGGAACAAGCCCCAGGCCTCTTTATGCCCGAACTGATGCGCCAGCCAGAGATTATCGAGCAGTTCTTTTTCATAAGCGGAACGTTTTTCGGTATCAAGTTCTTGTTTACTCAGACGCTGGTTGCAGATGCCGATGCTGAAATGAATATTTTGCAGGTCATTTTCATAGTCGGTATAGCCTCCGTTATCTATTAATTTGTACGGGGTGCTCTCGCGCAGCGCTAACCGCCGGTGCAAAATCTCCGCCGCGCGCTGAAAATACCCTAACGCGATGGCAGGATCGTAAGGTAGTAGGCCGTTGTTCTCTTTATTATTGTGTTCAAGGCCCAGCAGGTTTAGCGCGGCGGGTATATTTCTTTGTGCGCCCAGCTCTGCCAGCGGCACAAAATGTTCCGGGAGCCCGAACCAGTCGAAATTTTTAATCGCCGCCCGCCAGTTATGGTTATATTGAATGTCGGCGACGCTATCGAGCCAGGCGAGGCCTTGCGCCTCATCCTTTTCGAAACCCAATAACCCGGCGTACTGAAAGTAGCCACGACGGATTTTCGGCACTGCGAATTCCGTTTGCTGCGCATTCTGACAGAGAAAATTATACATCCACCAGGTGTCAGGAAAATCGCGCAGGGCGAACTTTATCGTGTCATCAAAGAAGTAATTGTTGAACTTAACTTTTTCCACGATCGAACGCTGAAGGGTTCGCCAGAGCGCGTCATTATCGTCCAGATCGCTATAGCAGACCCGCAGCCACTTCAGCGTGTTGTGGCGAGATTCCTGGATATGCGCTCGCAGGCTAATCTCTTCGGCTTTGGCGATAATGCGTTCCTGTTCTGCCGGGGAGTCAACCTCTTTGATGCGCAGATCGCGGTGATCGTCCCACCAGATCAATAGCTCCAGATGTTCACGTTCTGCGGCAGAAAGGTGATCGCATACGCTTGATTCCAGAAATTCGCGGATTTCCTCGTGAGACCCTCCCCAGCGCGGCATACGAAACGGGATATATTCATCCAGCACGTAAAATGCCGTCGGGAAAATAGCCAGGCAGACGGCGAGCCAGTATTTTTGCCCGGCATCGTCATTGCACTCCGGCAGCACGGACGGGCGCGGCAAATTTGGGCAAACCGCGTCGGCAAACGACAGCCCGGAATGGGCCATCAGCGCATCCACCTCCTGCGGTGAATGGCGATGATATTCAGCCAGATCTTCCATTAATGGCTGCCCGGCAACATCCGCGCCCTCGAGGAACTCAACCAGCCAGTCGGGCTGGCCGAAGACTTTTGAGTTGGTGCTGGTCAGGGCCGCCGCCATCCACTGGCGCGGTTCACAGTCGATAGCATTGAGCGCGGCGATGACCATCCGTTCGTTGCAGGCGGCGGCGCAGATCCACATCGCTCGGGTGGTTTCTCTCGCCCAGCCATAGCTGCGGTAAAGCCACGCACGGTGATTCCAGTATTGCGCCTCGGCAAGCCAGGCGTGAGTGGAGCGGGGACGAGCGCGCTGCCAGTTTTTGATCAGCGCTAATCCTTGCGGCCCAGCCTCAACCAGCGTGTCCATATCGTAAAAAGGGTTGTCCATTTGATTCCAGGCGAAGAAATAGCGCTTTTCCGCTTCGCGGCTGGTAAAGCTCTCCGTCAGCGCCTGGTTGTAGCGTTCGTCCAGTTCGTCATAGCGTTCTTCGCGCAGCAGGCCGGGAATATCGGCGATATGCCACTCTCGTTGCCCGTCATTGAGGGGATTTTTGTGGTTGCACATCTCAAACATAGCGTTGAGCAGACGATCATCCTGTTCCATAAATAGTCCTTTAAATCGGCTCGAAAATTTTGAATTCATTCCACGGCAGTTGTCGCCAGCGGCTGACAGGGTCTTGCAGATAATGGGTGGCTTCCTGTAAATCCCGTCCGGCAAGCGCTATTGGCGTGTCACGTAGCGTGAGCCATACCCGGCGGGCGCGAACGTAGGCGGTGGCGTAATCCTCCCAGGAATCAAAACAGTCCTGAGCGCGCTGGGCGTTAAGTAATAACACCAGCCAGGCCTCGTTTTCGTCACACCAGCCGAGCCCGGCGATACAGCGGGTCAGAAAGGCGGTTCGCATGCAGTCGAAAGCCAGCGCGTCGCGGACCTGGCCCTGGGCCGCCAGATGATGATAAAACGTGCTCGGCGAGCTGCCGATGCCCGCAGGCCAGCGGCGTAAGATATCCTCGACCTTGTGGCGTAACGCCGCGCCGTTGAGGTTTTCGCTCAAGCCCAGCTCTTTTTTTACCTGCTGTGCCAGATAGCGGTGTTTGTCATCGTCAAGTTTGAAGACCAGCTCAACGCCTTTGATCGGTAGCCCGTTGCGCCGGGCGAGGATATCAGCTAGCGCCAGCGCCCATTGCCGCCGTCGGGTATCGCGACGCAGATCCTTCAGACGATCTTTTTCTTTCTCCTCGGCGATACGGGCCGCAATCAGCGGTTTGTTTTTTTTTGTAGTTGCGCCAGCTAAAAAATAGGGCGGCAATAATAAGAACAATCCAGAACATTATTGCACCTCCTTGATGACAGGGAGGTAACGCGTGGTTTGTAGCGTCAGGCTTTCAATTTCGAAAGGTTCACTACTGGTGTTTTTCCCGGCAAGCGTAGGGTGCCATTCATGCCGTGGAAACAGCATTTCCGCAGCCGTCGCCACGTTAGGATCAACAACCTGAAGGTAGCGCAGCGCCTCCGGGGCGCTGTGCAGCAGCAGCCACTGTAAAGCTACCGGGGGAGTGGGGAAGTGTTCCATTAAATGAAAATTGTCATGCAGCACATTGAGCAGAAAATTGAGGTCATGAATATGAGTAATAAATTTCCAACCTGAATATTCCGGCGTCGATTCATAAACTATTCCCATCCCTTCGCAATCAGCGTGGCGCTCAGGAAGTGGTTGCAGATGGCGTAACAGAGATAAAACATCGTTAGCATATTTCTTAATAGGATGGCGATTTTGCTTACCTTTAATCTGATCAATGCTCAGGCCGTTATTACCAACCACCAGGCTTATTGTGACGTGGGGAATATTATTGCCGTCGCGCAGGCTGAACAGGCGAAGTTTCTGTTGTTCAATTTGCCGGGCGTAGTAATCGCCGTAGCCGCCGGAAAGCGCGCCTTTATTATCAAAATCTCCGACGCAGTGTTGCATATGCCAGGATTCATACGCCATCTCACTGCGCAGGCCGGGGTTTGTTGCATCAAGCTCAACCAGCACACCGTTATTCACCGCCATCACCGGTTTTAGCGCCTCGCTGTTGGAGGGATACCAACCTTGTTCACGCAGGTGCTGCATTTTTTGATGCTCCGCTTCGCGCATTGCCAGCACGGTAAAGCAGTTGATGCGCTGTAGTTTAGTTTCCAGCCGCGTTCCTTCCTGACGCGAAAGAAATTCCACTAAATCTCTTTCCATTGCCACAAGTTGCGGGTGCTGAACGTTAAGGTAGTAAAAGCGCTCATCGCCACCCAGGCGGGGATTTCTGCATCAGGGCTAAAATAAACGGCATAATCAGCGACGGAGCGCACAGGGTAAACGTGAGGAAAGTCACCAATGATCCAACGATAAAAATGATTGCTTAACCAGCGCTGGATATTTTCGCTATCGCCGCGTTGTTGGCTCCGGGAAAAAATAGATGATTTTACATTTGGCGCATTTATTATATTGCGTGGTTTATAGCGGTGAGATGACGTTTCTGTCATAAAAATCCATGTGTAATTAAGCTGGCATTATGTTTATGTATTTTTAGATTCACTTAATGAATTAATGCGCAATAAGTTTAAAAAACTACTCACAGTATATCGGTAAACTAAAAAGAGCGGCCAAATAATTTATTGTCCCCGATCGCGTTCGTCGTGGTTTTCGGGATACCGCTCGGCCAAATGAAAGAGGGCAGTGTGTTAATTCCGCCAGAATAGCGTTGGCGGAAAATATCGTCTTACGACCTTGTTATTGTTATGCCAATAATCATTATACCAGGCGACACGCATCCGCTTCCCAGCGATATCCCACCCCGTAGACCGCGCGTATAAATGACTGTTCGGCATCCAGCGATTCCAGTTTACGGCGCAGGTTTTTAATGTGGCTGTCGATAGTACGATCGGTCACCACACGGTAGTCGTCGTAGAGGTGGTTTAACAACTGCTCGCGGGAAAAAACTTTACCCGGTTCAAGCGATAAGGTTTTTAGCAGACGGAATTCAGCGGGGGTTAAATCCAGCGCTTTACCACACCAGGAGGCCTGAAAGCGGCTTTCATCAATCATTAACGGGCTTTCGGCATCCTGCTGCTGGAGTTCGCGCTGCGGTTTACAGCGGCGCAAAATGGTTTTCACGCGGGCCACGACTTCGCGTGGGCTGTAAGGCTTACAGATATAATCATCGGCGCCGATTTCCAGCCCAAGCAGCCGGTCGATCTCTTCAATTTTGGCCGTGACCATCACAATGGGGATGTCGGAAAAACGGCGAATCTCCCGGCATAGCGTCAGACCATCGATACCCGGCAGCATCAGATCCAGCAGGATCAGATCCGGCGGCGTTTGACGCACATACGGCAGTACCTTGTCGCCATGATTGATGAGCGTGGGGGCGTAACTCGCCGCGCGTAAGTAGTCAATAAGCAGCTGTCCCAGCTTGGGTTCATCTTCAACAATCAAAATGCGCGGCGTGTTTTCATCAATGGGTAATTCAGTCATACTTCTCTCTGTAAATCGCGATCCAGCGGTAACTCTACTGTAATGCTAACCCCGCCAAAAGGCGAATGAGCGGCGTGAAGATGACCGTTATGCGCGTGTACAATATTGACGCATATCGCCAGCCCCAGTCCAGAACCGCCGCTGGCGCGGTTACGGGACACTTCCGTGCGGTAAAAACGGTCAAAAAGCTTTTGTAACTGCTCATCGCTGACGCCCGGTGCAGAATCGGCAAAGGTCAGGAATAATGATTTGTCGCGTTGTTCGGCGGAAATATGCAGGCCGCCGCCGCTGTCGGTGTAGCGCAGACTGTTTTCCAGTAGATTATTAAACAGTTGCATCAGGCGATCCGGGTCGCCGAAGACGGTCATACTATCCGGCAACGCGTAATGTAGCGTTAGCCCCCGGCTGGTAAAGCGTTCTCTAAACGCGCCGCCAGCGACTTCCAACTGGGGAACAAGATCGACGGTCGTTTTTTGGTAAGCCAGCGCGCCCTCGTCAGACAACGACAGCTGATGCAGGTCGTCAACCAGTTTGGTAAGCGTACCGACTTCCGCCTGTAGCGAGGTAACCGATTCTGGCGTGAACTGGCGAACGCCATCCTGAATGGCTTCCAGTTCGCCGCGCAATACCGCCAGCGGCGTGCGCAGTTCGTGGGAAATATCCGCCATAAAGTCGCGGCGCATCTGCTGATTTTTTTCCAGCGTGCTGGCAAGCTGGTTAAAGTCTTGCGCCAGTTTTCCCAGCTCATCGGCGCTGGTTGGGGTCACGCGCGTGGTAAAATCCCCCGCCGCCAGCCTGTGCGTACCCTCGACCAACCGTTTGACCGGGGCGAGCAGGCCACGCGCCAGCAAAAACGTCGCCAGCGCGGCCAGCAAGGTTGATAACGCCACGATCATCCAACTGGCACGCCGCTGCTGCATATCAAAATTAATATCCGTATTGCGCGTCAGCCGCTCGACAGGAGAGGCGATAATCGCGCCTACTTCGACGCCATTAACCAGAATGGGGCGGCGAGTACCGTCATGCGGCACCGGACCGCGTGGGCCGACCAGCACCCGGCCATTTTGATCGACGACCCAGAACTGGGTGCGCCAACCGTGCGGCGGCATACCGGGGCCGGGTTTATCCCGGTCGTTGTCATGCTCAAATGAACGCAGAATCTGGAAAACGAAGCGATCATTGTTACGTAAAAAACGCCAGTTGCCGTGTTGCTGGTACTGGTCGCCCAGCGCATCGCCCAGCATTTGTAGCCGCTGCTCGTTGCCGTGTTTGATATAGTCAATAAATCCGCGTTCAAAACTGACGCGCACGGCCCAATGCATACTGATCAGCAGCACGATGCAGGTGGCGAAAATCGCCAGAAACAGCTTGCCGGTGATTCCGGGCCGCCAGACTTTCATTACAGGCTCCTTTTACGCCGTGAAATGACCATGTTTTGCTGTGTATCGTTCGGCACGCGGGCAAAAATTATCGCCGGTAGCGCGATAATAACCGCCATACATAACCAGGTGTACATAAAGACGTGATGTGTGGCGCTACTGTCTATCCCGATATGCTGTTGGCCAAACATACCCAGCAGCATTCCGGCAATAGTGACGCCAATACTCATCGAGAGCTGCATAATCATCGATAATAAGCTATTGCCGCTGCTGGCCAGCGTATCGGGAAGGTCTTTTAGCGTTAAGGTATTCATGGAAGAAAAGCGCGCCGAGTTCACCATTCCCTGCAAAAGCAGTACCAGCGGCAGGAGATAATACCAGCCGAGCAGCGCGACCGACATAAACAACAGGCTAACCAATGCCAGTCCGAGCGTGGTCGCTACCAGAACCCGACGATAGCCAAAACGGTTAACTATCTGCACCACAATCCGCTTCATTCCCATGCTGCCCAGCACCATGGGGATCATCATCAAACCGGCATGAAACGGTGAAAAACCAAGACCAATTTGTAAAAAGACCGGCGTCATAAACGGCAGCATACCGCTGCCGATACGCCCGGCAAAACTGCCCAGCAACCCCAGTGAAAACGTGGGCGTGCGGAACAATCGCAGGCTGAATAACGCACCTGAGTTTTTTTTGGCATGGAAGAGATAGAGCAGAATGGCTGCCGCGCCACCCGCAGCAAGTCCGGCTAATGTCCAGGGCGAAATCCCCATGCTTTTACTACCGTCCAGCGCCAGCGTGAGTACCGCCATGCCGATAGCTAACAGCAGGAACCCCGGCAGATCAAAGCGCCGGGTCTCTATGGTGTAGTTTGGCATCAGCATAAAGGTCGCCATAGCGCCGACAATTCCCACCGGGATATTGATCAGAAAGATCCAGTGCCATGAAGCATATTCCACCAGCACCCCGCCCAGCGCGGGGCCGAGTAACGGCCCGATCTGTCCCGGTAGGGCGACGAAGGTCATCGCCGCCATATATTGCGCACGCGGCACGATTTTCATGACCGTCAGGCGTCCGACCGGCACCATCATCGCGCCGCCTACGCCTTGTAAAACTCGCGCTAATACCAGTTGATTAAGCGTACCGGAGAGGGCGCAAAACAGCGAACCCAGCGTGAACAGCACGATGGCGGCAAAGAAAATATTACGCACGCCGATTTTGTCTGCCAGCCAGCCGCTGGCGGGGAGCATCACGGCGACGGTGAGAACATATGACACCACTACCATGTGCATATGCAGCGGGCTTTCCCCCAGGCTTTTCGCCATGGAAGGCAGCGCAGTGTTGACGATGGTGGTATCCAGCGACTGCATAAAAAAGCCGAATGCCACAATCCAGAGTTGCCAGCGGGTGTTGTCAGGAAATTCTGTCATATCTCTACTACCGGTTTGCTATTTTTACGCGAAAAACGCAGCCGCAGACGGTCGAAAAAGAGGTACACCACCGGCGTGGTATAGAGCGTCAGGAGCTGGCTCATGACCAAACCGCCGACAATGGTTATCCCCAGCGGCTGCCGTAATTCCGAACCGTCTCCGCCAGATAACACCAATGGCAGTGCGCCGAACAGCGCCGCCAGCGTGGTCATCATTATTGGACGGAAGCGTAACAAGCAGGCCTGGAAAATGGCTTGTTCCGGTGTCAGGCCGCCGCTTCGTTGCGCTTCAAGCGCAAAATCGACCATCATAATGGCGTTTTTCTTCACAATGCCAATTAATAGCATGATCCCTATCAGGGCGATTAGGCTGAAAGGGGCATTGAAGAGTTCCAGCGCCAGAAGCGCCCCAACGCCCGCCGATGGCAGAGTAGAGAGAATGGTCAGCGGATGGACGTAGCTTTCGTACAGTATCCCCAGCACAATGTAGACGGTAGCGATCGCCGCCACTATCAAAATAAGCTGTGAATTCATGGTCTGCTGGAAGACTTGCGCCGTTCCGGAAAAACTGCCGCGTACCGTCGAGGGGACGCCAAGCTGCGTCATGGTGCGATCAATGGCCTCCGTCGCCTGCGATAACGATGTGCCGGTCGGCAAGTTAAAGGCAATCGTGGACGCTGCGGAAAGTCCCTGATGGTTTACCGACAGCGGCGCATTGGCGGGCCGCCATTGGGCGAAATAAGAGAGAGGAATCGCTTTTCCGTCGCGGTTGATAACGAACATTTTCTCCAGCGCGCTGATATCCTGGCTATAGCGCGGATCGACTTCCATCACCACTTTATACTGGTTCATCGGCTGATAAATGGTGGAAATTTGCCGCTGGCCGAAAGCGTTATTTAACAGGCTGTTTGCGGCCTGAACATCAATGCCCAGCCGTGACATGGTGTCGCGGTCGTAGATAAGGTTCATCTCCGCGCCGTTATCCTGCTGGTCGGAGTTTACGTCCGCCAGTTGCGGCAGGGCCGAGAGCGCTTTGCGTATTTTCGGCTCCCACTCGCGCAGCGCCGGCAGGGAGTCAGACAGCAACGTATATTGGTAACTGGCGTTAGCCTGCCGCCCGCCGACGCGAATATCCTGTACCGCCATCAGAAACAGCTTGGCGCCGGGTTCTTTTGCCAGTTTGACCCGCAGTCGGTCAATGACTTGCTGCGCCGTCTCTTTGCGTTCGCCGCGCGGCTTCAGCGTAATAAACATCATGCCGCTATTCACCCTCGATCCGCCGGTAAAACCAGTGACATTATTCACCGCCGGATCGTCGCGAATAATTTTCATAAAATCCTGCAGCTTGCCGCGCATGGCTTGGAAAGAGATGCTCTGGTCAGCCTGAATACCGCCCATCAACACGCCGGTGTCCTGCTCCGGAAAGAATGTTTTAGGGATGGCGATATAAAGCCAGATGTTCAGCGCAACGGTGCCAAGAAAAACCACACCGACAAGACGCGTATGGTTAAGCACCCATTTTAACGACGTGCCGTAACCCTGTTGCAAGGCGACCAGCAAACGGCCAACGCCCCGTTTACGCGGTTGGGTGCGCGGTTTGCTTGATTTAAGCATCCAGCCGCACATCATCGGCGTCAGTGTGAGCGAGACCACCAGCGAAATGCCAATCGCCACCGAGAGGGTAACGGCGAATTCCCGTAATAATCGTCCTGGCAGGCCGCCCATTAACAGCAGCGGCAGAAATACCGCCACCAGCGACAGACTCATGGAGATGACCGTAAACCCGACTTCCCGCGTACCCTGTAATGCCGCCTGCAAAGGTTTCATTCTCGCCTCCAGATGGCGGGCGATATTTTCCAGCACCACAATGGCATCATCAACGACAAATCCGGTCGCGATAGTCAGCGCCATCAGCGACAGATTGTTGAGGCTGAAGCCGCACAGATACATGGCGGCGAAGGTGCCGATGAGCGAAACGGGAACGGCGACGGCGGGGATTAGCGTGGCGCGCCCGGAACGCAGGAATAAAAACACCACCAGGATCACCAGCGCGACAGAGATAGCCAGCGTCTCTTCTACCTCTTGCAGCGATGCGCGAATCGTCGGCGAACGATCCTGGGCGATTTGTAAATCGATAGCGGCGGGGATCATTGCCCGCAGTTCCGGCAGTTTTGCCCGGATGCCGTCGACCGTCTGAATAATGTTGGCCTCCGGCAGCTTGCGGATCATCAACAAAATAGCGGGTTTAGCGTTCGTCATCCCGGCGTTACGGACATCCTGCACCGAGTCGGTGACGCTGGCGACGTCACCCAGGCGTACCGCCGCGCCGTTGTTATAGTGAATAATCAGCGGCTGATATTCGGCGGCGGTTTTCAGTTCGTCGTTGGTCTGGATTTGCCAGCGGTGGACGCTATCTTCAATTGCGCCTTGCGGTCGGCGTACGTTGGCGCTGTCGATCGCTTCGCGGACCTCATCCAGCGAGACGCCCTGGTTAAAGAGCGCCTGCGGGTTTAAGCCTACACGTACTGCGGGCAGGGAGCTGCCGCCGACGTCAACGTCGCCAACGCCGTCAATTTGCGCGATGGTTTGCGCCAGTTGGGTAGAGGCGAAATCATACAGTTTGCCCTGTGACCAGCTCTCTGAGGTGAGCGTTAAAATCATAATCGGCGCGTCGGACGGGTTGGCCTTGCGATAAGTCGGGCGGCTGGGCATTCCGCCTGGCAACAAGCTTTGCGCGGCGTTAATGGCGGCCTGCACGTCGCGCGCCGCGCCGTTAATATCGCGATCGAAATTAAATTCGAGAATAATGCGCGTACTGCCGAGCGAGCTGCTGGAAGTCATTTCATTGACGCCTGCAATGCGTCCCAAAGAACGTTCCAACGGCGTCGCCACCGACGAAGCCATGGTTTCCGGCGAGGCGCCCGGCAGCGAGGCGCTAACCATAATCACTGGGAAATCGACCTGCGGCAGCGGGGCGACCGGCAGCAGACGAAAGCCCAGAATGCCGCACAGCGTAATGGCGGCGGCAATCAAAATGGTGGCGACCGGGCGGTAGATGAAAAGGGCGAAAAAGCGCATCTACGCCTCCTCTTTATGGCGCGGAAAGCGACTTTTCACGTACAGCGACAGGCGGTCAAACAGGAGATAAATCACCGGAGTGGTAAACAGAGTTAATACCTGGCTGACCAGTAAGCCGCCCACCATCGCGATCCCCAACGGGCGACGTAATTCCGCGCCAACGCCGGTACTCAACATTAATGGCAATGCCCCGAGCAACGCCGCCAGCGTGGTCATCAGAATCGGTCGAAAACGCAGCAGACAGGCCTGGAAGATAGCGTCGCGCGGACTCATCCCCTGTTCGCGTTCGGCGGCGAGGGCGAAGTCAATCATCATGATGGCGTTTTTCTTCACGATACCGATCAGTAAAATAATGCCGATAATGGCGATAATATCGAGCTCGCTACCAGCGATGATCAGCGCCAGCAGCGCGCCGACGCCCGCCGTAGGCAGCGTTGAGAGAATCGTAATCGGATGGATAAAACTCTCATACAGCACGCCAAGCACGATATACATCGCCACCACGGCGGCGACAATAAGCCAGACGGTGCTGCCCAGCGCCGCCTGGAAGGCGAGCGTACTGCCCTGAAACTGCGTTGTAATATCCGCTGGCAGGGCGAGCGTTTTTTCCGTATCGAGAATCGCCTGCACCGCATCGCCGAGCGAATAGCCCTCCGGCACGTTAAACGAAAATGTCGTAACCGGGAACTGATCTAAATGATTGATGGAGAGCGGGGCGAAGCGCTGCTCAATGCGGGCAATCGCGCTGAGCGGTACGGTGCCGCCGTCGCGGCTCGTCAGGCGAATCGTCTCCAGCGCCGCCAGACCCGGCGTGCTGGCGGTATTATGTTCCAGCACGACGCGGTACTGGTTCGCCTGGGTATAAATCGTTGAAATCAGGCGTTGTCCGAACGCGTTGTAGAGCGCGTTATCCACATCCGCCATGCTGATACCCAGACGGCTGGCGCTGTCGCGGTCGACATTCACCCAGGCCGCTAATCCCCGATCTTGCCAGTCGCTGCTTACCTCAGAGAGCTGTGGTAACGACTGTAGCGCGTTCTGCAGTTTTGGCACCCAGTGGCTGAGCGCATCGAGCGTCGTGGCCTGCAGGGTAAACTGATACTGCGTGCGGCTGACCTGCGTGTCGATGGTTAAATCCTGCGTCGGCTGGAGATACAGCGCCACGCCGGGAATCGTCGCCACGGCGGTTTGCAGCCGGGAGATCACCTGCTGCACGCGGTCATCACGCGCATCCAGCGGCTTGAGGTTAATTTGCAGGCGCGCGCTATTCAGCGTGGGATTAGCGCCGTCTACGCCAACAAAAGTCGTCAGGCTTTGCACCGCCGGGTCCTGTAATATCCGCTCCGCCACCTGGCGCTGACGTTGCGCCATACTGGCATACGATGATGATTGTGGCGCCTGCAGCGTCCCCTGGATAATGCCGTTATCCTGTACCGGAAAGAACCCTTTCGGGATGGTTATCCACAGCATAACGCTGAGCAGGAGCGTGGCGAATGCCACGCTCAATGTAAGCCATGGATGGTTGAGCACTTTCGCTAATCCGCGTCCGTAGCTGGCGATCACGCGGTCAAACATCCGCTCGCAGGCGCGGGAAAAGCGGTTTTGTTTACGCAGAGACTGCCGGCTGAGCATACGCGCGCACATCATGGGCGTAAGCGTCAAAGAGACGACGGCGGAGATTAAAATCGCTACCGCCAACGTCACCGCAAATTCGCGGAACAGTCGACCAACAATATCGCCCATAAAGAGCAACGGGATCAGTACCGCAATCAGGGAAAAGGTGAGGGAAATAATGGTAAAGCCGATTTCGCCCGCGCCTTTGAGCGCCGCCGCCAGCGGTTTTTCTCCTTTTTCGATGTAGCGCGAGATGTTCTCGATCACCACAATCGCATCGTCCACCACGAAACCCGTGGCGATAGTGAGCGCCATCAGCGTCAGGTTATTAATGGAAAAATCCAAAAACACCATCACTGCAAAGGTGCCGATAAGCGACAGCGGTACGGCGACGCCGGGAATAATTGTGGCGGGAATATTACGTAAAAACAGATAGATAATCATGACGACCAGCGCGATCGCCAGCATCAGTTCAAACTGGGTATCGCGCACGGAAGCGCGAATATTGGTGGTGCGATCGGACAGGACCGTGACCTTCACCGATTTCGGCAGGCTTTCGGTAAGCTGGGGCAGCATCTGGCGAATGCTGTCCGCTGTCGCAATGATATTGGCGCCGGGCTGGCGTTGAACGTTCATCACGATAGCCGGAGCTTGATTCGCCCATGCGCCGAGCCAGCTATTTTCCGCCCCCTGTTCGACGGTGGCGACATCGCCCAGCCGTACCGGCGCGCCGTTTTGATACGCGATGATAAGCTTGCGGTATTCGTCGGCAGACTGCATCTGATCGTTAGCAGAAAGCGTCACCGCCCGTTCGGGGCCATCCAGACTGCCTTTCGCCGAGTTGACGTTGGCGCCGGTAATTGCGGTACGGACTGTTTCGCTGGTCAGACCGAGCGCGGCGATAGCCTGAGCATTCAGTTTTACGCGTACCGCAGGGCGCTGCCCGCCGGCAAGCGTCACCAGCCCGACGCCGGAGACCTGTGAGATCTTCTGCGCCACGCGGGTTTCTACCATGTCCTCTACCTGGGTCATCGGCATCGCGTTTGAGGTGACGGCAAGCGTCATAATCGGCGGGTCCGCCGGATTGACTTTGCTATAAATCGGCGGATTCGGCAGGTCGGAAGGCAATAAATTGGTGGCTGCGTTAATCGCCGCCTGTACTTCCTGCTCGGCAACGTCCAGCGGCAGCGTCAACTGAAACTGTAGCGTCACCACCGATGCGCCGCCGGAGCTTTGCGACGACATCTGCTTAAGTCCTGACATCTGGCCGAACTGGCGCTCAAGCGGCGCGGTGACGGAGGAGGTCATGACATCCGGGCTGGCGCCAGGGTAGAGCGTAACCACCTGAATAGTGGGGTAGTCGACCTCCGGCAAAGCGGCGACGGGCAGGAAGCGATAGCCGATAATCCCGGCGAGTAAAATCGCCGCCATCAGCAGAGTGGTGGCCACGGGGCGCAGAATAAACAGACGCGAAGGGCCGCCCGTGCTGCCCGGAGGTAATACCTGCATCAGGCGCGCGCTCCTTTTTGACCTTCATGGCGGGAAGGGGATTTTTCATCCGCCATGGTGGTTTGCGGCTCAACGACCTCGACTTTTGCGCCTTCCGTCAGCCGATCAATACCATCGGTAACGACGCGATCGCCTGCCGACAATCCTGCGCTGATCACCACGTTTCGGTTATCCTGAATACCGATTTTTACCCGCTTCTTGCTGACGTTATTTTCGTCGTTCAGCACCCACACAAAGTGGCCCTCATTGCCCATTTGCACCGCCGCGGCAGGCACCACAACGGCATTTTGTTCGGTATCGACCAGCATCCGGGCGTTCACAAATTGATTGGGGAACAGCGTATCGTCCTGATTGGTAAAGCGCGCTTTAATTTTGATCGTTCCCGTCGTGGGATCAATCTGGTTGTCCAGACTGAGCAACACGCCTTCGCTCAATTTGTGCGAGTTAGTTCGATCCCAGGCTTCTACGACCAGCGTTTTCCCCGCTTTCTGTGCCTGAACCACGGTCGCGATATCGCTTTCCGGCAGAGTAAAAATGAGATCAATCGGGTGCGTTTGCGTAATGACGACAATACCTGCGGTATCGCTGCTGGAAATCTGGTTGCCGACATCCACCTGTTTCAGACCCACGCGTCCCGAGACCGGGGCTGTGATACGACTCCAGTCGAGCTGTAGCTGCGCGCTGGCGACATTGGCTTCATCCGCTTTAATGGTTCCCTGGGTTTCGTTGACCAGCGCCTGTTGCGCATCCAGTTCCTGACGGGAAACCAGATTGGTTTTGGCCAGTTGCTGATAGCGCGCCAGATCACGACGCGCATTCGCCAACGTAGCGTTATCTTTCGCTAACTGTCCCTGAGCCTGCGCCAGGGCGACCTTAAACTGGCTGGGATCGATTTGCGCCAGCAGATCGCCTGCGTTAACCTGCTGACCTTCCTGAAAGTGCAGGGCGATGAGTTGACCATCCACGCGGCTACGCACCGTAACGGTATTCGCTGCGGTCACGGTACCCAGCCCGCTCAGATAGCGCGGTACAGCCTGTGTGGTCGCGGTCGCGGCCTGTACCGGCGCCAGAGGGCCGTCGCGCATACCGCGGCGACCTGCGGCGGCGGTATGCTGCGCTTGCGCGGCGACGCCCGGCGCGGCGGTCGGGCTTTCGCTACGGCTATGCCAGAACCAGAATGCGGCGGCGGCCACTACAACCCCAATCGCTATTGCCCAGCGGAAAGTATTACTGCCTTTCATCGGTATAAGTTTCTCATCCTGAAACGTTTTGCGGAATGTTGCTTCCTCTATTGTAGTCAGCAGGGAAGGGAGAAAAATGGAGGAATTATGGAACACGGTCGGGATTATTCTGAATGGCGACCCGCTTTGCGAGGCGCTACGCAACTCTCATCGGTGAAAATCGTTAACGCGCCGGAGTGCGGTAAAGTGCCGGCACGGCAATGAAGATAAGCCACCGATTTCAGCAGGATGCTGAAACGGGAAAGCCCCTCCCGAGGAAGGGGCCAAAATAAGGAAAGGGTTATGATGAAGGTAGTCATCATAATGGTGATACTCTTAGTGATTAGCCTACCAGCTTACTAAGACACCAGGGGGAGGAGGAATCCTCCCTTACCCTCACTCCTGACGTTAAGCCACATCAAGAATAATGTCAATCCATCAGCGCTGGGCTTGCGAGGCGCTTAGCGGAAAACGACCTCCGCCCAGCGCGCCAGTCCTGCGGTGACGGAGCCGAAATCATCGCCGCCAGCGACGGGTATGCCCGGTAGCTGTTCGGAAAGCGCTTTTTTAATCAATGGCGAACGGGCGCTGCCGCCGGTCAGATAGATGACATCCGGTTTTTCCTGCGCGCTGTCCAGCGCCAGTTGCACCTGTTCCAGAATACGCGCCAGCGGTTGATCCAGCGCCGCTTCCAGTCCTTGCTGGCTGATAGCGACCGCCAGGTCGTCGCTGATAAATGGCAGCCTCGCCGTAACATCCGCCTGGCCGGAAAGGGCGATTTTGCTCTCTTCCGCGCAGCGTACCAGGCGGTAGCTAAGCCGCTGACGCCAGACCTTGAGCAGCAACGCGACCTTGTCTGCTTCACGCGCGTTGCGAACCAAATCGTTCAACAGACGACCATTCGCGCTACTGTAAAAATCGCTTTGCGCCGGGACGTCGTTAATCGCGACGGCGTTCCACCACGGCAGCACCGGCAGGGCGATACCTTTTTCGGTTTCGCCGCCCATGCCCAGCAAAGGCATCAGATTTTTAAAGGCCAGCGCGATATCCAGATCGTTTCCGCCCACGCGGCAACCGCTGTGCCCCAACAGGCTGTTTTCACGATCGGCGCGCTGACGCCACTGCGGCCCCATCAGCAGCATGGAACAGTCGGTGGTACCGCCGCCAATATCCACGACCAGCACACGCTTCTCTTCCCGCAGCGTAGCCTCGTAGTCCAGGCCCGCTGCGACCGGTTCATACTGGAATACCACCTCCTGAAAACCGGCGCGTTTTGCTGCCCGCTCCAGAATACCCTGCGCCTGGCGGTTCGCGTCATCGCCGCCGAGTCCCTGAAAGTTGATCGGGCGACCGATCACCGCCTGAGTAATGGCCTCCGGCAATTGGCTGTGCGCCGTATGAAGAATATGTACCATCATGGCGCAGACCAAATCTTCAAACAGCGCGACCTGCTGCGGTTTCAGGCCGCTGGCGCCTAAAAAGGATTTCGGCGATTTGACGAACCAGACTTCCTGGGGATCGTCAATATAGTGCGCCAGCGACGCCAGACCAAACTGTACGCTTTGCGCGCCAACCTCAATATCTTCCTCGCGGTTGTAGCGTATAGCGCGGCGTAGCAGCGCCTGGGTTTCTTCGTCCGTTGCCGGCACATCATGATGGCGATACAGCCACTCGCTCACCGCTTCGCGCGTCGGCGCACACAGCATAGACGGCAGTAATGCGCTGTTATTCTCCATTGTCAGCAACTGTGGATGCCCGTCGCGCATAATGGCGACCGAGCAGTTTGCCGTACCGTAATCAAATCCTATAAACACCTTAAAATCCCCATGCCAGTGAAGAAGGGGCGTGACTTTAGCGAAATGTCGTCGCGGCGACAACTGGAATATGAAAGCAAGGCGTTACGTGCGATTAGCGTTTATGCTGAAAGGTCAAATAAAGGAGAAAAGTATGTTTACCCTGAGCTGGCAGCCGCCTTACGACTGGTCGTGGATGTTGGGCTTTCTTGCCGCGCGTGCGGTGGACGGCGTGGAAACAGTAGGCGAGGGCTTTTATGCGCGCAGCCTGGTGGTGGGCGAGCATCGCGGACTGGTCAGCGTGAGGCCCCATCTGCCCACCCACACTGTGCAGGTTAGCGTGAGCGCCGGATTACTTCCCGTCGCGCCGGCGTGTCTGGCGAAAGTTTCGCGTCTGTTTGATCTTGACTGCCAGCCCGAGCAGGTTGCCGCCGTGCTGGGGCCACTGGGCGAGGACAGACCGGGGCTGCGTTTACCGGGATCGGTTGATACGTTTGAACAGGGCGTGCGGGCGATACTGGGGCAACTGGTGAGTGTCGCGATGGCGGCAAGGTTGACGGCGAAAGTGGCGCGCCGCTATGGCGAGGCGTTGCCGGATGCGCCCGATTATGTCTGTTTTCCCGGTCCGGAAACGCTGGCGTTGGCCGATCCGCTGGCGCTTAAAGCTCTGGGGATGCCGCTGCGGCGCGCCGAAGCGCTGATTCATCTGGCGCAGGCGACGCTGGCGGGAAAACTGGCGCTCTCCGCGCCGCCGGATATTGAGCAGAGCGTTAAAAATTTACAAACATTTCCGGGAATTGGCCGCTGGACGGCGAACTATTTCGCCCTGCGCGGTTGGCAGGCAAAAGATATCTTTTTGCCCGATGATTACTTAATTAAGCAGCGCTTCGCCGGGATGACGGCCGCGCAGATCCGTCGCTACGCGGAGCGCTGGAAACCGTGGCGTTCCTACGCGCTACTGCATATCTGGTATACCCACGGCTGGCAACCGTCAATGGATAGCGAAATAGCTGGTATTCAGTAACAAATCCAGCGGTTGCGCTTCGGCGATAGTGTCGCCATAAATCAGATCCACGCCAATACGGGAGAGCGTATCCAGCACCTGTGGGTTTTGTACCGGCCCGGCGAGCGTTTTGATGTCCAGATGCTGGGCGTGTCCCTGGATGATCGAGGTCAGCATTTCATCCATTAAACTTTCATGAACGTTGGCGATAAGGTCGCTATCCAGCAGTAAATAATCGACGATATGCGGGGGCAGTAAATTAAACAGCTGTAAATCGCGCCCGACATGGCTGAGAATCACCTGGCAGCCGCGTTGCCGCAGTTTTCGCAGAGTCGCAGCGGCGGTCTGCGCCTGCTTAACGATAACGTCAGCCGGGATAATCAGGTGTAATAACCGTGGCGGCAGTGGGCTATGCTCCAGTTGTTCCAGCAGCTCATCAATAAGGGTCGCGCTGTATAATCCCGCGGCGGACAGCGGCAGCGCAACGCTTAATCCCTTGCTGGCGACGGCGGTCGCCGCATGGCGGAAAAACTCATGGAATACCCGTCGGTCAAGCGCGTGATGCAGCGCGGAGTCGGCTAACCCTGCCCGGAACGCGCGCTCTTCCATCACTTCCCCTTCGCTGGTCCACAGCCTGAGTGAGACCAGCCAAAAGCTGGTGGCCTCCGGCGTACGCGGCGGCGCGACGTTTCTGGCAAGCATTAGCAGGAGGTTATTTTTAATCATATGCCACTGTTCTTCCAGCGGCATCATTCCCTTTGAGGAGGTTAATGCGTGCTGCGGTTCGTACACGGTCAGACGGCCTCGACCGCTATTTTTCGCGGCGTAGCAGGCAATATCGGCCTGAGACACGACCTCTGTGAGCTGGCAGTTATGTTCATTTATCATTGTGATCCCGGCGCTGGCGCCGATCCGATGCAGGCGTCCTTCCCACATAAAGTGATATTCATTAACGGCGTTGATAAGCCGCGTCGCGATAAAGCGCGCGCTGTCACTATTACAATCCGGTAGCAACAGGCCAAACTCATCGCCACCCAGGCGGGCCAGGAGATCGCCGGAGCGAAGCATACTGAGCATCAGTGACGCGAGCTCGCGCAATAAGGCATCGCCGGCGGCATGTCCCGCGCTGTCGTTAACCGCTTTAAAACGGTCCAGATCGATAAACACCAGCGCATGATGTTGAGGCGATTCCTGTATTGTTTGCAGGCGCTGTTGCAGCTGTTTTTCAAAACTGGCGCGGTTGGCAAGTTGGGTGAGGGCGTCATGCGTTGCGCTGTAGCTGAGCTGGCGTAACATTTTTCGTGATTCGGTAACGTCCTGGATAACCAGAACCGAACCAATCTTATCGCCGTCAAGCGTACTGAGCGGCGTGATACTGTAATGAATATCGTAGCTACCGCCGTTATGACAATGGAGCACTATCTCCTGTTCCATGTCCGATCGCGACCTGTTGGCGCGATAAATATCCTCCAGCAGCGGCCCCTTATTACCTGACGTAATGCGCAGAACCGTTAATAATGGCGCGCCTAAAGCATCCTCTTGCCGCCAGCCGCTCATCTTCTCGGCGATCGGATTCATAAAGGTGATATTCATCGCGACATCAATACACACCACCGCTTCTCCGATAGAGTCAAGCGTGATGTGCAACCGTTCTTTTTCCTGAAACAGCGCCTCGTTCGCCTGTGTAATACGCTCCATCAACCGCTGGTTTTCCTGCTCGCTTTGCTTGAGATCGTTAATATCTTCAATCTGAGCAATAAAATAGAGAGGTTGATTGTCTTTATGACGAACCAGCGAGACGGCCAGCAGCGCCCAGACGACATCGCCGTTGCGGGTGTAGTAGCGTTTTTCCATGGAATAGCTGTTGATGTCGCCGCGCACCAGCATGTTTAGCTGTTCAAGGTCGTTATTCAGGTCTTCCGGCCAGGTCAATTGCTGAAATGTCATCGTGCGTAATTCATCCTGGCTATAGCCAAGAAAATGGCTCAGAGATTTATTGACCTGTAGCCACTGACCCTCCGTACCGACCAGCGCCATACCAATGGCGGAATACTCCATCGCGTTGCGAAAGCGGGATTCGCTCTCGGTGATATGTTTGCGCTCCGTGCGAAACGCGTACATCACCATCGTCATCATATTGGCAGGCAGCAGGATCATTAAAAAAGGCAGCCACGGCATATTGACCATCACGTCGGTTTTCGGCGTGGCGAGCAGCGTGGGGTCATTGGCCAGCATGAGCGAGACCACGATAACGGTAGCTAAAAAAATTAAAAACGCCTCCATTCGCGGCAGGCGCACCGCACTCCACATCAACAGGACGATAACGCACGTAAACGGCCACGGAATATAGCGCATAGCGAGCCAGCTTAGCGCCAGCGTAATGACCAGCGTCAATAGCGTTTCCAGCAACAGATGCGGGTCGCGATGACGCAACAGATAGTGTGGTTTAAACAGTAAACCTAACGGCACCAGCGTCAGCGCGCCGATGGCTTCCGATAATACCCAAATCAGAAACGCTTTCGAGGCGACCGCTTCCGGCGCTATCAGCCAAAATAACAGGCCGCCGAGTAGCGGCGGAATCACGGCGCTGCCGATAGCCAGACGAAACCAGTCATTCAAATTTTGTAAGGGGTTGTAGCTGGGGAGCAGTTTTCGTAGCAGTATCGCGCCAGTGGCCGCCTCGATAATATTTATTGCCGTCCAGCTAAAGTTAAGCGAGGCGGCAGGAAATAAAGTCAGTGAGGCGCCGATGCTGCCGAGCGAGCAGGCGACCGCGATCCCAGGCCACAGACGGCCCGCATGGCGGTAAAACGCGACCATCATAATGGAGGTGGGGAACCACAGCGGCGCGAGTTGGGTGCCGACACGCGATAATACGAGCGAAAAGAGCGTAAAGACAAACGCGACCAGGCCTAAACTGACCAGACGCAATAGCGGGTGGGGGACGGTAACGAAAACATGTTGGGATGGTTTACTCATTACCACTCTATCCGAATCGCCGGTAACGTCGCGGAATACCGGACGCGTCAGTTTACTCTGTGATTATGCTAGTATAAACGCGTAATGATTTATACGCTGACTGAATATAAATTGTGGCTCCCGGCGTATTCCTCCTCCAGACGGGTCGATAAATCCGCTGTCCGCATTAAAACTGAACGCTTTTACGTCGCGACGTCGAATGCGCCGCCAACAAATTCACCGTGGCATAGCGCCGGACTGGTATCGCGCTGCTGAAATCCCTATAATTGCCGCGTTTGGCGTTTCGGCGCCCCCCTTCTTTACATCCAGGTTAATCAGGTCGCTAAATTTATGACTGATCAGTCTCATCAGTGCGTCATTATCGGTATCGCTGGCGCATCGGCTTCCGGCAAGAGTCTTATTGCCAGTACCCTTTACCGCGAATTGCGTGAACAAGTGGGTGACGAACATATTGGCGTTATTCCCGAAGACAGTTATTACAAAGATCAAAGCCATCTGTCGATGGAAGAACGCGTAAAAACTAACTATGACCATCCGAATGCGATGGATCACAGCCTGCTATTTCAGCATCTTCAGGCGCTCAAGCGCGGTTCGGCGATTGAATTACCGGTATACAGTTATGTTGAGCATACCCGTATGCAGGAAACGGTTCGCGTAGAACCGAAGAAAGTGATTATTCTTGAAGGTATTCTGTTACTGACCGACGCGCGTTTGCGTGAAGAGATGAACTTCTCTATTTTTGTCGATACGCCGCTGGATATCTGTTTGATGCGCCGTATCAAACGCGATGTGAACGAGCGTGGTCGCTCAATGGATTCGGTGATGGCGCAATATCAGAAAACGGTGCGTCCGATGTTCCTGCAATTTATTGAGCCTTCCAAACAATATGCGGATATTATCGTGCCGCGCGGCGGTAAAAACCGCATCGCTATTGATATTCTGAAAGCGAAAATCAGCCAGTTCTTTGAATAAATCTGGCGAATTGTGTACCGTTCAGTGATAACCTGGTTAGCCCTTGATGTGCTTGATTTAAGGGCTTGATGCGCGAAAGGAGAAAGTGCCATGCGTTTATGCGACCGAGATATTGAAGCCTGGCTGGATGAAGGCCGTTTGTCTATCACCCCGCGACCTCCCGTAGAGCGCATTAACGGCGCGACGGTCGATGTACGTCTTGGCAATAAATTTCGAACCTTCCGTGGCCATACGGCGGCGTTTATCGATCTGAGCGGGCCGAAAGATGAGGTCAGCGCGGCGTTGGATCGCGTGATGAGCGATGAAATCGTTTTGCCGGACGGCGAGGCATTTTATCTGCATCCAGGCGAATTGGCGCTGGCCGTCACCTTTGAATCCGTTACCCTGCCACCGGATTTAGTGGGCTGGCTGGATGGTCGTTCCTCGCTGGCGCGTCTGGGACTGATGGTGCATGTGACGGCGCACCGTATCGATCCCGGCTGGTCGGGCTGCATTGTGCTTGAGTTTTACAACTCCGGGAAGCTGCCGCTGGCGTTGCGTCCGGGTATGCTCATCGGCGCGCTGAGCTTTGAGCCGCTGTCCGGCCCGGCGGCGCGGCCTTATAACCGCCGTCAGGATGCCAAATATCGCGATCAGCAGGGCGCTGTTGCCAGCCGGATTGATAAAGACTGAGCCATTCGGCGCAATACTGCCGGTCCATTGAGGGTAGCATGAGACGATTTCTGACGACGCTGATGATTCTCTTGGTCGTGCTGGTGGCCGGATTCTCTGCGTTGGTATTGTTGGTCAATCCGAATGATTTCCGCGCCTATATGGTGCAGCAGGTTGCCGCGCGTAGTGAATATCAGTTGCAACTGGACGGGCCGCTGCGCTGGCACGTATGGCCGCAACTCAGTATCCTTTCCGGGCGAATGACGCTAACGGCGCGAGGCGCCAGCGAACCGCTGGTGCGGGCTGACAATATGCGCCTGGATGTCGCTTTATGGCCGCTGTTGAGTCATCAGCTTCATGTTAAGCAGGTGATGCTGAAAGGCGGGGTGATTCAACTGACGCCGCAAACGGAAGCGGTACGCAGTGATGATGCGCCGGTCGCGCCGAAAGATAATACCTTGCCGGACGTAGCGGAAGATCGCGGCTGGTCGTTTGATATTCGTAGCCTGCGCGTTGCCGGCAGCGTGCTGGTTTTCCAGCATGAAAATGATGATCAGGTCACGGTGCGCGATATTCGTCTGAATATGGAACAAGATGCCGAGCATCGCGGCACGTTTGATTTTTCGGGACGCGTGAACCGCGATCAGCGGGATCTTGCTTTATCGTTCAGCGGAACGGTGGATGCTTCCGATTATCCGCATAATTTAACCGCGGGTATTGAGCAACTGCGCTGGCAATTGCAGGGCGCGGATCTACCGGCGCAGGGGATTGAGGGGCAGGGACAATTGCAGGCGCAGTGGCAGGAGGCGCAAAAACGTCTTTCATTTAACCACTTAAATTTAACGGCGAATGACAGTTCTCTGACCGGGCATGTTCAGGTAACGCTGGCGGAGCAGCCGGAATGGCAAATTGACCTCCGGTCCAGCAAGCTTAATCTGGACAACCTGTTGCCGCATCATAGCGCCGTGGCTCAGACAGGCGGCGCGGTGTCGCAGGGGCAAAATACGCTCCCCCTGACCAGGCCAGTTATCGCGTCGCGTGTTGGTGCGCCGCCTTATCAGGGGCTGCAAAGCTTTACGGCGGAGATTGCTTTACAGGCGGATTCAGTTCGCTGGCGGGGAATGGACTTTACCCAGGTTTCGACGAAGATGTCTAATCAGACCGGATTGCTGGATATTACTGAGTTGCAGGGGAAACTGGCCGACGGAGAGATGTCGCTGCCCGGCACGCTGGACGCCCGCACCGCCAGTCCGCGCATCGAATTCCACCCTCGCCTCAACCATGTTGAGATTGGGACTATCCTGAAAGCCTTCAATTATCCGATTAGCCTGACCGGTAAGATGTCGCTGGTTGGCGATTTCTCCGGGGCGGATATTGACGCAGAGGCATTTCGCCATAGTTGGAAAGGAAAAGCGCATGTTGACATGAGCAATACGCGCCTTGAAGGAATGAATTTCCAGCAACTGGTGCAGCAGGCCGTAGAGCGAAGCGGCGGCGACGCGCAGCAGTCGCAGGAAAATATGGACAACGCGACCCGACTGGATCGCTTCACGACCGATCTGACGCTAAATAAGGGCACGCTGACGCTCGACGACATGGTCGGGCAATCTTCTATGCTGGCGTTAACCGGCAGCGGAACGCTGGATCTGGTTAAGCAGAGCTGTGATACACAATTTAATCTGCGTGTGCTGGGCGGCTGGAACGGCGATAGCAACCTGATCACCTTCCTGAAAGAGACGCCGGTGCCGTTGCGCGTCTATGGCAAGTGGCAGGAGCTGAACTATACCCTGCAAGTGGAGCAGTTATTGCGTAAGCATTTACAGGATGAGGCGAAGCGTCGGCTCAATGACTGGGCGGATCGCAATAAAGATACCCGCAACGGTAAAGATGTGAAGAAGCTGCTGAATAAGCTGTAGTTTTTGGCCAAAGGGCAGAGCCGGATGGCGAGGCTAACGCGCCTCCGGCCTGCCTGGTAAGCAGGCCGGGGCAGGCGAACAGACGTTACATCTCCTGGTCTGGCTCGCCGTTATGCAGCGGAATTAACTGCACTTTCTGCACTCGATGGCTTTCTACCTGCAATGTTTTCAGCAAATAATCGCCCACCTGAACCTCTTCACCGGTTTGCGGTATGCGTTGCAAATATTCCATCAATAATCCGGCAATCGTATGGTATTCCCGTTTTTCATCCAGCGGTAGCGGCACGTACTGCACCAAATCCTCCAGCGGCATATGGCCGTTTGCTGTCCAGGAACTGTCCGGGTTCTTCTGAATATCGTGGCGGGCGTCAATTTCCTCGACTTCATTCGGCAGATTACCGGCGATAGTCTCCATGACATCGCTTAATGTCACAATGCCTTCAACCGAGCCAAACTCATCTACGACAAAGGCAAAATGGGTTCTGGCGTTACGGAACTGCTCCAGCGCAGGCAGCAGCGGCAATGTTTCCGGGAAAACCAGCGGTTGGCGAATCAGCGCCCGCAGGTTGAGCGGTTCGCCGCGCAGCGATTGTTGCAACAGATCGATGACGTGGACGACGCCGAGTAAATCTTCCTGTTCATTTTCACCCGTCACGACCAGACGCGTATGCTGGTTCTTTTCCAGCAGAGCGCGGATTTCCGCTTCCGGCGCGTTGAGATCGATATGCTCGATATCGTGACGCGACGTCATGATGCTACTTACGGTGCGCTGGTTGAGATTCAGCACCCGCTCAATCATCCTGCGCTCCTGCGGATTAAAAATCTGGCTGTCGTCATGGTCTGCCAGCATCGCGGCGGTTTCCGCATCCAGTTCGGCATCCTCTTTTTTACCGCTAATCAGCCGCATCACGGCCTCCGTTGTGCGCTGGCGCAGCGTATGGTTAGCGGAAAGAAAACGGCGGCGGTTAAAAATAGCCAGTTGGTTGAGCGCCTCGATCATCACCGAGAAGCCGATAGCCGCGTACAGATACCCTTTCGGAATGTGGAAACCAAACCCTTCCGCCACCAGGCTAAAGCCGATCATTAGCAGGAAGCTAAGGCACAAAATGACAATGGTGGGATGGTTGTTCACAAATCGGGTCAGGGACTTGCTGGCGAGCAGCATCAGGCTAATGGCGATTATCACGGCCGCCATCATGACCGCTAGGTGATCGACCATCCCCACGGCGGTAATCACGGAGTCGAGAGAAAAGATAGCGTCCAGCACCACTATTTGCGCGACCACCGCCCAGAATTTCGCCCCCTTACGCTGGGTAGGGTTGGCGCTATCTTTCCCTTCCAGCCGTTCGTTGAGCTCCATGGTGGCTTTAAAGAGCAGGAAGAAGCCGCCGAACAGCATAATCAGATCGCGGGCGCTAAAGCTTAACGCCTGTACGCTAAAGAGCGGCTTAGTCAAGGTGACCAGCCACGAGATTGACGCCAGCAGCAGCAGGCGCATGATCATCGCCAGTATCAGGCCGGTAATGCGCGCGCGGTCGCGCTGCCCCGGCGGTAGTTTTTCAGCGAGGATGGCAATAAAGACCAGGTTATCAATGCCGAGAACAAGTTCGATAACGATTAACGTTACCAGTCCGGCCCAGATTGACGGATCGGCAATCCATTCCATAGTAAGAGCAATACCTTCTGTAATATGACAATTGTCACAATTCGATCATGGATAATACGGCGGAAAAATGCAATGCCGCAGAGCAATTTATCTTTGTTACGGGGCTATAAAATAACTTTAAAATAGCCGTAATGTTTCTGTCGGAAACTAAATAATGTCAAGAATATATTTAGGAAATATCGCAGGTGGAGTGGAGTAAATAAATATTGTCAACATCAATAAAATCCTAAAATCATCTGTTAATTCATTTAATATTAATCTTAAAAATATAGAATGGCGGGTTTGTTACCTTGCTTGTCATTAGGTTAGCTGCAACAATTCTTGCAGGATTAAGATAGCGCGCTTAAATATCCTGTCACGACATCGAGAAAACTATTAATACGTAACCTTTATTTCGCTGAAGATTTTTATCTGAACGAGGATGAAATTGGAGGGGAATGCGAAAATTTAGAATAATCAGTGTATTGGTAGCTAAGAAGCTAGGGGCGGTAGCGTGCCTGAAAGCCTGAATATAAGACTTTATTATTCTGTCAATAGCCTGCGGATGAATTGATTTTTTTCAGAATGATGCCAGTTAATTTTCTCTGCCATTAACTGCAAGGTAAATGTGCACGGACGAAGCCGCTATTTAAATTGCACAGGATAATGACTCTGCCAAAGTGATAAATAATCAATGATGAAATCCAAAATGAAATTGATGCCATTATTGGCGTCGCTCAGCTTGATAAGTGGTTGCACAGTACTCCCGGGCAGCAATATGTCTACGATGGGGAAAGATGTGATCAAACAGCAAGACGCTGACTTTGATCTCGACCGGATGGTCAATGTGTATCCGCTGACGCCACGGCTGGTTGAGCAATTACGCCCGCGGCCCAATGTCGCGCAACCGAATATGTCGCTGGACCAGGAGATCGCCAGCTATCAGTATCGCGTCGGGCCTGGCGATGTGCTGAATGTCACCGTCTGGGATCACCCGGAATTGACCACGCCAGCAGGCCAGTACCGTAGCTCAAGCGATACCGGCAACTGGGCTCAGCCGGACGGCACCATGTTTTATCCCTATATTGGCAAGGTTAGCGTCGTCGGTAAAACTTTGTCAGAGATTCGCAGCGATATTACCGGGCGTTTAGCGAAGTACATCGCAGACCCGCAGGTGGATGTCAATATCGCCGCTTTCCGCTCGCAAAAAGCGTATATCTCCGGCCAGGTGAATAAATCCGGTCAGCAGGCCATTACTAACGTCCCGCTAACCGTCCTGGATGCGATTAACGCTGCGGGCGGCCTGACCGATATGGCGGACTGGCGCAACGTCGTGTTGACGCACAACGGCAAAGAACAGCGCATTTCGCTACAGGCGCTGATGCAAAATGGCGATCTTAGTCAGAACCGCTTGCTCTACCCTGGCGACATTCTGTATGTGCCGCGCAATGACGATCTGAAAGTCTTTGTCATGGGCGAAGTGAAAAAACAGAGCACCCTCAAAATGGATTTCAGCAGCATGACGCTCACCGAAGCATTAGGCAATGCGGAAGGCATCGATCTGACCACCTCCAACGCCAGCGGCATTTTTGTGATTCGTCCGTTGAAAGGCGAGGGGGGACGCGGCGGCAAGATCGCCAATATCTACCAGCTTGATATGTCTGACGCCACGTCATTGGTGATGGCGACGGAATTCCGACTTCAGCCTTACGATGTGGTGTACGTCACGACCGCGCCGGTTGCTCGCTGGAACCGTCTGATCAATCAGTTGCTGCCGACCATTAGCGGTGTCCGTTATATGACGGATACGGCCAGCGACATTCATTCCTGGTAATCGTTATGTTTAACAAAATCTTAGTGGTCTGTGTGGGGAATGTTTGCCGTTCCCCGACGGCGGAACGTTTGCTAAAGCGCTTTCATCCTTCGCTGACGGTTGCGTCTGCCGGATTAGGCGCGCTGGTCGGCAAAGGAGCCGATCCTGCGGCGGCGAGCGTGGCGAGCGCCCACGATCTGTCTTTGGAAAATCACTGCGCAAGGCAAATTTCCGCGCGCCTGTGCCGGGAATATGACCTGATTCTGACGATGGAGAAACGCCACATCGCCGCCCTGTGCGACATTGCGCCGGAAATGCGCAGCAAGGTAATGCTGTTTGGTCACTGGGACAGCGAGCGTGAAATACCAGACCCGTATCGCAAAAGCCGCGATGCGTTTGAGGCGGTGTACACATTACTGGAAAGGTCTGCCCGCCAGTGGGCGCAGGCACTGAATGCAGAGCAGGGAAAACCATGACAGAAAAAGTAAAACAATCTGCGGCGGTTACGGGTAGCGATGAAATCGATATCGGGCGTCTGGTCGGAACGGTGATTGAAGCGCGTTGGTGGGTGTTGGGGACGACGGCCATATTTGCGCTGTGCGCGGTAATTTATACGTTCTTCGCCACGCCCATCTATAGCGCCGATGCGCTGGTGCAGATTGAACAAAACGCCGGTAATTCGCTGGTACAGGATATCAACAGCGCATTAGCGAATAAGCCGCCGGCTTCCGATGCGGAAATTCAGCTCATTCGATCGCGCCTGGTGCTGGGGAAGACCGTTGACGATCTGGATCTGGATATTGCCGTCACCAAAAACACCTTTCCGCTGTTCGGCGCCGGGTGGGAGCGGCTGATGGGACGTCACAATGAAATGGTGAAAGTCACGACATTCACCCGACCAGAGACGATGAGCGGACAGATCTTCACCCTCAAAGTGCTGGGCGACAAACGTTATCAGTTGGTCAGCGACGGCGGATTTAGCGCGCAGGGCGTTGTGGGCCAGCCACTCAATAAAGACGGCGTGACGATGCGGGTAGAGGCGATTGACGCCCGTCCTGATACGGAATTTACGGTGAGTAAATTCTCAACGCTTGGCATGATTAATAACCTGCAAAATAACCTCACCGTAACGGAAACCGGCAAAGATACCGGCGTTCTGAACCTGACGTTCACGGGAGAGGATCGCGACCAGATCCGCGACATTCTCAACAGTATTACCCGTAACTATCTGCAACAGGATATTGCGTGGAAATCTGAAGAGGCGGGGAAGAGCCTGGCGTTTCTGGCAAAACAACTGCCGGAAGTCCGCAGCCGTCTGGATGTGGCGGAAAACAAGCTAAACGCTTTCCGCCAGGATAAAGACTCGGTGGATTTACCGCTGGAGGCGAAGGCGGTGCTCGATTCGATGGTTAATATCGACGCCCAGTTGAATGAGTTGACGTTTAAAGAAGCGGAAATTTCCAAGCTCTTTACCAAAGCGCATCCGGCTTACCGCACCCTGCTGGAAAAACGTAAAGGGCTGGAAGATAAAAAAGCCAAACTGAACGGGCGGGTGACGGCGATGCCGAAAACCCAGCAGGAGATTGTGCGTTTGACCCGCGATGTGGAGTCCGGCCAGCAGGTTTATATGCAACTGCTTAATAAACAGCAGGAGCTGAAAATCACCGAAGCCAGCACCGTTGGCAACGTGCGCATCGTTGACCCGGCGATTACCCAGCCGGGCGTGCTAAAGCCGAAAAAGGCGTTGATTATTCTCGGCAGCATTATTCTGGGATTAATGTTATCGATTGTCGGCGTGCTGCTGCGCTCGCTGTTTAATCGCGGTATCGAAAGCCCGCAGGCGCTGGAGGAGCACGGGATCAGCGTCTATGCCAGTATTCCGCTGTCGGAATGGCAAAAAGCGCGCGATAGCGTCAAAACCATTAAAGGGATTAAGCGTTACAAGCAGAGCCAACTGCTGGCGGTGGGCAATCCGACCGATCTGGCGATTGAGGCGATTCGCAGCCTGCGCACCAGCCTCCATTTCGCCATGATGCAGGCGCAAAATAATGTACTCATGCTCACAGGCGTCAGCTCCTCTATCGGTAAAACCTTTGTTTGCGCCAACCTGGCGGCCGTCATCAGCCAGACGCATAAACGGGTATTACTGATCGACTGCGATATGCGCAAGGGCTACACCCATGAACTGCTCGGCACCAATAACGTGGACGGCTTATCTGACATTCTGGCGGGCAAAGGCGAGATAGCCTCCTGCGCGAAACCCACGGCGATCGCTAATTTTGATCTTATTCCGCGCGGTCAGGTACCGCCTAATCCATCGGAATTGCTGATGAGCGAGCGCTTCGGCGAGCTGATCGCCTGGGCAAGCAGCCGCTACGACCTGGTATTAATCGACACGCCGCCGATTCTGGCCGTGACGGACGCCGCGATTGTGGGTCGTCACGTTGGGACGACGCTGATGGTGGCGCGTTATGCCGTCAACACCTTGAAAGAAGTGGAAACCAGTCTGAGCCGTTTTGACCAGAATGGCATTCAGGTCAAAGGCGTCATTCTCAACTCCATTTTCCGCCGGGCGACGGGCTACCAGGATTATGGCTATTACGAGTATGAATACCAGTCAGATTCCAAATAAAAAATAAGGCGTGCCGGATGGCGCGGCCTGTGACTGTAGGCCGGACAAGCGTAGCGCCATGCGGCAAAACTATCTGGGGAATAAGCATGACAACAGACAATCCGCTGATCTCAATTTATATGCCAACCTGGAACAGGCAGCAGTTGGCTATCCGGGCGATTAAATCAGTACTACGTCAGGACTACCGTCACTGGGAGATGATCATCGTGGATGATTGCTCCTCGTCTTATCAGCAGCTACAACAATTTGTTGAGGAGCTGAACGACCCGCGCGTTCGTTATACTCATAACGCCATGAATACCGGCGCCTGCGCGGTTCGCAACCAGGCCATTATGCAGGCGCAAGGACACTACATTACCGGGATTGATGATGACGATGAATGGACGCCCAACCGTCTGAGCGTGTTTCTGGCCCATAAACACCAGTTGACTACGCATGCCTTTTTGTATGCCAACGACTATGTGTGCGAGGGCGAGGTCTACTCTCAGCCTGCCAGCCTGCCGCTGTATCCGAAATCCCCTTATTCGCGCCGCTTGTTCTACAAGCGCAATATTATTGGCAATCAGGTTTTTACCTGGGCCTGGCGTTTTAAAGCGTGTTTGTTCGATACCGAACTCAAGGCGGCGCAGGATTACGACATTTTTCTGCGCATGGTGGTGGAGTATGGCGAACCGTGGAAAGTTGAAGAGGCGACGCAAATTTTACATATCAACCACGGCGAGATGCAGATTACCTCTTCGCCGAAAAAGTTCTCCGGCTATTTCCATTTTTATCGTAAGCACAAAGATAAATTCGATCGCGCCAGCAAAAAATACCAGCTTTTTACGCTGTACCAAATTCGCAATAAGCGAATGACCTGGCGCACGTTGCTGACGTTGCTCTCCGTGCGTAATAGCAAACGCCTGGCGGCCGGGCTGCGGGGGCGATAACGATGCTGGAAGACTTACGCGCGAATAGCTGGAGCTTACGCCCCTGTTGCATGGTGCTGGCCTACCGTATCGCTCATTTTTGTTCCGTCTGGCGCAAAAAGAATGTGCTGAATAATCTGTGGGCCGCGCCGGTGCTGGTGCTGTATCGCGTGATCACGGAATGCCTGTTCGGGTATGAAATCCAGGCCGCCGCGACCATTGGTCGGCGGTTCACTATCCATCATGGTTACGCGGTAGTGATCAACAAACATGTCGTCGCCGGCGACGATTTTACCATTCGCCACGGCGTCACCATTGGCAATCGCGGCGCGGACAGCCTGGCTTGTCCGGTGATTGGTCACGGCGTTGAGCTGGGGGCGAACGTCATCCTGCTTGGCGATATTACTATCGGTAATCACGTCACGATTGGCGCGGGTAGCGTGGTGCTTGACAGTATTCCGGATCATGCGCTGGTGGTGGGAGAAAAAGCACGGGTGAAGGTCAGCACATGAATATTCTGCAATTTAATGTACGGCTGGCGGAAGGCGGTGCGGCGGGAGTGGCGTTAGATCTTCATCTGCGGGCGCTGCAAAAAGGGCTGACGTCGCATTTTGTTTATGGTTATGGCAAAGGCGGAAAAAAAAGCGTCAGTCACCACCGTTATCCGCAGGTGATAAAACAGACGCCGCGCGGCACGGCAATCGCCAATATCGCGCTATTTCGTTTCCTGAATCGCGATCTGTTTGGCAATCTCGACAATCTTTACCGCACGGTTATCCAGACATCCGGCCCGCTGGTGCTGCATTTTCATGTTCTCCACAGTTACTGGCTAAACCTGGCGGATATCGTGACGTTTTGCGAAAAAGTCAAAGCACAAAAACCGGACGTCACGCTGGTCTGGACGCTGCACGATCACTGGAGCGTTACCGGGCGTTGCGCCTTCACCGACGGTTGCGAGGGCTGGAAAAGCGGCTGCCAAAAATGTCCGACCCTAAGCAATTATCCGCCAGTCAGGGTGGATCGGGCGCACCAGCTTATTGACGGCAAACGTCAGCGCTTTCGTGACATGCTGCGGCTGGGCTGCCAGTTTATTTCGCCGAGCCAGCATGTGGCCGAGGCCTTTAACAGCGTTTATGGCGCGGGACTCTGCCGGGTGATTAACAACGGTATCGATCTGGCGACCGAGGCGATTCTCGCGCAACTATCACCTGTGCCGCTGAATCCGGGCAAACCGCGGATCGCCATTGTGGCGCATGACTTGCGTTACGACGGCAAAACTGACCAGCGTCTGGTACACGACATGATGGCGCTGGGCGAAAAAATTGAACTGCATACCTTCGGTAAATTTTCGCCTTTTACCGGCCAAAACGTCGTTAATCACGGTTTTGAAACCGATAAGCGCAAATTAATGAGCGCGCTCAATGAGATGGACGCGCTGGTCTTTAGCTCGCGGGTCGATAACTATCCGCTGATCTTGTGTGAAGCGCTCTCGATCGGCGTACCGGTAATCGCCACCCACAGCGAGGCGGCGCAGGAGGTGCTGGCGAAATCCGGCGGCCAGACTTTTGCCGCTACAGATGTACTGCGCCTGGCGCAGCGGCGTAAGCCAGAGATTGCTCAGGCGGTATTCGGCGCAACGCTGGACGCCTTTCGTATGCGTAGCCGCGTCGCGTACAGCGGTCAACAGATGCTGGAGGAGTATGTCTCGTTCTATCAGAATCTGTAGCTATCTGCTGCTGCCGCTGATCTACCTACTGGTCAATGTCAAGATTGCCCAACTGGGGGAAAGCTTTCCCATTACCATCGTCACTTTTTTACCGCTGTTGCTGCTGTTATTTGTGGAACGCATTAGCGTAAAAAAATTGATGATCGCCTTAGGCATCGGCGCGGGGCTTACGGCATTTAACTTCCTGTTCGGCCAGTCGCTGAATGCCGGTAAATATGTCACGTCCACGATGCTGTTTGTCTATATTGTGGTCATTATCGGGATGGTCTGGAGTATCCGATTCAAAACCATTTCCGCGCATAACCACCGAAAGATTTTGCGTTTTTTTATCTGGTGGTGGGTATAGTGGTCGCGCTCGCCGCGGTTGAGATGGCGCAAATTATCCTTACCGGCGGCAGCAGTATCATGGAAGGAATTTCGAAATATCTCATTTACAGTAATAGCTACGTACTGAACTTCATAAAATTTGGCGGTAAGCGTACCACTGCGCTTTATTTTGAACCGGCATTTTTCGCTTTGGCACTAATCTCAATTTGGCTGAGCATCAAACAGTTTGGTATCAAAATACCGAAAAGCGATGCTATGATTCTGGCAGGGATAATATTATCAGGATCATTTTCAGGGGTAATGACCTTTATCCTGTTTTACCTTCTGGAGTGGGCGTTCCAATATTTGAATAAGGATGCGATAAAGAAAAAACTTCCACTGGCGCTGGTATCATTAACCCTGTTTTTGGTTGGGGTAATTATTGCATTTCCTTATATCGCGACACGACTTGGCGATTTAGGGACGGAAGGATTATCTTCTTATTATCGTATTGTGGGCCCGTTAGTCATGGTCGGATATTCCTTGACCCATATTGATGGTGTAGTCAGATTTGGCTCACTTTATGAATATGTCGCATCATTCGGAATCTTTAACGGTGCGGATGTCGGGAAAACCATAGACAATGGATTGTATCTGCTGATTATTTATTTTTCCTGGTTCGCAGTGCTAATGACGCTGTGGTATATGGGGAAAGTTTTAAAAATGGCGCTAAATGCGTTTGGCGATAATCGCAATTTTCGGGTGCAGCTCTATCTTTTTACGCCGGTGTCGCTGTTTTTTACCGGTTCAATATTTAGCCCGGAATATGCTTTTTTAATCGTCTGTCCGTTCATTTTGCGCAAGGCGTTAAAAATTTCATAACGGGGTGGTTGCATGTTTTTAAGCGTCGTTACCGTCGCCTTTCGCAATTACGAAGGGGTGGTAAAAACCTGGCGCTCGCTGCGCAATCTGGCGCGCGATCCGGGCCTGTCATTTGAATGGATCGTAGTGGATGGCGGTTCGGAGGACGGCACGCGCGAATTTCTGCAAAAACGTCACGGTGAGTTTAACCTGCGTTTTATCAGTGAAAAGGATCGCGGTATTTATGATGCCATGAACAAAGGCATTGCCTTGGCGCAGGGGCGCTATACCCTGTTTCTTAATTCCGGTGATGCGTTCCATGATGATGCCGCGCTGTTTGTCCGCCAACTGGCGCGGCAAAAGGGCGAGGCGATGTATATTGGCGACGCGCTGCTGGATTTCGGCGGCGGGCATAAAATACGCCGGAAAGCTAAACCCGGGTATTATATCTACCATAGTTTGCCAGCCAGCCATCAGGCGATATTTTTCCCGACGGCAGCGTTAAAAAAGTATCCTTATGATCTGCAATATCATGTCTCTTCAGATTATGCGCTGGCGGCCCGTCTCTATAAAGCAGGCTATCCTTTTCGGCGAATTAACGGACTGGTATCTGAATTTTCGATGGGCGGCGTGTCAACCTCGAATAATCTGGAATTATGTCAGGATGCAAAAAACGTACAGCGAAAAATATTACGTGTTCCAGGGTTTTGGGCGCAATTATCCTATTTGTTACGTCTGAAAACGACGGGTAAAACAAAAGCGCGGTATAACAAAGTCTAATCACCGGGAGTTATTATGCAGGATCTTAGCGGCTTTACGGTGCCGAAAGGGTTCCGCGGCGCTAATGCGCTAAAAGTACAATTATGGTGGGCGGTACAGGCGACATTATTCGCCGGATCGCCGCAAATATTGTATCGCTGGCGAGCCTTTTTGCTGCGTCTGTTTGGCGCCAAAATTGGAAAAAATGTGGTTATTCGACCGTCAGTAAAAATTACCTATCCGTGGAAATTAACCGTCGGCGATTATGCCTGGATAGGCGACGACGCTGTGTTATATACGTTGGGTGAAATTAATATTGGCGCACATGCGGTTATTTCACAAAAAGGTTATTTATGTACCGGTAGCCATGATTATACCAGCGCCCATTTCGATATTAACGCCGCGCCGATTGTTATTGGCGAAAAATGTTGGCTGGCGACCGATGTTTTTGTCGCGCCCGGCGTGACGATAGGTCATGGCACCGTCGTCGGCGCGCGTAGCAGCGTATTTAAATCATTACCGGCAAATGCGATTTGTCGGGGCAATCCCGCAGTGGTAACGCGCCAGCGCGTTCAGAAAGTTACTCCCTAACGGGACTATTTGAGGAAATGAAAATGTCAAAAGTCGCTCTCATTACTGGCGTAACCGGACAGGATGGGTCTTACCTGGCAGAATTTCTGCTGGAAAAAGGGTATGAGGTGCATGGTATCAAGCGTCGCGCGTCATCGTTTAATACCGAGCGCGTGGACCATATTTATCAGGACCCGCACAGCTGCAACCCGAAATTTCATCTGCATTATGGCGACCTGACCGACGCCTCAAACCTGACCCGCATTTTACAAGAAGTGCAGCCGGATGAGGTCTACAACCTGGGCGCGATGAGCCACGTGGCGGTGTCGTTTGAGTCGCCGGAATATACCGCCGATGTGGATGCGATGGGCACTCTGCGCCTGCTGGAGGCGATCCGCTTCCTCGGTCTTGAAAAGAAAACGCGTTTCTACCAGGCCTCCACCTCTGAACTGTACGGGCTGGTGCAGGAAATCCCGCAGAAAGAGACCACGCCGTTCTACCCGCGTTCTCCCTATGCGGTGGCGAAACTGTACGCCTACTGGATCACCGTCAACTACCGTGAATCCTACGGTATTTACGCCTGTAACGGCATTCTGTTTAACCACGAGTCTCCGCGTCGTGGCGAAACCTTCGTCACCCGTAAGATCACCCGCGCCATCGCCAATATCGCCCAGGGACTGGAGTCCTGCCTGTATCTCGGCAACATGGACTCGCTGCGCGACTGGGGCCATGCGAAAGATTACGTACGGATGCAGTGGATGATGTTACAGCAGGAGCAGCCGGAAGATTTCGTGATTGCCACCGGCGTGCAGTATTCCGTACGCCAGTTTGTGGAGCTGGCGGCGGCGCAACTGGGGATAAAACTGCGCTTTGAAGGCGAAGGCATTAATGAGAAAGGGATCGTGGTATCCGTTACCGGACACGATGCGCCGGGCGTGAAACCGAGGGATGTGATTGTGGCCGTTGATCCGTGTTATTTCCGTCCGGCGGAAGTGGAAACCCTGCTGGGCGATCCGTCCAAAGCGCATGAGAAACTGGGCTGGAAACCGGAAATTACCCTGTCGGAGATGGTCTCCGAGATGGTGGCGAACGATCTGGAGGCCGCGAAAAAACACTCACTGCTGAAATCTCACGGTTACGAGGTGGCCATCGCGCTGGAGTCCTGAGAATGAATAAGCAACGAATTTTTGTGGCGGGCCATCGCGGGATGGTGGGCTCCGCCATTGTACGGCAGCTTGCGCAGCGCGGCGACGTGGAACTGGTGCTGCGCACCCGCGATGAGCTGGATCTGCTCGACGGGCGCGCGGTACAGGCGTTCTTTGCCGGAGCGGGTATCGACCAGGTTTATCTGGCGGCGGCGAAAGTGGGCGGCATTGTTGCCAACAACACGTATCCGGCGGATTTTATTTATGAAAACATGATGATAGAGAGCAACATTATTCACGCCGCGCACCTGCACAACGTGAACAAACTGCTGTTTCTCGGTTCGTCCTGTATCTATCCGAAACTGGCAAGGCAGCCGATGGCGGAAAGCGAGCTGCTGCAGGGGACGCTGGAGCCGACCAACGAGCCGTATGCCATCGCCAAGATCGCCGGGATTAAACTGTGCGAGTCCTACAACCGGCAGTACGGTCGCGACTACCGTTCGGTGATGCCAACCAACCTGTACGGCCCGCATGATAATTTCCACCCGGACAATTCACATGTGATCCCGGCGCTGCTGCGTCGCTTTCATGAGGCTGCGCAGAGCCACGCGCCGGAGGTGGTGGTGTGGGGCAGCGGCACGCCGATGCGCGAATTTCTGCACGTTGACGATATGGCGGCGGCCAGCATTCACGTGATGGAGCTGGCGCGCGAAGTGTGGCAGGAGAACACCGCCCCGATGCTGTCGCACATTAACGTCGGCACTGGCGTGGACTGCACCATTCGCGAGCTGGCGCAGACCATCGCAAAGGTGGTGGGTTACCAGGGCCGGGTGGTGTTCGACGCCGCGAAGCCGGACGGCACGCCGCGTAAATTGCTCGACGTCACGCGCCTGCATCAGCTTGGCTGGTATCACGAAATTTCACTGGAGGCAGGGCTTGCCGGTACTTACCAGTGGTTCCTTGAGAATCAGCAACGGTTCCGGGGGTGACAATGTTTTTACGTCAGGAAGATTTCGCCGCCGTGGTGCGGACCACGCCCCTCATCTCCCTCGATTTCATCGTGGAAAACGGCCAGGGGGAAATTTTGCTGGGCCAGCGCCTCAACCGTCCGGCGCAGGGCTACTGGTTTGTGCCGGGGGGGCGGGTGTGCAAAGACGAAACGCTGGAGGCCGCTTTTGCACGCCTGACGCAGGCGGAACTGGGCGTGCGTCTGCCGCTGGCGGCAGGGACGTTTTATGGCGTCTGGCAGCACTTCTATGACGACAACTTTTCCAGTGAGGATTTTTCAACTCACTACATCGTGCTCGGCTTTCGTCTGCGCGTGGCGGAGAGCGATTTACGCCTGCCTGATGCCCAGCATGGCAGTTACCGCTGGCTGACGCCGGAACAGCTTCTGGCAGGCGACAATGTTCATGAGAACAGTCGGGCCTACTTCTCTCCTGACGCGCCGGCGGTGGGCCTATGAAGATCCTGGTCTATGGCATTAACTATTCACCGGAACTGACCGGTATCGGCAAATATACCGGCGAAATGGTGGCGTGGATGGCGCGGGAAGGCCATGAGGTGCGGGTTATTACTGCGCCGCCGTACTACCCGCAGTGGAAGGTCGGTGAGCGCTATTCCGCCTGGCGCTATCGCCGGGAAGAGGGCGAGGCTACCGTCTGGCGCTGCCCGCTGTATGTGCCGAAACAGCCCTCCACCCTAAAACGACTGCTTCATCTGGGGAGCTTTGCATTGAGCAGTTTTTTCCCACTGATGGCGCAGCGTCGCTGGAAGCCGGATCGGATTATCGGCGTTGTACCGACGCTCTTTTGTACGCCGGGAATGCGTCTGCTGGCGACACTCTCCGGCGCGCGTACCGTACTGCATATTCAGGATTACGAAGTGGACGCCATGCTCGGCTTAGGAATGGCGGGAAAAGGCAAGCGCGGCAGCGTAGCGCGGTTAGCGACGGCCTTTGAACGCAGCGCGCTGCGTAACGTTGATAATGTTTCGACCATCTCTCGCTCCATGATGAATAAAGCGCGGGAAAAGGGCGTCGCGGCGGAAAAAATCCTCTTTTTTCCAAACTGGTCGGAAGTGGCGCGCTTTCAGGACGTTAATGACGCTGACGTGACGGCTTTGCGTCAGCAGCTTGGCTTGCCAGAGGGCAAAAAAATCGTGCTCTATTCCGGCAATATCGGCGAAAAACAAGGGCTGGAAAAGGTGATTGACGCCGCAGAACGATTACGCGATCGACCGTTGATTTTTGCGATTGTCGGCCAGGGGGGCGGCAAGGCGCGGCTGGAGAACATGGCCCGCGAACGCGGCCTGCTAAATATTAAATTCCTCCCGCTGCAGCCTTACGACGCCTTACCCGCGCTGCTGAAAATGGGCGACTGCCATCTGGTGGTGCAAAAGCGCGGCGCAGCGGATGCGGTACTGCCCTCCAAGCTGACTAACATTCTGGCGGTCGGCGGTAATGCGGTGATTACCGCTGAGCCGCACACCGAATTAGGACAACTTTGCGCGCGCTATCCGGGCATCGCCGTTTGCGTGGAGCCGGAGTCGACCGACGCGCTGGTCGACGGGATTAGCCAGGCGCTCGCCATGCCGAAAAACAACACGACGGCACGTGAATACGCCGAACGCACGCTCAATAAAGAGAACGTGCTACGCCAATTTATTGCAGATATTCGGGGATGATAATGCGTCAGACAAAACTTTACCCGGTTGTGATGGCCGGTGGCTCCGGTAGCCGATTGTGGCCGCTTTCTCGCGTGCTTTATCCAAAACAGTTTTTGTGCCTGAAAGGCGATCTCACCATGTTGCAAACCACCATTTGCCGTCTGAACGGCGTGGAGTGCGAAAGCCCGGTGGTTATCTGCAACGAACAGCACCGTTTTATCGTCGCCGAACAGCTCCGCCAGCTCAATAAGCTGACGGAGAACATTATTCTTGAGCCCGCCGGGCGCAATACCGCGCCGGCGATTGCGTTGGCGGCGCTGGCAGCGACGCGCCAGCATACGGACTGCGATCCGCTGATGCTGGTACTGGCGGCGGATCATGCGATCGCCAATGAAGAGGCCTTCCGCGACGCGGTGCGCGGCGCCATGCCCTATGCCGACGCGGGCAAACTGGTGACCTTCGGTATCGTGCCGGATCTGCCGGAAACCGGCTATGGCTATATCCGGCGCGGTGATGTCGTGCCGGGCGCGACGGATGCGGTGGCTTTTGAGGTGGCGCAGTTCGTTGAGAAGCCGGGGCTGGAAACCGCCCAGGCCTACGTCGCCAGCGGCGATTACTACTGGAACAGCGGCATGTTTCTATTCCGCGCCGGACGCTATCTGGAAGAGCTGAAAAAGTTCCGCCCCGATATTCTGGCCGCCTGTGAACAGGCGATGCGCGGCGTCGATCCGGATCTTGACTTCATTCGCGTGGATGAAGAGGCCTTCCTCGCCTGTCCGGAAGAGTCCATTGACTACGCGGTGATGGAGCGGACGGCGGACGCGGTGGTGATGCCAATGGACGCGGGCTGGAGCGATGTCGGCTCGTGGTCCTCACTGTGGGAAATCAGCGCCCACACCCCGGAGGGAAACGTCCACCACGGCGACGTCATCAGTCATAAAACGGAAAACAGCTACGTTTACGCCGAATCCGGCCTGGTGACCACCGTCGGCGTGAAGGATCTGGTGGTGGTGCAGACCAAAGACGCCGTGCTGATTGCCGATCGCCACGCGGTGCAGGACGTGAAAAAGGTGGTGGAGAAGATCAAGGCCGACGGACGCCATGAGCACCACATGCACCGCGAGGTTTACCGTCCGTGGGGCAAATACGACTCCATCGACGCGGGCGAGCGCTATCAGGTGAAGCGCATTACCGTTAAGCCGGGGGAAGGACTGTCGGTGCAGATGCACCATCACCGTGCCGAGCACTGGGTGGTGGTGGCGGGGACCGCCAGAGTCACCATCAACGGCGAGGTTAAGCTGCTCGGTGAAAACGAGTCCATCTATATTCCGCTGGGGGCGACCCACTGCCTGGAAAATCCGGGAAAAATACCGCTCGATTTAATTGAAGTGCGTTCCGGCTCGTATCTCGAAGAGGACGACGTGGTGCGGTTCGAGGACCGTTACGGGCGGGTCTGACGCCTGCAATTATGCCCGGTAAGCGCAACGCGCCATCCGGCAATGAATAACAATAACGATGTTGGCCATTTGCGGTCAGGGCTAACTGTTGCCTGAAGAAGGGTAAGCACATGACAAAATTAACCTGTTTCAAGGCCTACGACATTCGCGGCAGGCTGGGCGAAGAGCTCAATGAAGATATCGCGTGGCGGATTGGCCGCGCCTATGGCGAATATTTAAAACCGAAAACCATCGTGCTGGGCGGCGACGTGCGCCTGACCAGCGAGGTGCTGAAGATGGCGCTGGCAAAAGGGTTACAGGACGCGGGCGTCGACGTGCTGGATATCGGTATGTCCGGCACCGAAGAGATTTACTTCGCCACCTTCCACCTCGGCGTGGACGGCGGTATTGAAGTGACCGCCAGCCATAACCCGATGGACTACAACGGTATGAAGCTGGTGCGCGAGGGCGCCCGCCCGATAAGCGGCGACACCGGTCTGCGCGACGTTCAGCGCCTGGCGGAAGCGGGCGACTTCCCGCCGGTCAACGACGCCACGCGCGGCAGCTACAGACAAATCAGCATGCGCGACGCCTACATCGACCACCTGCTCGGCTACATCAGTGTTAACAATCTCACCCCGCTGAAGCTGGTGTTTAACGCCGGCAACGGCGCGGCGGGGCCGGTCATTGACGCCATTGAAGCGCGCCTGAAGGCGCTGGGCGCGCCGGTGGAGTTCATCAAAATCCACAACACCCCGGACGGCACCTTCCCGAAAGGCATTCCCAACCCGTTGCTGCCGGAGTGTCGCGACGACACCCGCAAGGCCGTTATTGAACACGGGGCGGACATGGGCATCGCCTTTGACGGCGACTTCGACCGCTGCTTCCTGTTCGATGAGAAAGGGAAGTTTATCGAGGGGTACTACATCGTCGGGCTGCTGGCGGAAGCGTTTCTGGAAAAACACCCGGGGGCGAAGATTATCCACGACCCGCGCCTGACCTGGAACACCGAGGCAGTGGTGACGGCGGCGGGCGGGACGCCGATGATGTCAAAAACCGGGCACGCCTTTATCAAGGAGCGGATGCGTACGGAGGATGCCATTTATGGCGGGGAAATGAGCGCGCATCACTATTTCCGTGATTTTGCCTACTGCGACAGCGGGATGATCCCGTGGCTGCTGGTGGCGGAACTGGTATGCCTGAAGGGGCAGTCGCTGGGTGAACTGGTTCGCGACCGGATGGCGGCGTTCCCGGCGAGCGGGGAAATCAACAGCAGACTGGCGGAGCCGGCGGCGGCCATCGCGCGGGTGGAAGCGCACTTCGCGGAAGAGGCGCAGGCAGTGGACCGCACGGACGGCCTCAGCATGTCGTTCGCCGACTGGCGTTTCAACCTGCGCTCGTCGAACACCGAACCGGTGGTGCGCCTGAATGTGGAATCACGCGGCGATATTCCGCTGATGGAAGCGCGAACACGCACTCTGCTGGCGCTGCTGAATCAGTAACGTCAGATCTCCCCTTACCGCCTGCGGGTAAGGGGCCAATCACAGGAACAACGATGACAAATCTAAAAAAGCGCGAACGAGCCAAAACCAATGCATCGTTAATCTCTATGGTGCAACGCTTTTCAGATATCACCATCATGTTTGGCGGGCTGTGGTTCATCTGTGAAGTCAGTGGACTGCCATTCCTGTACATGCACCTGTTGGTGGCGCTGATTACGCTGGTTGTTTTTCAAATGCTGGGCGGGATGACCGATTTTTATCGCTCCTGGCGCGGCGTCAAAATGTCGACAGAGTTAACGCTGTTACTGCAAAACTGGACGCTGAGCCTGATCTTCAGCGCCGGTCTGGTGGCGTTTAATGATGACTTTGACAACCGCCTCGCCACCTGGTTGGCCTGGTATGCGCTGTCCAGCCTGGGCTTAGTGTTATGCCGTTCATTTATTCGTTTCGGCGCGGGCTGGCTACGCAATCGTGGTTATAACACTCGCCGGGGCGCCGTCGCCGGGGATTTGCCTGCGGGCCAGGCGTTGCTGGATAGCTTCCGTAATGAGCCGTGGCTGGGTTTTGAGGTGGTGGGCGTCTATCACGATCCTAAACCGGGCGGCGTCTCTGCTGACTGGGCCGGGAACTTCGAACAGTTAATTGACGATGCGAAAGCCTCGCGAATTCACAATGTTTATATCGCCATGTCAATGAGCGACGGCGCCATGGTGAAAAAACTGGTGCGCGAGCTGGCCGACACCACCTGCTCGGTGATCCTTATTCCCGATGTGTTCACCTTTAATATTCTCCACTCGCGCGTGGAGGAGATGAGCGGCGTTCCGGTCGTTCCGCTGTATGACACGCCGCTATCAGGGATTAACCGTCTGCTTAAACGGGCAGAAGATATCGTGCTGGCGTCGCTGATTCTGCTGCTCATCTCACCGGTACTGTGCTGCATTGCGCCGGCGGTCAAATTGAGCTCGCCCGGGCCGGTGATTTTCCGTCAGACGCGCTACGGGATGGACGGCAAGCCGAGCAAAGTCTGGAGGTTCCGCTCAATGAAGGTGATGGAGAACGATAAGGTCGTTACCCAGGCGACGCAAAACGATCCGCGCGTCACCCGGGTAGGTAACTTTTTGCGTCGTACCTCGCTGGATGAATTACCGCAGTTTATCAACGTATTAACCGGCGGGATGTCTATCGTCGGTCCTCGCCCGCACGCGGTGGCGCATAACGAACAGTATCGTCAGTTGATTGAAGGTTACATGCTACGCCACAAGATGAAGCCGGGCATCACCGGCTGGGCGCAAATTAATGGCTGGCGCGGTGAGACCGATACGCTGGAGAAAATGGAAAAACGCGTGGAATTCGACCTGGAATACATCCGCGAATGGAGTATTTGGTTCGATATCAAAATCGTTTTTCTGACGATTTTTAAAGGGTTTGTTAATAAAGCGGCGTATTAAGAACCTGACCCACAAGGCTATTTTACTTGCCATATTGCACCAGGGCAGTGCTCAATCTGGCTGCGCCAATGACGCCTTGTGAACAGGTTCTGGAGAAAAGAATGAGTTTACGACAAAAAACGATCAGCGGCGTTAAATGGTCGGCTATCGCCACGATAGTGATTATCGGTCTGGGGTTAATTCAGATGACGGTGCTGGCGCGGATCATCGACAACCACCAGTTTGGCCTGTTGACCGTATCGCTGGTGATTATCGCGCTGGCCGACACGATTTCGGACTTTGGCATCGCGAACTCGATTATCCAGCGTAAAACGATTGGGCATCTGGAGCTGACCACGCTTTACTGGCTAAACGTTGGGCTTGGGATTGTGGTATTTGCGGTGGTCTTTTGGCTGAGCGATGCGATTGCCCATGTTTTGCATAACCCGGATCTCGCGCCGTTAATCAAAACGTTGTCGCTGGCGTTCATCGTGATCCCTCACGGGCAGCAGTTCCGCGCGCTGATGCAAAAAGAGCTGGAGTTCAATAAGATCGGCATGATCGAAACGACCTCCGTGCTGGCGGGGTTCACCTTTACGGTGATTAGCGCCCATTACTGGCCGCTGGCGTTAACCGCGATTCTCGGCTATCTGGTGAACAGCGCGGTGCGAACGCTGCTGTTTGGTTACTTTGGCCGCAAGATTTACCGTCCGGGGCTGCATTTTTCGCTGGCATCGGTGTCCACGAACCTGCGTTTTGGCGCGTGGCTGACGGCGGACAGTATCGTCAATTACATCAACACGAATTTATCGACGCTGGTACTGGCGAGAATTCTCGGCGCAAGCGTCGCCGGGGGATATAACCTCGCGTACAACGTGGCTGTTGTGCCGCCGGCGAAGCTTAACCCCATCATTACTCGCGTGCTATTTCCGGCATTCGCCAAAATCCAGGACGATACCGAGAAGCTGCGCGTCAACTTCTATAAGTTGCTTTCCGTGGTGGGAATTATCAATTTTCCCGCGCTGTTGGGCCTGATGGTAGTGGCGAACAATTTTGTGCCGTTAGTGTTTGGTGAGAAGTGGAACAGCATTATCCCGATCCTGAAATTGCTGTGCGTTGTGGGGCTGCTGCGCTCAGTCGGCAACCCGATTGGTTCGCTGCTGATGGCGAAAGCGCGCGTGGATATCAGCTTTAAGTTCAACGTCTTTAAAACGTTTCTGTTTATCCCGGCAATTCTCATTGGCGGCCATCTGGCGGGGGCGATTGGCGTGACGCTGGGGTTCCTGGTGGTGCAAATCATCAACACCATTCTGAGCTATTTCGTGATGATTAAGCCGGTACTCGGCTCCAGCTACCGTCAGTATATTCTCAGCCTGTGGCTACCGTTTTATCTCTCATTGCCCACATTTATTACCAGCTACGGCGCAGGAAAGCTAGTCGACGGCTATTTACCGTTGTCAGGGGTATTCGCGCTACAGGTTGTGGTCGGTATTTTGAGTTTTATTTTAATGATTATTTTTTCACGCAATGCGCTGGTGATGGAAATTAAAAATCAGCTTGTTGGCAGTGAAAAAATGAAAAAGTTATTACGTGTCGGATGACGAGGATATAAGAGGCTATTTATGAAATTATTAATTTTAGGCAACCACACATGCGGCAACCGTGGTGATAGCGCCATTATGCGCGGTTTGCTTGATGCCATCCGTCAACAGGCGCCAGAGGCGGAGATGGATGTGATGAGCCGTTTCCCGGTGAGTTCCTCCTGGTTGCAGGGGCGACCGATTATTGCCGACCCGCTGTATCAATTAAGCCAGAAACAGCAGGCGGCGGCAGGGCTTAACGGTCGGGTGAAAAAGTATTACGCCGTCGTTTTCAGCATAAAATTTTATTGTCTAAAGTCGCCCAGGAAGGATCGCTGCGTAATTTTGCTATCGCGCCGGAATTTGCCGAATTCGCGCAATTTATTGCGCAGTATGACGCCGTCATTCAGGTGGGCGGTTCAAACTATGTCGACTTATACGGTTTGACTCACTTTGAATATCCGCTGTGCGCGTTTATGGCGAACAAACCAATTTATATGGTGGGACATAGCGTCGGCCCTTTCCAGAACCCTGACTTTAACTAGCTCGCCAATTATGTTTTGGGCGCACCAGTGCGCTGATCCTGCGTGAAACCGTCAGCCGCGATCTGATGACCGCCGCGCAGATCGATACCCGAAAAGTAGAGCAGGGGGTGGATACCGCCTGGTTAGTCGAACGCCGTCACGACGAGTTTGTCGCCAGTTATGCTGTGCAGCACTGGCTGGACGTCACCGCGCGCCGCAAAACCGTCGCGATTACGTTGCGCGATCTGGAGCCGTTTGATAAACGCCTGGGCACCACTCAGCAGGCCTATGAGCAGGCATTTGCCCAGGTCGTGAATCGCCTGATTGCGGACGGTTATCAGGTACTGGCGCTGTCGACCTGCACCAGTATCGATCGCTATAACCGCGATGACCGGATGGTTGCGTTACGGATGGCGAAGTATGTAAACGACTCAGAGCATTTCCATATCGCGATGGACGAACTCAATGACGTGGAAATCGGAAAGATCCTCGCATCCTGCGTACTGACCATCGGGACGCGCCTGCATTCCGCCATTATCTCCATGAATTTTGGCACGCCCGCTATCGCCATTAATTATGAACATAAATCCGCCGGGATTATGCAGCAGCTAGGCCTGGCGGAATTGGCCATCGATATCCGTCACTTGCTGAACGGTTCATTACAAAGCGTGGTGGCCGATACGCTCAATCAATTGCCTGCGCTAAAGGCAAAAGTGGCTAACGCCGTCACCGAGGAGCGGGCGAAAGGGTTCACGATGATCAAATCTGCTCTCGACAGAATTCGGGAGGCGCAATGAAAGTCAGCTTTTTTCTGCTGAAATTTCCACTCTCATCGGAAACCTTTGTGCTGAATCAGATTACTGCGTTTATTGATATGGGCCATGAGGTGGAGATTGTCGCGTTACAAAAAGGCGATACCCAACATACTCACGCCGCCTGGGAGAAGTATGGCCTGGCGGCGAAAACCCGCTGGTTACAGGATGAGCCCCAGGGACGGCTGGCGAAGCTGCGCTACCGGGCATGTAAAACGCTGCCGGGGCTGCATCGGGCGGCGACCTGGAAAGCGCTCAATTTTACCCGCTACGGCGATGAATCACGCAATTTGATCCTTTCCGCGATTTGCGCGCAGGCGGGCCAACCTTTTGTGGCGGATGTGTTCATCGCGCACTTTGGTCCGGCGGGCGTGACGGCGGCCAAACTGCGCGAACTGGGCGTGCTTCGCGGCAAAATCGAGACTATTTTCCACGGAATTGATATTTCCAGTCGCGAGGTGCTCAGTCATTACACGCCGGAGTATCAGCAGTTGTTTCGTCGTGGCGATCTGATGCTGCCCATCAGCGATCTGTGGGCCGGTCGCCTGAAAAGTATGGGCTGTCCGCCGGAAAAGATTGCCGTTTCGCGCATGGGCGTCGACATGACGCGTTTTTCCCATCGTCCGGTGAAAGCGCCAGGGATGCCGCTGGAGATGATTTCCGTCGCGCGCCTGACCGAGAAAAAAGGCCTGCATGTGGCGATTGAAGCCTGTCGGCAACTGAAAGCGCAGGGCGTGGCGTTTCGCTACCGCATTCTGGGGATTGGCCCGTGGGAACGTCGGCTGCGCACGCTCATTGAGCAGTATCAGTTAGAGGATGTCATTGAGATGCCGGGTTTTAAACCGAGCCATGAAGTGAAGGCGATGCTGGATGACGCCGATGTTTTTTTGCTGCCGTCGATTACCGGTACGGATGGCGATATGGAAGGTATTCCGGTAGCGCTGATGGAGACGATGGCGGTGGGGATTCCCGTGGTGTCTACCGTGCATAGCGGTATTCCGGAACTGGTGGAGGCCGGCAAATCCGGCTGGCTGGTACCGGAAAACGATGCGCAGGCGCTGGCGGCCCGACTCGCTGAGTTCAGCCGGATTGACCACGATACGCTGGGGTCGGTGATCATGCGCGCTCGTGAAAAAGTGGCGCAAGATTTTAATCAGCAGGCGATTAATCGCCAGTTAGCCAGCCTGCTACAAACCATATAAACGAGGTGGTATGCCCGCGACTAAATTCTCCCGACGTACCCTCCTGACGGCAGGTTCCGCGCTTGCTGTTCTTCCTTTTCTGCGCGCCTTGCCGGTACAGGCGCGTGAACCTCGCCAGACCGTCGATATTAAGGATTATCCGGCGGATGACGGTATCGCCTCGTTCAAACAGGCCTTCGCCGACGGGCAGACTGTGGTCGTGCCGTCAGGATGGGTGTGTGAAAATATCAATGCGGCGATAACGATTCCGGCGGGAAAAACGCTGCGGATACAGGGCGCGGTGCGTGGGAATGGCCGGGGACGGTTTATTTTGCTGGACGGGTGTCAGGTGGTGGGGGAGCAGGGCGGCAGTCTGCACAATGTGACGCTGGATGTTCGCGGGTCGGACTGTGTGATTAAAGGCGTGACGATGAGCGGCTTTGGCCCCGTCGCGCAAATTTTCATCGGCGGTAAGGAACCGCAGGTGATGCGTAATCTCATTATCGATGACATCACCGTTACCCACGCCAACTACGCCATTCTCCGCCAGGGATTTCATAACCAAATGGACGGCGCGCGGATTACGCATAGTCGCTTTAGCGATTTGCAGGGGGACGCCATTGAGTGGAATGTCGCGATTCATGACCGCGACATCCTGATTTCCGATCATGTCATCGAACGCATTGATTGTACCAATGGCAAAATCAACTGGGGGATCGGCATCGGGCTGGCGGGTAGCGCCTATGACAATAGTTATCCTGAAGACCAGGCAGTAAAAAACTTTGTGGTGGCCAATATTACCGGATCTGATTGCCGACAACTGGTACACGTAGAAAATGGCAAACATTTCGTCATTCGCAATGTCAAAGCCAAAAACATCACGCCCGATTTCAGTAAAAATGCGGGTATTGATAACGCAACGATCGCCATTTATGGCTGTGATAATTTCGTCATTGATAATATTGATATGACGAATAGTGCCGGGATGCTCATCGGCTATGGCGTCGTTAAAGGAAAATACCTGTCAATTCCGCAAAACTTTAAATTAAACGCTATTCGGTTGGATAATCGCCAGGTTGCTTATAAATTACGCGGCATTCAAATTTCCTCCGGTAACGCCCCCTCATTTGTTGCCATCACCAATGTACGGATGACGCGTGCTACGCTGGAACTGCATAATCAACCGCAGCACCTCTTTTTGCGTAATATCAACGTGATGCAAACTTCAGCGATTGGCCCGGCGTTAAAAATGCATTTTGATTTGCGTAAAGATGTCCGTGGTCAATTTATGGCCCGCCAGGACACGCTGCTTTCCCTCGCTAATGTTCATGCCATCAATGAAAACGGGCAGAGTTCCGTGGATATCGACAGGATTAATCACCAAACCGTGAATGTCGAAGCAGTGAATTTTTCGCTGCCGAAGCGGGGAGGGTAAGTACCGCTATTTTTACGAAAATTCCTGGGAAAAAGTTGTTCATACTTAATGTTATGGTGCCGACTAAGACGTAATGTAGAGCGTGCCATCATTATCCCTGGCAGCAGAGTAATTCATGCTGGCGAAAACAAGCTAAAGAGCTATAATTCAGCAACCATTTTACAGGTGGAAGAAACAATGATGAATTTGAAAGCAGTTATACCGGTAGCGGGTTTGGGTATGCATATGTTGCCTGCCACCAAGGCAATCCCAAAAGAGATGCTACCGATCGTCGACAAACCGATGATTCAGTACATTGTCGATGAGATTGTGGCTGCAGGGATCAAAGAAATCGTGCTGGTGACTCACGCGTCTAAAAATGCCGTTGAGAACCACTTCGACACCTCTTATGAACTTGAATCGCTTCTTGAGCAGCGCGTTAAGCGTCAGCTTCTGGCGGAAGTGCAATCTATCTGCCCACCGGGCGTGACGATTATGAACGTTCGCCAGGCGCAGCCGTTAGGACTGGGGCACTCTATTCTGTGCGCGCGTCCGGTTGTGGGCGATAACCCTTTCATTGTGGTACTCCCGGATATTATTATTGATGATGCTACCGCCGATCCGCTGCGCTATAACCTTGCGGCGATGGTGGCGCGTTTCAATGAAACGGGTCGCAGCCAGGTGCTGGCAAAGCGCATGAAAGGTGATTTATCGGAGTATTCCGTTATCCAGACGAAAGAACCTCTGGATAATGAAGGCAAAGTCAGCCGGATTGTGGAGTTTATCGAAAAACCGGATCAGCCGCAGACGCTGGATTCCGATTTGATGGCGGTAGGCCGTTATGTGCTTTCAGCCGACATCTGGGCGGAACTGGAAAGAACCGAACCGGGCGCCTGGGGCCGCATCCAGCTTACCGATGCGATTGCTGAACTGGCGAAAAAACAGTCGGTTGACGCGATGCTAATGACGGGCGACAGCTATGACTGCGGTAAAAAAATGGGCTACATGCAGGCATTTGTGAAGTACGGGCTGCGCAACCTGAAAGAAGGAGCGAAGTTCCGTAAGAGCATAGAGCAGCTTCTGCATGAATAAGTATTAACAACCGTGATAAATGGTTGGTGATAAACATAATAACGGCAGTGAACATTCGAAGCGGCAAGTTGGCTGAAACGAGTGTTGACTGCCGTTTTAGTTTTGTATAAAGGGCTTAAGTAACAAGGGGTTATCTGGAGCATTTTAATGCTGATTTTATAAGATTAATCCTTGTTTCCGGATGCAATTAATAAGACAATTAGCGTTTAAGTTTTAGTGAGCTTTGCCCTGCTGGGCGAGGTTTGTAACAAGTCGATATGTACGCAGTGCACTGGTAGCTGATGAACCAGGGGCGGTAGCGTGTGTAACGACTTGAGCAATTAATTTTTATTGGCAAATTAAATACCACATTAAATACGCCTTATGGAATAGAAAAGTGAAGATACTTATTACTGGCGGGGCAGGTTTTATTGGATCAGCTGTTGTTCGCCATATTATTAAGAATACACAGGACACTGTAGTTAATATTGATAAATTAACCTACGCCGGTAATCTTGAATCCCTTTCTGATATTTCTGAAAGTAATCGCTACAATTTTGAACACGCGGATATTTGTGATTCCGCTGAAATAACGCGTATTTTTGAGCAGTACCAGCCGGACGCGGTGATGCATTTGGCTGCGGAAAGTCATGTGGACCGTTCGATTACCGGGCCGGCAGCATTTATTGAAACCAATATCGTCGGCACCTATGTACTTCTTGAAGTTGCGCGTAAATACTGGTCTGCGCTTGGCGAAGATAAAAAAAATAATTTTCGTTTTCATCATATTTCCACTGATGAAGTTTACGGCGATTTACCACATCCTGATGAAGTTGAAAACAGCGTTACGTTGCCGTTATTTACTGAAACGACGGCATATGCGCCAAGTAGCCCCTATTCTGCGTCAAAAGCATCCAGCGATCATTTAGTCCGTGCCTGGCGGCGTACCTATGGTCTACCAACGATCGTTACCAATTGTTCTAATAACTATGGCCCTTATCACTTCCCTGAAAAACTGATTCCGTTGGTCATTTTGAACGCACTGGAAGGAAAGCCTTTGCCAATTTATGGCAAAGGGGATCAGATTCGCGATTGGCTATATGTAGAAGATCACGCTCGCGCGCTTCATATGGTAGTGACTGAAGGCAAGGCAGGGGAGACTTATAACATTGGTGGCCACAATGAGAAGAAAAATCTCGATGTGGTATTTACCATCTGTGATCTGCTGGATGAGATTGTACCCAAAGCGACTTCTTATCGTGAACAAATCACTTATGTCGCGGATCGTCCGGGCCATGATCGTCGTTATGCCATTGATGCAGGTAAAATTAGCCGTGAATTAGGCTGGAAACCGCTGGAGACCTTTGAAAGCGGTATTCGTAAAACAGTGGAATGGTACCTTGCAAATACTCAATGGGTAAACAATGTTAAAAGTGGGGCGTATCAGAGTTGGATAGAACAGAACTATGAAGGACGCCAGTAATGAATATCTTACTTTTTGGTAAGACAGGGCAAGTAGGCTGGGAGTTGCAACGTTCTCTGGCGCCAGTGGGGAATCTGATTGCCCTGGATGTCCATTCAAAAGAGTTTTGCGGTGATTTTAGTAATCCGAAAGGCGTTGCCGAAACCGTTCGTAAGCTTCGTCCCGATGTGATTGTTAACGCAGCAGCACATACTGCAGTAGATAAAGCAGAGTCTGAACCAGAACTGGCGCAGTTGCTTAACGCCACCAGTGTGGAAGCCATCGCTAAAGCGGCCAACGAAATTGGCGCATGGGTAGTGCATTATTCAACCGATTATGTATTTCCTGGTACCGGCGATATCCCATGGCAGGAAACGGACGCTACGTCGCCGCTGAATGTCTATGGCAAGACCAAACTAGCGGGAGAAAAGGCCCTGCAGGATAACTGCCCTAAATACCTAATCTTCCGCACCAGTTGGGTTTATGCAGGTAAGGGCAATAATTTCGCAAAGACAATGCTTCGTCTGGCGAAAGAGCGTCAGACACTTTCAGTCATCAACGATCAGTACGGTGCGCCAACCGGTGCGGAATTACTGGCTGACTGCACGGCTCATGCGATCCGTGTGACATTAAATAAACCAGAAGTCGCAGGTCTTTACCATCTGGTTGCCGGGGGAACTACAACCTGGCATGACTACGCGGCGTTAGTCTTTGACGAGGCGCGCAAAGCAGGGATAACGCTTGCGCTGACTGAGCTTAATGCTGTGCCGACCAGCGCCTACCCGACGCCGGCGAGCAGACCTGGTAATTCGCGTCTCAATACTGAAAAGTTTCAGCGTAATTTTGGCCTTATTCTGCCGCAATGGGAATTAGGAGTTAAGCGTATGCTGACTGAAATGTTTACGACGACAACCATCTGATAAATTTAAATGCCCATAAGGGCATTTTCTATGAATGAGAAATGGAAATGAAAACGCGTAAGGGCATTATTTTAGCGGGAGGCTCCGGCACTCGTCTTTATCCGGTGACCATGGCGGTAAGTAAGCAATTGCTACCAATTTATGATAAACCGATGATTTACTATCCCCTTTCCACACTTATGCTGGCAGGCATTCGGGATATCCTGATCATCAGTACGCCACAGGACACGCCGCGTTTTCAACAACTGCTGGGAGACGGCAGCCAATGGGGGCTGAATCTTCAATATAAAGTACAGCCAAGTCCGGATGGCTTAGCACAGGCGTTTATTATTGGTGAAGAGTTCATTGGTAATAATGATTGTGCATTAGTGCTGGGTGACAATATCTTCTATGGTCATGATTTACCAAAGTTAATGGAAGCTGCCGTTAATAAAGAAAGTGGTGCTACCGTCTTCGCTTATCATGTAAACGATCCAGAGCGCTACGGTGTGGTTGAGTTTGACCAAAATGGCACAGCCGTTAGTCTGGAGGAAAAACCGTTACAACCGAAGAGTAATTACGCGGTAACGGGGCTGTATTTTTATGATAATAGCGTGGTGGAGATGGCGAAAAATCTTAAGCCTTCCTCTCGCGGTGAGTTAGAAATCACGGATATTAACCGTATCTATATGGATCAGGGAAGATTGTCTGTCGCTATGATGGGGCGCGGTTATGCCTGGCTGGATACGGGAACGCATCAGAGTTTGATAGAGGCCAGTAATTTTATTGCAACCATCGAAGAACGCCAGGGTCTGAAAGTGTCTTGCCCGGAAGAGATCGCATTTCGTAAAAATTTTATAAATGCACAACAGGTTATAAAACTGGCCGGGCCATTATCAAAAAATGATTACGGCAAATATTTGCTGAAGATGGTGAAAGGTTTATAAGTGATGATTGTGATTAAAACAGCAATACCAGATGTCTTGATCTTAGAGCCTAAAGTTTTTGGCGATGAGAGGGGATTCTTTTTTGAAAGTTATAACCAGCAGACCTTTGAAGAGTCGATTGGACGTAAAGTTACATTTGTTCAAGATAATCATTCAAAATCCAAAAAGAATGTACTCAGAGGGCTACATTTTCAGAGAGGAGAAAATGCACAGGGAAAGTTAGTTCGCTGTGCTGTCGGTGAGGTTTTTGATGTTGCGGTCGATATCCGAAAAGAATCACCTACTTTTGGTCAGTGGGTTGGCGTAAATCTATCTGCTGAGAATAAGCGACAGCTTTGGATTCCAGAAGGTTTTGCTCATGGTTTTGTTACTCTCAGTGATTATGCAGAGTTTCTGTACAAAGCAACTAATTATTACTCACCTTCATCGGAAGGTAGCATTCTATGGAATGATGAGACAATAGGTATTGAATGGCCTTTTTCTCAGCTGCCTGAGCTTTCAGCAAAAGATGCTGCAGCACCTTTACTGCATCAAGCCTTGTTAACAGAGTAAGCATCGTGTCTCATATTATTAAGATTTTTCCATCAAATATTGAATTTTCCGGTAGAGAGGATGAATCAATCCTCGATGCTGCGCTATCGGCTGGCATCCATCTTGAACATAGCTGCAAAGCGGGTGATTGTGGTATCTGTGAGTCCGATTTGTTAGCGGGAGAAGTTGTTGACTCCAAAGGTAATATTTTTGGACAGGGTGATAAAATACTAACCTGCTGCTGTAAACCTAAAACCGCCCTTGAGCTAAATGCGCATTTTTTTCCTGAACTAGCTGGACAGACAAAAAAAATTGTCCCATGCAAGGTAAATAGTGCTGTACTGGTTTCAGGCGATGTTATGACTTTGAAGTTACGCACACCACCAACAGCAAAAATTGGCTTCTTTCCAGGGCAGTATATCAATTTACATTATAAAGGTGTAACTCGCAGTTATTCTATCGCTAATAGTGATGAGTCGAATGGTATTGAGTTGCATGTAAGGAATGTTCCCAATGGTCAGATGAGCTCGCTCATTTTTGGGGAGTTACAAGAAAATACTCTTATGCGCATTGAAGGACCTTGCGGAACATTTTTTATTCGTGAAAGTGACAGACCTATAATCTTCCTTGCAGGCGGTACTGGATTCGCTCCAGTTAAATCAATGGTTGAGCATCTCATTCAGGGAAAATGTCGTCGTGAGATCTACATCTACTGGGGAATGCAAGATAGTAAAGATTTTTACTCTGCATTACCGCAGCAGTGGAGTGAACAGCACGACAACGTTCATTATATCCCTGTTGTTTCTGGTGATGACGCCGAATGGGGGGGAAGAAAGGGATTTGTCCATCATGCTGTGATGGATGATTTTGATTCTCTAGAGTTCTTCGATATATATGCATGTGGTTCACCTGTGATGATCGATGCCAGTAAAAAGGACTTTATGATGAAAAATCTCTCTGTAGAACATTTCTATTCTGATGCATTTACCGCATCTAAATAATATTGAGGATAATTTATGAAAGCGGTCATCCTGGCTGGTGGACTTGGTACCAGATTAAGTGAAGAAACAATTGTAAAACCAAAACCGATGGTAGAAATTGGTGGCAAGCCTATTCTTTGGCACATTATGAAAATGTATTCTGTGCATGGTATCAAGGATTTTATTATCTGCTGTGGTTATAAAGGATATGTGATTAAAGAATATTTTGCGAACTACTTCCTTCACATGTCAGATGTAACATTCCATATGGCTGAAAACCGTATGGAAGTTCACCATAAACGTGTTGAACCATGGAATGTCACATTGGTTGATACGGGTGATTCTTCAATGACTGGTGGTCGTCTGAAACGTGTTGCTGAATACGTAAAAGATGACGAGGCTTTCCTGTTTACTTATGGTGATGGCGTTGCCGACCTTGATATCAAAGCGACTATCGATTTCCATAAGGCTCACGGTAAGAAAGCGACCTTAACAGCTACTTTTCCACCAGGACGCTTTGGCGCATTAGATATCCAAGCTGGTCAGGTCCGGTCATTCCAGGAAAAGCCGAAAGGCGATGGGGCAATGATCAATGGTGGTTTCTTTGTGTTGAATCCATCGGTTATCGATCTCATCGATAACGATGCAACAACCTGGGAACAAGAGCCATTAATGACATTGGCACAACAGGGGGAGTTAATGGCTTTTGAACACCCAGGTTTCTGGCAGCCGATGGATACCCTACGTGATAAAGTTTACCTCGAAGGGCTGTGGGAAAAAGGTAAAGCTCCGTGGAAAACCTGGGAGTAAGTAGATGATTGATAAAAATTTTTGGCAAGGTAAACGTGTATTCGTTACCGGCCATACTGGCTTTAAAGGAAGCTGGCTTTCGCTATGGCTGACTGAAATGGGTGCAATTGTAAAAGGCTATGCACTTGATGCGCCAACTGTTCCAAGTTTATTTGAGATAGTGCGTCTTAATGATCTTATGGAATCTCATATTGGCGACATTCGTGATTTTGAAAAGCTGCGCAGTTCTATTGCAGAATTTAAGCCAGAAATTGTTTTCCATATGGCAGCCCAGCCTTTAGTGCGCCTATCTTATGAACAGCCAATCGAAACATACTCAACAAATGTTATGGGTACTGTCCATCTGCTTGAAGCAGTTAAGCAAGTAGGTAACATAAAGGCAGTCGTAAATATCACCAGTGATAAGTGCTACGACAATCGTGAGTGGGTGTGGGGCTATCGTGAGAACGAACCCATGGGAGGGTACGATCCATACTCTAATAGTAAAGGTTGTGCAGAATTAGTCGCGTCTGCATTCCGGAACTCATTCTTCAATCCTGCAAATTATGAGCAACATGGCGTTGGTTTGGCGTCTGTGAGGGCTGGTAATGTCATAGGTGGAGGCGATTGGGCTAAAGACCGTTTAATTCCCGATATTCTGCGCTCATTTGAAAATAACCAGCAGGTTATTATTCGAAACCCATATTCTATCCGTCCCTGGCAGCATGTACTGGAGCCTCTTTCTGGTTACATTGTGGTGGCGCAACGCTTGTATACAGAAGGTGCTAAGTTTTCTGAAGGATGGAATTTCGGCCCGCGTGATGAAGATGCGAAGACGGTCGAATTTATTGTTGACAAGATGGTTACGCTTTGGGGTGATGATGCAAGCTGGTTACTGGATGGTGAGAATCATCCTCATGAGGCACATTACCTGAAACTGGATTGCTCTAAAGCAAATATGCAATTAGGATGGCATCCGCGTTGGGGATTGACTGAAACACTTAGTCGCATCGTAAAATGGCATAAAGCATGGATTCGCGGCGAAGATATGTTGATTTGTTCAAAGCGTGAAATCAGCGACTATATGTCTGCAACTACTCGTTAAGAAAATAAGTTTAAGGAATCAAAGTAATGACAGCAAATAACCTGCGTGAGCAAATCTCTCAGCTTGTCGCTCAGTATGCGAATGAGGCATTGAGCCCGAAACCTTTTGTTGCAGGTGCAAGCGTTGTACCTCCTTCCGGGAAGGTTATTGGTGCCAAAGAGTTACAATTGATGGTTGAGGCGTCTCTTGATGGATGGCTAACTACTGGTCGTTTCAATGATGCCTTTGAGAAAAAACTTGGGGAATTTATTGGAGTTCCTCATGTTTTAACGACTACATCTGGCTCTTCGGCAAACTTGCTGGCACTGACTGCGCTGACTTCCCCAAAATTAGGCGAGCGTGCTCTCAAACCTGGTGATGAGGTTATTACTGTCGCTGCTGGCTTCCCGACTACAGTTAACCCGGCGATCCAGAATGGTTTAATACCGGTATTCGTGGATGTTGATATCCCGACATATAATATCGATGCCTCTCTCATTGAAGCTGCAGTTACTGAGAAATCAAAAGCGATAATGATCGCTCATACACTCGGTAATGCATTTAACCTGAGTGAAGTTCGTCGGATTGCCGATAAATATAACTTATGGTTGATTGAAGACTGCTGTGATGCCCTTGGGACGACTTATGAAGGCCGGATGGTAGGTACCTTTGGTGACATCGGAACCGTTAGTTTTTATCCGGCTCACCATATCACAATGGGTGAAGGCGGTGCTGTATTCACCAAGTCAGGTGAACTGAAGAAAATTATTGAGTCGTTCCGTGACTGGGGCCGGGATTGTTATTGTGCGCCAGGATGCGATAACACCTGCGGTAAGCGTTTTGGTCAGCAATTGGGGTCACTTCCTCAAGGCTATGATCACAAATATACTTATTCCCACCTCGGATATAATCTCAAAATCACGGACATGCAGGCAGCATGTGGTCTGGCTCAGTTAGAACGCGTGGAAGAGTTTGTAGAGCAGCGTAAAGCTAATTTTTCCTATTTGAAACAAGGTTTGCAATCTTGCACTGAATTCCTCGAATTACCAGAAGCAACAGAGAAATCAGATCCATCCTGGTTTGGCTTCCCTATCACCCTGAAAGAAACTAGCGGTGTTAACCGTGTCGAACTGGTGAAATTCCTTGATGAAGCAAAAATCGGTACACGTTTACTGTTTGCTGGAAATCTGATTCGCCAACCGTATTTTGCTAATGTGAAATATCGTGTAGTGGGTGAGTTGACAAATACCGACCGTATAATGAATCAAACGTTCTGGATTGGTATTTATCCAGGCTTGACTACAGAGCATTTAGATTATGTAGTTAGCAAGTTTGAAGAGTTCTTTGGTTTGAATTTCTAATTTTTGAGGGGGGGGGATTCCCCTCTATGATTTCATGAAAATTCTAATAATGGGAGCGTTTGGGTTCCTTGGATCACGACTTACATCCTACTTCGAAAGTCGACATACTGTGATTGGCTTAGCAAGGAAGAGGAACAATGAAGCTACCATAAATAATATTATTTACACGACAGAAAATAATTGGATCGAAAAAATACTAGAATTTGAACCGAATATTATTATTAACACTATTGCTTGCTATGGAAGACATAACGAACCTGCAACAGCTTTAATAGAAAGCAATATTCTTATGCCTATCAGAGTATTAGAATCTATCTCATCACTTGATGCAGTATTCATAAATTGTGGAACATCACTGCCACCAAATACGAGTTTATATGCATATACTAAACAAAAAGCAAATGAACTCGCCGCCGCCATTATAGATAAAGTTTGCGGTAAATATATAGAGTTAAAATTGGAGCATTTCTATGGAGCTTTTGATGGAGACGATAAGTTTACCAGTATGGTTATTAGACGTTGTTTAAGTAACCAGCCAGTAAAGTTAACATCTGGTTTGCAACAGAGAGATTTCTTGTATATAAAAGATCTACTAACAGCGTTCGATTGTATTATAAGTAATGTTAATAATTTCCCCAAATTTCATAGTATTGAAGTTGGTAGTGGAGAGGCGATATCAATTCGTGAATATGTAGATACTGTTAAAAATATCACAAAAAGCAATTCTATAATTGAATTTGGCGTGGTCAAAGAAAGAGTAAATGAATTGATGTATAGTTGTGCTGATATAGCAGAACTTGAAAAAATAGGATGGAAAAGAGAGTTCTCTCTTGTTGATGCATTAACTGAAATAATTGAAGAGGAAGGGAAATGAAGCTTTTAATTACCGGTGGATGTGGCTTCCTTGGGAGTAATCTTGCCTCCTTTGCTTTAAGTCAAGGGATTGATTTAATTGTATTCGATAATCTATCACGTAAAGGTGCAACAGATAATTTACATTGGTTATCCTCCTTAGGAAACTTTGAGTTTGTACATGGTGATATTCGCAACAAAAATGATGTTACAAGATTAATAACTAAGTATATGCCTGATAGCTGTTTTCATCTTGCAGGTCAAGTGGCAATGACTACATCTATTGACAATCCTTGTATGGATTTTGAAATTAATGTAGGTGGAACTTTAAATTTACTTGAGGCAGTACGGCAGTATAATTCAAATTGTAATATAATTTATTCATCAACAAATAAAGTATACGGCGATCTTGAGCAATATAAATACAATGAAACAGAAACTAGATACACTTGTGTAGATAAGCCTAATGGATATGATGAGAGCACACAATTAGATTTCCACTCACCATATGGTTGTTCAAAAGGTGCTGCAGACCAATACATGCTTGATTATGCAAGGATTTTTGGTTTGAATACAGTGGTGTTCAGGCATTCATCAATGTATGGTGGGAGACAGTTTGCTACTTATGATCAAGGCTGGGTAGGTTGGTTTTGTCAAAAAGCGGTTGAAATTAAAAATGGTATTAATAAACCCTTCACTATTTCTGGTAATGGTAAGCAAGTTAGGGATGTTTTGCATGCTGAAGATATGATTTCGTTATATTTCACTGCCTTGGCAAATGTATCAAAAATTAGGGGGAACGCTTTTAATATTGGTGGTACCATTGTCAACAGCCTATCATTACTTGAATTATTCAAATTGCTTGAAGATTATTGCAACATAGATATGAGGTTCACTAATTTACCTGTAAGGGAAAGTGATCAGCGTGTTTTTGTTGCAGATATTAAAAAAATCACTAATGCAATTGACTGGAGCCCGAAAGTCTCGGCAAAAGATGGTGTCCAGAAAATGTATGATTGGACTAGTTCTATATGATGTTTCTGCCCGCGAAAGCGGGCATAATTAAAGAATGAAATATTTTTTATAATTAAAAGATGAAGCTGACGTGAGGAAACTGAGGTTGGTTAGAATTCCAAGACATCTTATTATTGCCGCTTCCTCTTGGCTTTCAAAGATAATAATTGCCGGTGTTCAGTTAGTAAGTGTTAAATTTCTTTTAGAAATTCTTGGCGAAGAATCATACGCTGTATTTACTCTTTTAACTGGATTATTGGTCTGGTTTAGCATTGCAGATATTGGGATTGGTAGTAGTCTACAAAATTATATATCTGAGTTGAAAGCTGATAGAAAATCATATGATGCATATATCAAGGCCGCAGTTCATATTCTATTCGCATCCTTAATCATTTTAAGCTCTACATTATTCTTCTTATCAGATAAATTATCGTCACTATATCTTACTTCATTTAGCGATGAATTGAAAAACAACTCAGGAAGTTATTTTTTTATAGCAAGTATATTATTTATATTCATCGGCGTTGGGAGTGTGGTCTATAAAATATTATTTGCGGAACTGTTAGGGTGGAAAGCTAATATAATTAATGCATTATCTTATCTTTTAGGTTTTTTAGATGTAGTTGCGATCCATTATTTAATGCCAGATTCGAGTATTACCTTCGCTTTAGTAGCATTGTATGCTCCGGTAGCAATACTGCCCATTATATATATATCGTTTCGGTATATATATGTTCTTAAAGCGAAAGTAAACTTTAACACCTATAAATTATTACTATCACGTTCATCAGGGTTTCTGATTTTTTCGTCCTTATCGATAATAGTTTTACAAACTGATTATATTGTGATGTCTCAGAAATTATCTGCTGCAGATATTATAAAATATACTGTAACGATGAAAATATTTGGTTTAATGTTTTTTATTTATACTGCGGTATTACAAGCATTATGGCCAGTATGTGCTGAATTACGAGTGAAAATGCAGTGGAGAAAGCTGCATAGAATCATTTTCCTAAATATTATTGGTGGGGTATTTTTTATTGGTCTTGGTACGTTATTTATTTATGTTTTAAAGGATTATATCTATAGCATAATTGCTAACGGTATAGATTATAATATTAGTGGGGTTGTTTTTGTTTTACTGGCTGTGTATTTTAGTATAAGAGTTTGGTGTGATACATTTGCTATGTTACTTCAAAGTATGAACCAATTAAAAATTCTTTGGCTCATAGTTCCGTGTCAGGCATTAATTGGTGGTGTGACTCAATGGTATTTTGCAGAGCATTATGGAATAGTTGGTATTTTATACGGACTAATTTTATCGTTCTCGCTAACTGTTTTTTGGGGATTGCCAGTGTATTATATGTATAAGAGTAAAAGGCTAGCATAATATGAAGGTATCATTTTGTATCCCAACGTATAATCGAGTAAAATTCATTGAAGACCTTCTTGAAAGTATTAATAATCAATCTTCTCACTCCTTAATTGTAGAAGTATGTATTTCAGATAATGCATCAACTGATGGAACTGAAGAATCAATAAATATCTGGAGAGATAGATTTAATTTTCCAATTTTATATCAAAGGCATAACGAAAATATTGGGCCAGATAGGAATTATTTATCTGCAGTTAATATGGGGACTGGAGATTATTGTTGGATTTTCGGAAGTGATGATATTCTTACAAAAAATTCCCTTGCATTGATGGAAGATAAATTGGCTGCCGGAAGTGACATTTATTTATGTGACAGACGAGAATTAGATATTTCAATGACGAAAATATCTAATCCACATCGGCGATGGTTAAATGGTGGCAGTAGATTATTTTCTTTTAGCAATGAAGCTGATTTGATAGAGTACTTTAGTAAATGTAACTCAGTCGGCGGACTTTTTAGCTACTTAAGCTCTATTATAGTGAAAAGGAATAAATGGTCTGACGTCTTATTTGACGAGTCATACATTGGTACAGCTTATGCGCATGTATATATTTTATTAAGAATAATTAACAATATGAATTCGACCCTGCAGTACATATCACTGCCACTGGTTGATTGCAGAGGAGATAACGATACATTCGAAAGTAATGGGAAGGCTCGTCGAATAAAAATTGATTTCATCGGTTATTTAAAACTGAGGGAGGATTTTTATAATAACAATACAAAAATATATATCTCATTTGGACGGGTTCTTACAAAAGAGCGTCCTTGGCTTTATACTTCTTTAGCTATGGCATGTTATGGTGATTCTACCGATAGAGCTGAACTTGCATCATTTTATAAGAAGTTGGGATATCCGAAAATAGCCACCAATTTAATATTTTGTCTTAAAGGGCTGGCTAGCTACACTAAAAAAATAAAATTAGCAAAAATGGTAATAAAAAAAATATTTTCATAGTATCAACATCAATACAAATCGAGTTTATAGTGTAAAAAATGCTTATGCTATTATTGTCGTGACTATTTAGCGTAAAGTTTATACGTGTTTTGTAGGATGATTTATTTGCAATTTCCTTAATTAGAACCTTTAAATACTCTTGCTTTTTCGGATACAGTAACAGATGCTATATATGTATCTATAATATGTATGGCCGGGGTTGTTTTTGACTATTTATCAATTTCAAAATTAAGACTTGTGGCAATTAGAGCTTGTCGGAAACCCTACTTTTCTTTCTTTTGCTCACTATGCTCTTGCATATCTTAGTGTTTACCATAGAGTGAGTATATTATGACAGATGCTATTTTTTGTGGCATTTTTACTTGGTATAATATTTGGCTTAGTATTATGAACTGATTTTAATGGTGATTTTATAATAATTACAAGGCTTGCTTATATTTATTTGGATATGATTCCTTATTCATTTTTAATTATGATCCGTGGTTCATTTTAATGAAAATGTTTCCTAATAACTATTGGTCGTTCTTGTGATAATCGCTATACAAGCATGAATGGAAAAACGGAGAGCTATTCAATGATCGTTAACCTATCACGTTTAGGTAAAAGCGGTACGGGGATGTGGCAATACTCGATTAAATTTTTAACGGCTCTGCGAGAAATAGCTGATGTTGACGCAATAATCTGTAGCAAGGTACACGCTGATTATTTTGAAAAGCTCGGTTATGCAGTAGTTACTGTTCCGAATATTGTTAGCAACACATCAAAAACATCGCGACTTAGACCATTAGTATGGTATGTATATAGTTACTGGCTTGCGCTGAGGGTTTTAATTAAGTTTGGTAATAAAAAATTGGTGTGTACTACGCATCACACTATTCCCTTACTGAGAAACCAAACGATAACCATACATGATATAAGACCTTTTTATTATCCAGATAGTCTTATTCAGAAAGTGTATTTTCGCTTTTTATTAAAAATGTCTGTTAAGCGATGTAAGCATGTTTTAACGGTATCTTATACCGTTAAAGATAGCATTGCTAAAACTTATAATGTAGATAGTGAGAAAATATCAGTAATTTATAACAGCGTTAGTAAATCTGATTTTATACAAAAAAAAGAAAAAGAGAATTACTTTTTAGCTGTTGGAGCAAGTTGGCCACATAAAAATATTCATTCATTCATAAAAAATAAAAAAGTTTGGTCTGACTCTTATAATTTAATTATTGTATGTGGTCGTACCGACTATGCAATGTCTCTCCAACAAATGGTCGTTGATCTGAAACTAACAGATAAAGTGACTTTTTTACATGAAGTCTCATTTAATGAATTAAAAGTTTTATATTCTAAAGCCTACGCGCTTGTTTATCCATCTATTGATGAGGGTTTTGGCATACCTCCTATTGAAGCGATGGCATCAAATACTCCAGTTATAGTGTCCGATATACCAGTATTTCATGAAGTGTTAACCAATGGTGCATTATATGTGAATCCGGATGATGAAAAAAGCTGGCAGAGTGCAATTGAAAATATAGGGCAGTTGCCTGATGCAATTTCCAGATTTAACAACTATGTCGCACGGTATGACTTTGATAATATGAAGCAGATGGTTGGCAATTGGTTGGCGGAATCAAAATAAATGAAAATAACATTAATTATTCCCACATATAATGCAGGGTCACTTTGGCCTAATGTTCTGGATGCGATTAAGCAGCAAACTATATATCCGGATAAATTGATCGTTATAGACTCAGGTTCTAAAGATGAAACGGTTCTGTTAGCCTCAGACCTGAAAAATATATCAATATTTAATATTGACTCTAAAGATTTTAATCATGGAGGAACCAGAAACTTAGCAGTTACAAAAACTCTGGACGCTGATGTTATAATTTTTCTAACACAAGATGCAATTCTCGCGGATTCGGATGCAATTAAAAATTTGGTTTATTATTTTTCAGATCCATTGATAGCAGCGGTTTGTGGTAGACAACTTCCTCATAAAGATGCTAATCCCCTTGCAGTGCATGCTAGGAATTTTAATTATAGCTCAAAATCTATTGTTAAAAGCAAGGCAGATATAGAAAAATTTGGTATTAAAACTGTATTTATGTCCAATTCTTTTGCTGCCTATCGCCGTTCCGTTTTTGAAGAGTTAAGTGGGTTTCCTGAACATACAATTCTTGCCGAGGATATGTTTATGGCGGCTAAGATGATTCAGGCGGGTTATAAGGTCGCCTACTGCGCTGAAGCGGTGGTAAGGCACTCCCATAATTATACCCCGCGAGAAGAGTTTCAACGATATTTTGATACTGGTGTATTTCATGCTTGTTCTCCGTGGATTCAGCGTGACTTTGGCGGAGCCGGAGGAGAGGGTTTCCGATTCGTAAAATCAGAGATTCAATTCCTGCTTAAAAATGCACCGTTCTGGATTCCAAGAGCTTTATTAACGACCTTTGCTAAATTCTTGGGTTACAAATTAGGCAAGCATTGGCAATCTTTACCGTTGTCTACATGTCGCTATTTTAGCATGTACAAGAGTTATTGGAATAATATCCAATATTCTTCGTCAAAAGAGATAAAATAAATGTCTTTTCTTCCCGTAATTATGGCTGGCGGCACAGGTAGCCGTTTATGGCCGCTTTCACGCGAATATCATCCGAAGCAGTTTTTAAGCGTTGAAGGTAAACTATCAATGCTGCAAAATACTATAAAGCGATTAGCTTCACTTTCTACAGAAGAACCCGTTGTCATTTGCAATGACAGACACCGTTTCTTAGTCGCTGAACAACTCCGTGAAATTGACAAGTTAGCAAATAATATTATTCTCGAACCAGTAGGCCGTAATACTGCACCAGCGATCGCTCTTGCCGCGTTTTGTGCGCTCCAGAATGCTGATAATGCTGATCCTCTTTTGTTGGTTCTTGCTGCAGATCATGTGATCCAGGATGAAATAGCGTTTACGAAAGCTGTCAGACATGCTGAAGAATACGCCGCAAATGGTAAGCTTGTAACTTTTGGTATTGTTCCAACGCATGCTGAAACGGGTTATGGATATATTCGTCGTGGTGAGTTGATAGGAAATGACGCTTATGCAGTGGCTGAATTTGTGGAGAAACCGGATATCGATACCGCCAGTGACTATTTCAAATCAGGGAAATATTACTGGAATAGCGGTATGTTTTTATTTCGTGCAAGCTCTTATTTAAACGAATTGAAGTACTTATCACCTGAAATTTACAAAGCTTGTGAAAAGGCGGTAGGACATATAAATCCCGATCTTGATTTTATTCGTATTGATAAAGAAGAGTTTATGTCATGCCCGAGTGATTCTATCGATTATGCAGTTATGGAGCACACACAGCATGCCGTGGTGATACCAATGAGTGCTGGCTGGTCGGATGTGGGATCCTGGTCCTCACTTTGGGATATATCGAATAAAGATCATCAGAGAAATGTTTTAAAAGGAGATATCTTCGCACATGCTTGTAATGATAATTACATTTATTCCGAAGATATGTTTATAAGTGCGATTGGTGTAAGCAATCTTGTCATTGTTCAAACAACAGACGCTTTACTGGTGGCTAATAAAGATACAGTACAAGATGTTAAAAAAATTGTCGATTATTTAAAACGAAATGATAGGAACGAATATAAACAACATCAAGAAGTTTTCCGCTCTTGGGGAAAATATAATGTGATTGATAGCGGCAAAAATTACCTCGTCCGATGTATCACTGTTAAGCCGGGTGAGAAATTTGTGGCGCAGATGCATCACCACCGGGCTGAGCATTGGATAGTATTATCCGGGACTGCTCGTGTTACAAAGGGAGAGCAGATTTATATGGTTTCTGAAAATGAATCAACATTTATTCCTCCGGATACTATTCACGCGCTGGAAAATCCCGGAATGATCCCCCTGCAGTTAATTGAGATTCAATCAGGTACCTATCTTGGTGAGGATGATATTATTCGTTTAGAACAACGTTCTGGATTTTCGAAGGAGTGGACTAATGAACGTAGTTAATAATAGCCGTGATGTTATTCATTCATCAGGTATTGTGTTTGGAACGAGTGGGGCTCGCGGTCTTGTAAAAGATTTTACACCTCAGGTATGTGCTGCTTTTACGGTTTCATTTGTTGCCGTTATGCAGGAACATTTTTCCTTTGATACCGTAGCATTGGCAATAGATAATCGTCCAAGTAGTTATGGGATGGCTCAGGCGTGTGCTGCTGCATTGGCAGATAAAGGCGTTAACTGTATTTTTTATGGTGTGGTACCAACCCCGGCTTTGGCCTTTCAGTCTATGTCTGACAATATGCCTGCGATAATGGTTACGGGAAGTCATATTCCATTCGAGCGGAACGGCCTCAAGTTTTATCGTCCTGATGGTGAAATCACGAAACATGATGAGGCTGCGATCCTTAGTGTTGAAGATACGTGCAGCCATTTAGAGCTTAAAGAACTCATAGTTTCAGAAATGGCTGCTGTTAATTATATATCTCGTTATACATCTTTATTTTCTACTCCATTCCTGAAAAATAAGCGTATTGGTATTTACGAACATTCAAGCGCTGGGCGTGATCTTTATAAGCCTTTATTTATTGCATTGGGGGCTGAAGTCATTAGCTTGGGTAGAAGCGATAACTTTGTACCTATAGATACAGAGGCTGTAAGCAAAGAGGATCGGGAAAAAGCACGCTCATGGGCTAAAGAGTTCGATTTAGATGCCATATTCTCAACAGATGGGGATGGTGATCGTCCTCTTATTGCTGATGAGGCCGGTCAGTGGTTAAGAGGCGATATATTAGGTCTATTATGTTCACTTGCATTGGGGGCAGAAGCGGTCGCTATTCCTGTTAGTTGTAATAGCATAATTTCTTCTGGCCGCTTTTTTAAACATGTTAAACTTACGAAAATTGGCTCGCCTTATGTTATCGAAGCTTTTAATGAATTATCTCGGAGTTATAGTCGTATTGTCGGTTTTGAAGCCAATGGCGGTTTTTTATTAGGAAGCGATATCTGTATTAACGAGCAGAATCTTCATGCCTTACCAACTCGTGATGCTGTATTACCAGCAATAATGCTACTTTACAAAAGTAGGAATATCAGCATTAGCGCTTTAGTCAATGAACTCCCAACTCGTTACACCCATTCTGACAGATTACAGGGAATTACGACTGATAAAAGTCAATCCTTAATTAGTATGGGCAGAGAAAATCTGAGCAACCTCTTAAGCTATATTGGTTTGGAGAATGAAGGTGCAATTTCTACAGATATGACAGATGGTATGCGAATTACCTTACGTGATGGATGTATTGTGCATTTGCGCGCCTCTGGTAATGCACCTGAGTTACGCTGCTATGCAGAAGCTAATTTATTAAATAGAGCTCAGGATCTTGTAAATATAACGCTTGCTAATATTAAAAAACGATGCTTGCCGTAAAAGAATTGAATGTTATTTACTTAATATGCCTATTTTATTTACATTATGCACGGTCAGAGGGTGAGGATTAAATGGATAATATTGATAATAAGTATAATCCACAGCTATGTAAAATTTTTTTGGCTATATCGGATTTGATTTTTTTTAATTTAGCCTTATGGCTTTCATTAGGATGTGTCTATTTTACTTTTGATCAAGTACAGCGATTTATTCCTCAAGACCAATTAGATACAAGAGTTATTACTCATTTTATTTTGTCAGTAGTATGTGTCGGTTGGTTTTGGATTCGTTTGCGACATTATACATACCGCAAGCCATTTTGGTATGAGTTAAAAGAAATTTTTCGTACGATAGTTATTTTTGCTATATTTGATTTGGCTCTGATAGCGTTTACAAAATGGCAGTTTTCACGCTATGTCTGGGTGTTTTGTTGGACTTTTGCCATAATCCTGGTGCCTTTTTTTCGCGCACTTACAAAGCATTTATTGAACAAGCTAGGTATCTGGAAGAAAAAAACTATCATCCTGGGGAGCGGACAGAATGCTCGTGGTGCATATTCTGCGCTGCAAAGTGAGGAGATGATGGGGTTTGATGTTATCGCTTTTTTTGATACGGATGCGTCAGATGCTGAAATAAATATGTTGCCGGTGATAAAGGACACTGGGACTATTTGGGATTTAAATCGTACAGGTGATGTCCATTATATCCTTGCTTATGAATACACCGAGTTGGAGAAAACACATTTTTGGCTACGTGAACTTTCAAAACATCATTGTCGTTCTGTTAGTGTAGTCCCCTCGTTTAGAGGATTGCCATTATATAATACTGATATGTCTTTTATCTTTAGCCATGAAGTTATGTTATTAAGGATACAAAATAACTTGGCTAAAAGGTCGTCCCGTTTTCTCAAACGGACATTTGATATTGTTTGTTCAATAATAATTCTTATAATTGCATCACCACTTATGATTTATCTGTGGTATAAAGTTACTCGAGATGGTGGTCCGGCTATTTATGGTCACCAGCGAGTAGGTCGGCATGGAAAACTTTTTCCATGCTATAAATTTCGTTCTATGGTTATGAATTCTCAAGAGGTACTAAAAGAACTTTTGGCTAACGATCCTATTGCCAGGGCTGAATGGGAAAAAGATTTTAAACTGAAAAATGATCCTCGAATCACAGCTGTAGGTCGATTTATACGTAAAACTAGCCTTGATGAGTTGCCACAACTTTTTAATGTACTAAAAGGTGATATGAGCCTGGTTGGACCACGACCTATCGTTTCGGATGAACTGGAGCGTTATTGTGATGATGTTGATTATTATTTGATGGCAAAGCCGGGCATGACAGGTCTATGGCAAGTGAGTGGGCGTAATGATGTTGATTATGACACTCGTGTTTATTTTGATTCCTGGTATGTTAAAAACTGGACGCTTTGGAATGATATTGCCATTCTGTTTAAAACAGCGAAAGTTGTTTTGCGGCGAGATGGTGCGTATTAAGCTTACCGAGAAGTACTGAATAATAATTGTATAAAATAGCCTGCGTAAAATCTGAACGCATCAATCGCTACCTTAATATCATACCTTTGAGTTAACATACTATTCACCTTTAACCTGCCATGACCGTTTGTGGCAGGGTTTCCACACCTGACAGGAGTATGTAATGTCCAAGCAACAGATCGGCGTCGTCGGTATGGCAGTGATGGGGCGCAACCTCGCGCTCAACATCGAAAGCCGTGGTTATACCGTCTCCGTTTTCAACCGCTCCCGTGAAAAGACCGAAGAAGTGATTGCCGAGAATCCCGGCAAAAAGCTGGTGCCTTATTACACGGTGAAAGAGTTTGTTGAATCCCTCGAAACGCCTCGTCGTATCCTGTTAATGGTGAAAGCGGGTGCAGGTACTGATGCAGCTATCGATTCGCTGAAACCGTATCTGGAAAAAGGCGATATCATTATTGATGGCGGTAACACCTTCTTCCAGGACACAATCCGTCGCAATCGCGAGCTGTCTGCGGAAGGTTTTAACTTTATCGGTACCGGTGTTTCCGGTGGTGAAGAGGGCGCGCTGAAAGGGCCATCTATCATGCCTGGCGGTCAGAAAGATGCCTATGAACTGGTGGCGCCGATCCTGACGAAGATTGCTGCTGTGGCAGAAGATGGCGAACCGTGCGTGACCTATATCGGCGCCGATGGCGCGGGTCACTACGTTAAGATGGTCCACAATGGTATTGAATATGGCGATATGCAGCTTATCGCTGAAGCTTACTCCTTGCTGAAAGGCGGCCTGAATCTCAGCAATGAAGAGTTGGCGAACACTTTTACTGAGTGGAATAACGGCGAGCTGAGCAGTTATCTGATCGACATCACTAAAGACATCTTCACTAAAAAAGATGAAGACGGTAATTACTTGATAGATGTTATTCTTGATGAAGCCGCCAACAAAGGGACCGGTAAATGGACCAGCCAGAGCGCGCTGGATCTGGGCGAACCGCTGTCGCTGATTACCGAATCCGTCTTTGCGCGTTACATCTCTTCGCTGAAAGCGCAACGTGTTGCCGCATCTAAAGTGCTCTCCGGGCCGAAAGCGCAGCCGGCGGGCGACAAAGCGGAATTTATCGAGAAAGTGCGTCGCGCGCTGTATCTTGGCAAGATCGTCTCCTATGCGCAGGGCTTCTCGCAGCTACGCGCCGCGTCTGATGAATATCACTGGGAGCTTAACTACGGCGAGATTGCTAAGATTTTCCGTGCGGGCTGTATCATTCGCGCTCAGTTCCTGCAGAAGATCACCGATGCTTACGCAGAAAACGCCGGTATCGCTAACTTGCTGTTAGCGCCTTACTTCAAGAAAATTGCTGATGAGTACCAGCAGGCGCTGCGTGATGTTGTGGCTTACGCGGTGCAGAATGGCATTCCGGTGCCGACATTCTCTGCGGCAGTGGCCTACTATGACAGCTATCGCGCCGCAGTACTGCCAGCTAACTTAATTCAGGCGCAGCGTGACTACTTTGGTGCGCACACCTATAAACGTACTGATAAAGAAGGCATTTTCCATACCGAGTGGTTGGAATAATTTCTGCAAGCTTGTTTAAGCCCGGTTTAATACTGGGCTTTTTTTTATCTCTATTCTTATTGATTTATCGCTTTTGCTTAATATTAACTTAATAATCTGTGTTTATCGTAATGAAGATAATCTGAATTGTTTTCGTCTGCGTTGCACTTTATATACTCAGGCGTTAAAACTTTGATATCTTATCAGGATGCGAAATACATCATGATTCATAATTAAGTTAATTCTGAGAGCGAATAATGAAAATCACGATATCCGGGACGGGTTATGTTGGCTTGTCTAATGGTTTGCTTATTGCACAACACCATGATGTGGTGGCGTTAGACATTGTTCCTGCCCGTGTTGAACTGTTAAATGATCGGATATCTCCGATTGTTGATAAAGAAATTCAGCAATTTTTAAAGGAAGATAACATCAGATTCAGGGCAACGCTGGATAAGTTTGATGCATACCAGAATGCAGATTACGTCATCATTGCTACGCCTACAGATTACGATCCAAAAACCAACTATTTTAATACGTTCAGTGTAGAATCGGTCATTCAGGATGTGATCAGCATCAACCCCGCAGCCGTGATGATTATTAAGTCTACGGTGCCGGTTGGCTTTACGGCGGCAATGCGTCAGAAGTTTGCGACAGAAAATATCATTTTCTCTCCGGAATTTTTACGTGAAGGTAAAGCCCTTTACGATAACCTTTATCCCTCCCGTATCGTGATTGGGGAACAGTCTGAGCGCGCCCGAGAATTTGCCGCATTACTCCAGGAAGGCGCTATTAAACAGGAGATTCCGACGCTGTTTACGGACTCCACTGAAGCGGAAGCCATTAAACTTTTCGCCAATACTTACCTCGCCATGCGAGTCGCTTATTTTAATGAATTAGACAGTTATGCTGAAACGTTAGGATTAAATACCCGACAAATTATTGAAGGGGTGTGCCTCGACCCGCGTATTGGCAATCATTACAATAATCCCTCTTTTGGTTATGGCGGATATTGTTTGCCAAAAGATACCAAACAGTTGCTGGCTAATTATCAGTCAGTGCCTAATAATATTATCTCCGCTATCGTTGAAGCAAACCGTACGCGTAAAGATTTTATTGCCGATTCTATCCTTGCCAGAAAGCCTAAAGTGGTGGGCATTTATCGCCTGATTATGAAGAGTGGCTCCGATAACTTCCGCGCCTCATCGATTCAGGGGATTATGAAACGTATTAAAGCGAAAGGCGTAGAGGTCATCATCTATGAGCCGGTAATGCAAGAAGAAACTTTCTTTAACTCACGTCTTGAACGTGATTTGCACTGCTTTAAACAGCAGGCGGATGTCATTATTTCCAATCGGATGGCGGCAGAGCTTTTGGATGTCGCTGAAAAAGTGTATACCCGCGATCTTTTCGGTAGTGATTAATAAGGCAATCGGGGCTGATGAGTCCCGATGATTTATTGACCAAATGGAAATAATGTCTGATTTTTATCATTAATCCTATGGCATATATTTTCTTTATGACTACACTGTCTCCAGCTTCATCCTTTTTTTAGTTAGGGTATCTATGACAGTGGATAGTAATGCGTCTTCCGGGCGTGGGAACGATCCGGAACAGATTGATTTGATTGAGTTATTGCTACAGTTATGGCGTGGGAAGATGACCATTATTGTAGCCGTTATTATCGCCATTTTGCTGGCCGTAGGCTACCTGATGATAGCCAAAGAAAAATGGACATCCACGGCGATTATTACCCAACCTGATGCCGCGCAGGTTGCCACCTATACCAACGCGCTCAACGTCTTGTATGGCGGGAATGCCCCCAAAATCTCTGAAGTGCAGGCGAATTTTATAAGCCGCTTTAGTTCTGCGTTTTCCGCATTATCGGAAGCGCTGGATAATCAGAAAGAGCGGGAAAAGCTCACCATTGAACAGTCGGTAAAGGGGCAGACGCTGCCGCTCTCGGTTTCTTATGTGAGCACTACCGCTGAAGGGGCGCAGCGTCGGCTGGCGGAATATATCCAACAGGTGGATGAAGAGGTCGCTAAGGAACTGGAAGTTGACCTGAAAGATAACATCACGCTGCAAACCAAAACGTTGCAGGAGTCCCTTGAGACGCAGGAAGTTGTGGCGCAGGAGCAAAAAGATCTGCGTATTAAGCAAATCGAAGAAGCGTTGCGCTATGCGGATGAGGCCAAAATCACGCAGCCGCAGATTCAGCAAACCCAGGATGTTACCCAGGACACGATGTTCCTGTTGGGGAGCGATGCGCTAAAATCGATGATACAGAACGAAGCGACGCGTCCACTGGTCTTTTCTCCGGCCTATTACCAGACGAAGCAGACACTGCTGGACATTAAAAATCTGAAAGTGACTGCCGATACGGTGCACGTCTATCGTTATGTGATGAAGCCGACGCTGCCGGTCCGTCGCGATAGCCCGAAAACAGCCATTACCCTCGTGCTGGCTGTGTTGCTGGGCGGGATGATCGGCGCCGGGATTGTGCTGGGGCGCAATGCGCTACGTAGCTATAAGCCAAAAGCCTTGTAAGCTTCTTTGCCGGATGGTGGTCGGCTTCGAAAGGTAAAATTTCTCATTAAAAAACCGGGCATTGCCCGGTTTTTTTACGCTTATTGATGACGCTTACGAAGATCGTCGATCACGGTGGTGAGGTTGAGATCCTGATCCTGCAACAGCACCAGCAGGTGGTACATCAAATCAGACGCTTCATTGGTTAATTCAAAACGATCATTGACGGTGGCCGCCAGCGCGGTTTCTACACCTTCTTCGCCAACTTTTTGCGCAATACGTTTGGTACCGCTGGCGTACAGTTTCGCCGTGTAAGAGCTGGCCGGATCGGCGGTTTTGCGCTCTGCCAGTAGCTGCTCCAGTTGATACAGGAATAACCACTGATGGCTGGCGTCGCCAAAGCAGCTGCTGGTACCTTTGTGGCAGGTCGGCCCGACAGGGTTTGCCAGCACCAGCAGTGTATCGTTGTCGCAATCTGGCGCAATGCTGACGACATTCAGCACATGGCCTGAGGTTTCGCCTTTGGTCCATAAACGCTGTTTCGTGCGTGAGAAGAACGTGACATGGCCGGATTCAATGGTTTTGTCCAGCGCTTGTGGGTTCATATAGCCCAGCGTCAATACTTCGCCGGATACCGCATGTTGCACGATGGCTGGCATCAGGCCATCGGTTTTTTCCCAGTCCAGCTCGCGGCGTTGTTGCTCTGTTAACATATCCTGATCTCCACGCCCTGGCCTGCCAGGTACGCTTTTAATTCGCCAATATTGATGATTTGCTTGTGAAAAACGGAGGCGGCAAGCGCGCCGTCGACATCGGCATCACGGAATGCCTCAAGAAAGTGTTCCATCGTGCCCGCGCCGCCGGAGGCGATCAGCGGCACGCGGCAAACGTCACGGACTTTTTTCAACTGCGTCAGATCATAACCGTTACGCACGCCGTCCTGGTTCATCATATTCAGGACGATTTCCCCCGCGCCGCGCTGTTGTACCTCTTGCACCCAGTCCAGCGTCTCCCACTGCGTCACGCGGGTACGGTTTTCATCGCCGGTATACTGGTTAACATGATATTTCCCCGTGGCGTCGTCAAACCAGGTATCAATCCCGACGACAATGCACTGCACGCCAAAACGGTCAGCCAGACGGGTAATCAGCGTTGGGTCAGCCAGTGCAGGGGAGTTGATAGAGATCTTATCCGCCCCGAAAGAGAGAATTTTGGCGGCGTCGTCAATTGACCGGATACCGCCCGCTACACAAAACGGAATGTCGATCACCTCGGCAACGCGCGCTACCCAGCTTTTATCGACTACGCGACCATCGCTGGAGGCGGTAATGTCATAGAACACCAGTTCGTCCGCGCCTTCGTCGGCATAGCGTTTGGCCAGCGGAACGATATCGCCAATGATCTCATGGTTGCGAAACTGTACGCCTTTTACCACCTGACCATCACGAACGTCCAGACACGGAATTATACGTTTTGCCAGCATTGGATGGCCTCCTTAACGGTAAATTTCCCTTCCAACAGCGCGCGTCCGACAATCACGCCGCGCACGCCGGTGCCGCGCAGGGCGGCAATATCATCGATATCGCCAATACCGCCGGAGGATTGAAAGGCGATCTGCGGATATCTGGCGCATATCTCTTCGTACAGTGAAACGTTAGAGCCCGCCAGCGTGCCGTCGCGAGAAATATCGGTACACAGTACATGTTTCAGGCCGACGGGGAGATAGGTCTCCACCAGTTGTTCCAGCGAGACGCCGGAATTTTCCTGCCAGCCGCTAACCGCCACCTGCTTGTTGCCGTGTTCGTCTATGCGAACGTCCAGCGCCAGTACCAGCGCCTGCGCGCCAAAACGTTCAAACCAGCCTTTCACCACGTCAGGGGATTTCACCGCCGTTGAACCGATGACCACACGGGCAACGCCAGCTTTCAGTAATGCCGCAACGTCTTCTTCGGTACGCACGCCGCCGCCGACCTGAACAGGCACGTTCACGCCCGCGACCAGAGTTTTAATCAGCGGTATCTGTCGCTTAGCCGGATCTTTAGCGCCGGTCAGATCTACCAGATGTAGCACCCCGGCGCCCTGGGCGGCGTAATCCTGCAAACGGGGCAGGGGATCGTTACCGTAATCCCGCTGCCGGGCGTAGTCGCCCTGGTGGAGACGCACCACGGTGCCGTCAATTAAATCTAATGCCGGAATAATCATTACATCTCCAGGAAGTTTTTCAGCAACTGTGCACCCGCCGCGCCCGAACGTTCCGGATGGAACTGTACGCCGAAGAAATTATCTTTCTGTACCGCCGCGGTAAACGGCTCGCCGTAATTGCACTGGGCGATAGTCCACGGGTTGACCGGCATCGCGTAGCTGTGAACAAAGTAAAAATAGGCGCCATCTTCAATGCCCTGAAACAGCCGGTTGCCCGCCTGCGGATACACGCGATTCCAGCCCATGTGTGGCAGCGGCAGACCAAAGTCGGTCATTTTCGGCACATCTTGTTCGATAATGTTCAGCAGATCCACGCCGCGTGTCTCTTCGCTGCGACGACCCAGCAGTTGCATCCCTAAGCAGATACCCAGTACCGGCTGAGTACACGCTTTAATTAAGTCGATCAGTTCACGTTCGCGCAGTTGATCCATAGCGGCTTGCGCCGTGCCGACGCCGGGCAGAAAGAGTTTGTCAGCGCGTAATACGATTTCCGCTTCGCGGCTGACCACCGGGGTGTAACCGTGGCGCGCCACGGCGGATTTTACCGAGCTTAAATTGGCGCAGCCGGTGTCAAGGATGACGACGTTCATCACAGCACTCCTTTCGAGGACGGTAATGTATCGCCCTCCACGCGAATAGCCTGGCGTAGCGTCCGACCAAAGGCTTTAAACAAACTTTCGACACGGTGGTGATCGTTCTTACCTTTAGTCTTGAGATGCAGAGTGACGCCCATCGTGTAAGAGAGTGAGCGGAAAAAGTGTTCAATCATCTCTGTGCTCAAATCGCCCACACGCTGGTAGGTAAATTCAGCTTTATATTCCAGATGCGGACGACCGGAAATATCCAGCGCGCAGCGCGCCAGACATTCATCCATCGGTAGTACAAAGCCAAAACGGCAGATACCGCGCTTGTCGCCGAGTGCCAGTTTTAACGCCTCACCGAGCGCCAGCCCGGTATCTTCTACCGTGTGGTGATCGTCGATATAGAGATCGCCCTTAACGGTAATCTCCATGCGAAAGCCGCCGTGGGTGGCGATTTGATCGAGCATATGGTCAAAGAAGCCGACGCCGGTATTAATCTTGCTGTTGCCTTCGCGATCCAGCCAGACGCTGACATCAATCTGTGTCTCTTTGGTGTTGCGGACCACATGCGCATAGCGATCGCGTTTCGTTAGCTGTTCGCCAATCATCGTCCAGTTCAACGTTTCACGGTGATAGCGTAAACCAGTAATGCCCATATTATCAGCGAGTTGGATATCGGTTGCACGATCGCCAATCACATAGCTGTTGGCGCTATCCATCGCTTGTTCCGCAAGATAACGCTCCACCAGCTTCACTTTGGGCTTGCGGCAGTCGCAGTCGTCTGCGGGCAGGTGAGGGCAGATCAGCACCTCATCAAAGCATACGCCCTGAGAAGTGAAAATCTGCATCATCAGGTTGTGCGGTCCGTCGAAGTCCGCCTGCGGGAAGCTTTGCGTGCCAAGTCCATCCTGGTTAGTGATCATCACCAGCTTAAAACCGGCTTTTTGCAGCTTCAGCAATACGGGAATCACCTCTGGCTCAAAGGCCAGTTTATCAAAGTGGTCTACCTGAAAATCGCTCGGCGGTTCGGAAATTAAGGTTCCGTCCCGGTCGATGAAAAGATACTTCTGACTCATACTGGCTCCGCACGTAAGGCGTCAATGACGCGCTGGTTTTCCTGGCGGGTGCCGACCGTAATCCGCAGGCAGCCGCTTAAAGAAGGTTGTTTATTCTGATCGCGTAAGATAATGCCCTGATCCCATAAGGATTTAAACACGCTGCTGGAGGCGGTAAACCGCGCCAGAATATAGTTGGTTTCAGAGTCAAAGACGTGTTCTACGCAGGCGGTCTGTTGCAGGGCATTCACCAGATACTGACGTTCCTGCACTGTCTGCGCCACGCGATCGCGCATTACGTTTATTCCCTGCGGGCTCAGCGCTTGGGCGGCGATATCCGCCACTGGCGTAGAAAGCGGATAAGGGGCGATCACTTTTAACAGCAGGTTGATCACCTCTTCATTAGCCAGCGTAAAGCCGCAGCGCAGACCCGCCAGCGCAAAAGCTTTCGACAATGTGCGCAGGATAACCAGATGAGGATATTTAACCAGCCAGCCTGCCAGCGTGGCCTGCGGGCAAAACTCAATATAAGCTTCGTCGGCGACGACTATCGCTTTACCGCGTGTCAACTCCAGCAGCGTGCGCAGATCCTGCGGGTTGATAAGTTGCCCGGTAGGATTATTGGGGCTACAAACGAACACCACTTTTGCGCCGTCAAGGTTGTCGGAAATCCCCTGTAGATCCAGCTGCCAGTTTTCAAGCGCGGGAACCGTCCGGCGCTCTACGCCAATGGTTTCGGCGCTGACGCTGTACATACCGTAAGTGGGCGGACAGTAGAGAATGGCGTCTTTCCCCGGTTCGCAGAAGGCGCGGATCACCAGTTCGATCCCTTCATCCGCGCCGCGGCTGACCAGCACCTGCTCCGGCTTTACGCCAGCATATTGCGCGTAGTTTTCAATCACGGCCTTTGGCTGGCATTCCGGGTAGCGGTTAAGCGTTTGTTGGGTGAGCTGAAACTCCACCGCTGTCGGGAATTCATTCGCGTTCAGCCAGACATCGCCGTTACCGCCCAGACGGCGGGCGGACTGATACGGTACCAGGTTGCGGACATTTTCACGGGCTAAGTCTGCGACGCTGAGAGTGTTTTCAGTGCTCATGCTTGCTCCTTGAGGGCGTTTACGCGCAGGGTCACGGCATTTTTATGGGCGGTCAGACGTTCTGCCGCCGCCAATGTTTCAATGGTTGATGCCAGAGCGGAAAAGCCCGCTTTCGACAGTTCCTGAACGGTCATCCGTTTCTGGAAATCCGCTAACCCAAGGCTGGAACAGGTAGCAGTATAGCCATAGGTCGGTAAAACATGGTTGGTTCCGGAAGCGTAATCACCGGCGGATTCCGGCGACCAGTCGCCGAGAAATACCGAGCCTGCGCTGGTAATCGCATCCACCAAATCGCGCGCATTGCGCGTCTGGATAATTAAGTGTTCCGGCCCATACTGATTAGAGATGGCGACGCACTGCGCTAAATCTTTGGTCACAATCAGACGACTGGCGCTCAGGGCCTGCCGGGCGGTGCCCGCGCGCGGCAGTTCCGCCAGTTGACGTTCTACCGCCTCCGCCACCTTGCGGGCAATGTCAGCATCCGGCGTCAGCAGGATCACCTGGGAATCCGGGCCGTGCTCAGCCTGGGAGAGCAGGTCAGAAGCGACGAAATCCGGTGTTGCGCCGCTGTCGGCGATCACCAGCACTTCAGACGGCCCGGCTGGCATATCGATAGCCGCGCCGTCGAGACGCTGGCTGACCTGACGCTTGGCTTCGGTTACAAAGGCGTTGCCGGGGCCAAAAATTTTATCCACTTTCGGTACGGACTCGCTGCCGAAGGCCAGAGCGGCAATCGCCTGCGCGCCGCCGACGTTAAAGATTTCCTGCACGCCACACAGTTGCGCCGCATAGAGGATTTCATCAGCGATGGGTGGCGGCGAGCACAGAACCACCTTCTGGCATCCCGCAATGCGCGCCGGCGTCGCCAGCATCAGCACCGTTGAGAAGAGCGGAGCCGAGCCGCCGGGAATATACAGACCGACAGACGCGACGGGACGCGTAACCTGCTGGCAACGCACGCCTGGCTGGGTTTCCACATCTACAGGCGGTAGCGTCTGCGCGGAATGGAACGTTTCAATATTTTTGACGGCAGCGGCCATCGCCTGTTTTAATTCGTCGCTCAGACGCGCGCCGGCGGCGGCGATCTCTTCAGGGGTGACGCGTAGCGCTGTCACTTCTGTTTTATCAAATTTAGCGCTGTATTCACGCAGGGCATCGTCACCGCGCGTTTTTACATTATACAGAATATCGCTGACCGTCCGGGTAATACTGTCAGAGGCGGAAATCGCCGGACGCGTCAGCAGCGCACGCTGCTGTTCAGGGCTACAGCTGTTCCAGTCAATCAGGGTATTGAAGCTCATGGTCTTTACTCCATCACAGGGTTCCGCCTTATCCGGCCTACTGAACCCAAAATATCAACGCATTACGTAGGCCTGATAAGCGCAGCGCCATCAGGCGTCAGATCACTCCATCATCTTCTCGATCGGCAGTACCAGAATCGAGCTGGCGCCAAGCGCTTTCAGTTTCTCCATGGTTTCCCAGAACAACGTTTCGCTGCTGACCATGTGCATCGCCACGCGCTGTTGCTCGCCTGCCAGCGGCAGAATTGTCGGCCTTTCGGCGCCTGGCAGCAGGGCGATAACCTCTTCCAGTCGTTCACTTGGCGCGTGCATCATGATGTATTTCGATTCGCGCGCCTGAATCACGCCCTGAATACGGGTCAGCAATTTATCGATCAGCTGTTGCTTGCTCTGTGCCATCTCACCGTCGCGCTGAATCAGACAGGCTTTAGAGCGGTAGATAACTTCGACTTCACGCAGGCCGTTAGCTTCAAGCGTCGCGCCGGTAGAGACCAAATCGCAGATAGCGTCGGCCAGCCCCGCGCGCGGCGCGACTTCGACAGAACCATTTAACAGACACGATTTAAAAGAGACGCCTTTCTGGTCGAGGTAGCGTTTGAGGAGGTGCGGATAAGAGGTAGCGATACGTTTACCGTCCAGCGCGGCCGGGCCGTCCCAGGCTTCGTCAACCGGCGTTGCCAGCGATAAACGGCAGCCGCCGAAGTCAAGACGGCGCAGGGTTAAATAGCGTGGATCTTCGCCCTGCGCGCGGCGGTTGAGTAGCTCTTCTTCCAGCACGTTTTCGCCGATAATACCGAGATCGACCACGCCATCCATCACCAGACCCGGAATGTCATCATCACGCACGCGCAGGATATCAATCGGCATGTTTTCCGCCATCGCAATCAGGCGCTGAGTGTGTAAATTAATTTTTATGCCGCAGCGGGCCAGCAATTCTCGTGAATCATCGCTTAAACGGCCTGATTTCTGAATAGCTATGCGTAAGCGGGTGTTGTCTAACATTCTGCGTTCCTCTTTATCCTGTCTGAACCGGTCTGTATCGCGCGCCAAAAAAAAAGCCCCCGGAAGATGATCTTCCGGGGGCTTTCTCATGCGTTCATGCACCACTGGAAGATCTGAATGTCTTCCAGCACACATCGCCTGAAAGACTAGTCAGGATGATGGTGATGTTTAAATTGAACGCGTGTCATAAAAATTCCGATGAATGCTTATTCATTTGATACCTTTTAACCTAAACCACTTTTACGCCTTAAAGCAAGCGCTTTTTTCATTTCGCATTTATAGTATGAATTGTCAGTCACGGCGGGCTGGCGTAGCCTTATGTATAAGGCGTTAAAGTCAGGAGAAAATGGATGAAAAAGGTCGCAATTGTCGGTTTAGGTTGGTTAGGCATGCCGCTGGCAATGTCGCTGGCAGCGAGAGGCTGGCAGGTTACCGGCAGCAAAACCACCCTTGACGGGGTGGAAGCGGCCCGTATGAGTGGAATTGAAAGCTATCCGCTGCGTCTGGAGCCGGAGCTGGTCTGTGAGGCGGACGATCTTGACGCTCTGCTGGATGTCGATGCGCTGGTGATAACACTGCCCGCGCGCCGTAGCGGTCCGGGAGAGGATTTTTATCTGCAGGCGATGCAGGAGCTGGTCGACAGTGCGCTGGCTTATCGTATCCCGCGTATTATTTTTACCAGTTCGACGTCTGTTTACGGCGATGCGCAAGGCGTGGTGAAAGAGAATACGCCGCGTAATCCGGTCACGGCCAGCGGGCGTACCCTGAAGGAACTGGAAGATTGGCTGCATAATCTGCCGGGCACGTCAGTGGATATTCTGCGGCTGGCGGGGTTAGTCGGGCCTGGGCGCCATCCCGGACGTTTCTTTGCCGGAAAAACCGCGCCGGATGGTCAACACGGGGTCAATCTGGTGCATCTTGAAGACGTGGTTGGCGCAATTACCCTTTTGCTACAGGCGCCAAAAGGGGGGCACATCTATAATATATGTGCGCCGGCGCATCCAGCCCGCAACGTGTTTTATCCGCAAATGACGCGCTTGCTGGGAATGGCGCCGCCGCATTTTCGTGACGCACCGGACAACGGCAAAGGGAAGATTATCGACGGTAGCCGGATTTGTAATGAGCTGGGATTTGAATATCAATATCCCGATCCGTTGGTGATGCCGATGGAGTGAGTCGCTGTCCAGCAGGTGGTCGCCATATAGCGCAAGGGGACGAGTATGAAACCACTGCTGGACGTTCTGATTATTCTTGATGCGTTAGAAAAAGAAGGCAGCTTCGCGGCGGCGTCGGCAAAATTATTTAAAACGCCGTCCGCCCTCAGTTATACCGTTCATAAGCTGGAAAACGATCTTAATATCCAACTGCTCGACCGTAGCGGGCATCGCGCGCGATTTACGCGAACCGGTAAGATGCTACTGGAAAAAGGCCGTGAAGTGTTGCACACCGTTCGCGAGCTGGAAAAGCAGGCGATTAAACTGCATGAAGGCTGGGAGAACGAACTGGTCATCGGTGTGGATGATACCTTTCCCTTTTCTCTTCTGGCCCCGCTTATCGACGCTTTTTATCAACGCCACAGCGTGACGCGCCTTAAATTTGTCAATGGCGTTCTCGGCGGTTCATGGGAGACGCTGACGCAGGGAAGGGCGGATATTATTGTTGGCGCCATGCGCGCGCCGCCGCCTGACACCGGCTTTGGCTTTGCAAGACTGGGCGATCTTGAACTGGTGTTTGCTGTCGCCCCGCATCATCCGCTGGTTCATGAAGAGGAACCGCTTAGCCGCCAGACGATCAAACGTTTTCGCGCGATTGTGGTTGGCGATAGCGTCCATTCCTCGCGATCAATAGGGTCTGAACTGCTCGACGCTCAGGAAGCGATTACCGTGTTTGATTTTAAAACCAAGCTGGAGCTGCAAATTAGCGGCCTGGGATGCGGCTATTTACCGCGTTATCTGGCGCAGCGATTTTTGGAAAGCGGCGCGCTTATAGAGAAGAAAGTTGTGGCGCAAATCGTCTATGAACCGGTGTGGGTTGGCTGGAATGAACAGACCGCCGGGCTGGCCAGCGGCTGGTGGCGGGATGAAATTTTAGCAAATAATGCTATTGCTGGGGTGTATGCAAAATCGCCGGTTTAAAAATCAATCGCTTATGAAAAATAATTTTTTGAACGCGCTCGCATTCTCTTGTCATTTCACTTCAATTTAGGGCAGAATATGCCGCTTGCAAAAAATGACACTAACCGACGTTTTAATACGCGTCGGTTATTTTTTTGCTTCAAACACATCATTCAATACCAAGAGGCCGGGCTTCGTACCGGATAGATACTTACTTAAAAATCGACAGTTGTTGTCGCTGAGGAATCCAGAAAATGGGGCAATTTTTTGCTTACGCGACGGCATTCGCCGTAAAGGAGAATGACCATGTCGCATAACGTTACTCCAAACACCTCTCGCGTGGAATTACGTAAAACGCTTACGTTAGTTCCGGTTGTAATGATGGGTCTTGCCTATATGCAGCCGATGACGCTGTTCGATACATTTGGTATCGTTTCAGGCCTCACTGACGGTCACGTACCGACGGCGTATGCATTCGCGTTAATCGCGATTCTGTTTACGGCGTTGAGCTACGGGAAACTGGTGCGTCGCTATCCTTCCGCGGGTTCGGCGTACACCTATGCCCAGAAATCCATCAGCCCGACCGTTGGCTTTATGGTGGGTTGGTCTTCTCTGCTCGATTATCTGTTCGCGCCGATGATCAACATTCTGTTGGCGAAAATTTATTTTGAAGCGCTGGTGCCCTCCATTCCCTCATGGGTGTTCGTCGTGGCGCTGGTGGCCTTTATGACGGCCTTTAACCTGCGCAGCCTCAAATCGGTCGCTAACTTCAACACTGTGATTGTGGTGCTACAGGTGGTGCTGATTGCGGTCATTCTGGGCATGGTGGTTTATGGCGTATTTGAAGGCGAAGGCGCCGGTACGCTGGCGAGCACCCGTCCGTTCTGGTCCGGCGATGCGCACGTTATCCCGATGATTACGGGAGCGACGATCCTGTGCTTCTCCTTTACCGGCTTTGACGGCATCAGTAACCTGTCGGAAGAGACCAAAGATGCTGAGCGCGTGATCCCGCGTGCGATTTTCCTGACCGCGCTGATTGGCGGCCTAATCTTCATCTTTGCAACCTATTTCCTGCAATTGTACTTCCCGGATATCTCTCGCTTTAAAGATCCGGATGCGTCTCAGCCGGAAATCATGCTGTACGTGGCGGGTAAAACCTTCCAGGTGGGCGCGCTGATCTTCTCTACTATCACCGTACTGGCTTCCGGTATGGCGGCGCATGCAGGCGTAGCGCGCCTGATGTACGTAATGGGGCGCGACGGCGTATTCCCGAAAAGCTTCTTCGGTTACGTTCATCCGAAATGGCGTACGCCAGCGATGAACATCATCCTGGTCGGGGCGATCGCGCTGCTGGCGATTAATTTTGACCTGGTGATGGCGACGGCGCTGATTAACTTTGGCGCGCTGGTCGCGTTTACCTTCGTTAACCTGTCGGTGATTTCGCAGTTCTGGATCCGTGAGAAGCGTAATAAGACGTTGAAGGATCACTTCCAGTATCTGTTCCTGCCCATGTGCGGCGCGCTCACGGTTGGCGCGTTGTGGGTTAACCTGGAAGAAAGCTCAATGGTACTGGGCCTGATCTGGGCGGGTATCGGGCTGATTTATCTGGCGTGCGTAACTAAAAGCTTCCGCAACCCGGTTCCACAGTACGAAGACGTCGCGTAATCGCGCGTATTATCGGCAATAGTAAAACCGGAGGCAGTGCCTCCGGTTTTTTGTCTGCCATCCAGCACGTTTACCGGATGGCGGCGTCACTATTTATCCGCTCTGGATTAACAATGCCCGTCAGGCATTGGTCAATTACACAATCTCAGTTGCGTACTGCCACAGTGATTTCAGCAGCCCCAGCTTCGTTTTATCTTCCGCATACTGCTGAGAAAGCATCTGCAATTCATTGGCATACTGTTGTAAAAACTCTGGCGTCAGTACCTGACGGCGATGCTCCAGCCAGCGCTGCTGCTCTGCGTCATCCAGCGTACCGGGAAAATTGCGTGCGCGGTAATTAAACAGCAGCTTCTCAATGCGCTTATCGACAAAGGTAATGTCCAGCGCGGGCAGGTTACGCGGCTCGGTTTCGAGTACGATTTTCATGGCTGCGCGATCGGCATCGCTGAAAAAACCATCATAGAGCTGGGCATCAACGTTATCCGAGGTGGCAAAAGGTTCGGCTTCGGCGAAAATCGCCACCACTTTGTCGCGGACCTGCGGGTTTTCACGCAGCACTTTCAGGTTATCCAGGCAATGCTGGCGGTTAATTCCCAGCCGGTCGGCATCCTCCGGGCGCAAGGTATTCGCCTGCGCCAGTACCGGACATTTATTGATATGCACCAGCTTTACCGGCACTGCGGCGTGATCGCCAAGATCGGCTTTGGCCGTATAAAGCCGCTCGCGAAGGGTGTCGCTGTCCAGCTCAAGAAGAGGAGAAATATCGCCTGCTAAATCGACCATGATCACCGCGTTACGGTTTTCAGGATGCCACGCCAGCGGCGCGACCCAGCTTGTATTACCGCGCCACGCGCCAAACATGCCGGAGACATGCACCAGCGGCTTCATTTGCGGAACGTCAATCAGCGCCGCCAGTTTATGTTTACTGCGGTGGCTATAAAGATAATCAAACAGTCGCGGCTGGCGTGTTTTCACCAGTTGCGCCATCGCAATAGTGGCGTAGACATCCGCCATCGCATCATGCGCGTTGCTGTGTTCGATCCCGTTCGCCTGGGTTAAATGTTCCAGACGAAAGCTGGGCAGGCCGTCGTCGTTTTCCGGCCAGTTAATTCCCTCCGGGCGCAGCGCATAACAGGCGCGCATGACATCCAATAGATCCCAACGTGAATTATCATGCTGCCAGCTCCAGGCGTAGGGATCGTAAAAGTTGCGATAAAAAATATTGCGCGTGACTTCATCATCAAAACGTACATTGTTGTAGCCCACAACGCAGGTTTTAGGAACGGTAAACAGCGCATGAATGCGTCTGGCGAAAGCGGCTTCGTTTTCTCCTTTCTCACGCGCTTCCTGCGGCGTGATGCCGGTAATCAGCACTGCGCCGGGCTGCGGTAGATAATCATCGGCGGGTTTGCAATAAAACACCTCCGGCTCGCCAATAACGTTGAAGTCGTTATCCGTACGGAGCGCGGCGAATTGCGCAGGTCTGTCGAGGGCCGGATGCGTACCGAAGGTTTCGTAATCGTGGAAGAGGAATGTGCTCTGTATGCTGTCGTTTTTAACTGTCACTTGATGTACACGCCTGATGTTATCTGTATATGAAATATTTTATTCTTTTATTTTGTCGTTGATTGATTGTATTTGTACACCAATTGATATTGTTGCTAATGTTCGTACATGCGATGGTGAGTACATAAACATTAAAATCATTGAGTACAAAATACTAAAATGACCATCAGCGACACTAAGCTACGCTCCCTCTATGGTAAACCATATTCCGGCCCATCTGAAATTACTGATTTTGATTTAGTACTGTATGGAATTTAGGCCAGGGTCAATCTGGCCGGGATCTCAAAAAATGCATGGACTAAAACGGGTCTATGTACAGAGGGACACAACGCTGTGTCCCTTAATTTCATGCGGGTTGAGGCTGGACTAGGCCCAGGCCAGTGGCAGGATGGATGACAGAACACTCGGGAAATATTTTCTGGCATGACGTTGCATACTATCCACCACAACGCTGGTACAGGTAAAGGCGCCATGGAGGCCGTGAAAACGGTCGGACCAGTCGGTAAACTGTTCGCTGGACGGGAAGATCGCCGGAGACAGCTCCCAGTCTTTCTGCATCAGCGCCTCCGCATAGCCTCTCAGGGCCGGCGGAGAGTCATGCTCAGTGCCGAAAATGGCGCTGGAGGAATAGCGTGCGAATGCGGTACTAAGACAGAACAGGGTTTCCGCCTGCTTCTGTGGGGTGGCGTCCGTCAGGTGATAAGCACTGAGGATGTGCTGGTAGTGTGCCGGGCTGAGTTTGCCTTCAGGAAGCAGGGGGTCAAAAATGGTGTTCAGACGCGACACTGAGGCATCATCAATCAACTTCACGGTGGAATGTTTCTGGGTCGTGGCGGCAATAAACTGCTGGTTCAGCTCCCCGTGCTCTTCAGCGCTGAGGATGATATCAATCAGTTCCCCAAAGCGTCGCTGCACGGCCTGCTGATTAAATGCGGCGAGAAACACCGGAAAGTCATGACGGAATAACTCTACCGGAGAGATTTGCGCGGTGGAAACGTTCTCTCCGGCTCGCAGCAGGTAAAAGTTGTCCCATGCAGTGTCAGGAGTAGGGTTTAGCATTGTTAACAGCGTGTCAGTGGAGAGCATCATCGCCGTGTCTGAATCCTGGGAGGAAAGCAGCAGGAAATTATCTGCAGCGCGGGTTGTCCAGTCCGGGCTGCCGTCATAATTGCCGAAGAGCCCATTATGGATGTGGGGAGACACCGTTGGGTGAGCAAGATATCGTTCATAAAGCGCTGCAGCTTTCTGGCGGGTGCCATCAGTGCAGCCCACGCCTGTCATACAGTGTAAAATCACCTGATTAAAGAGTCCGTTGTGAGTGGTCATGGCGGCGTTGTTCCTGTCAAACGAATCCAGCAACACAGGCCGTATGCGCTGCTGATAATATGTGTCAGGAGCCGGCAGGGGAACGTCATTATAGGTCTGGCACTGGTGGGCAAAAAAACGTTCCTGAACAGGCCCGAGCCACTCGCTGATAAGCGTACTTTGCGTATAGGGGGGGCCAGTACGCTCACCAGCGAACTTTCAACTGGCCGGATACATGCCTCTGTTAAGCGGCCACTCCGCAATGACTTAACCAGGTCTTCCATTGCCCGGACTTTTTCCTGACTGTATTTATCGGGCAGGCTGTCAATGGTTATCAGAATACTTTTACCATTATTGTGCTCATGATTTAAAAATCCATCCACAGCGTTCTCAGTCCAAAGGAGTGGCATTTGCGGCCAGATATCACCTGGACGAATAAAATTTTCGCCCCCTGATACTGACGGAGGTGATGAATTATCCGGTTCATTTAAAATAACGCCAGAGAGGTTGGCTTTGTGACGTATAAGCGTATTTTTTAATGTTGTATCAATAAAAGAGGGCTGTTGTTGTGTAGTAATTGAATACTGTAAAACACTTCATTCATGTCTGAATTACTAAATTTTGTATTACTGCAGACTACATCACTCAGTGTCAAATAAGTGAATCGGCATTCGTCAAAATGTAAATGAGATATATCAGAATAAGTAAATTTTGAATTTGAAAAGTTGAACCTCTTAATAATATCGCCGTCTCGCTCCATGAAGCTGAGGGGCAATATTTTGCTGAATGTAATATTACGGAAATCTGCGTTTGAAAAATCGCGATCTGCGGGCGTAAGAGTTTCTCCGGCTTTCTGCCGTAAAACTGCATCCGTAAGTTTCTTAGCCCAGTCGGCAGGTGATGACGGGGAAGACGTAGCCTGAAGTGAGAGGGAGGGTGATACTGGTGGTGTTCTACCTTCAGAAACCGTTGGCCTGTTATTGGCTGATACAGAGACTTCACCGGGGAGCGGGGCTGCACCTGTCACTCTGTAATTATAATCACATGATTGATTTGCAATATGCTTACGCATGAGTGCTGCAGTCATTTTTGAGACATCTTCTTCTGAAATATTTTTCTTATATGTATTATTTGTATCTTTAATATTTTTAACAGTAAGCAATGTATTGTTTAAGGTATTTTTTCTTTCGGCTGAAAGAATTCTTTTATTTTTTGTGGTAGCGATATCTCAATCGGTGAGTCCTTTCATGTTTTAAATTTTTCATTTAAAGATGCATGCGTATTTTTAACACTGGTTATTTTTGAGGCGAGCCCGTTTTTCGTATGTTCACGGATGGTGTTAATTAATTTTTTAACCTGGTTAGGAATAGTAGAAAAATTAATTGCGCCTGATGATATCTTCATTAGAATTCCTTATCAACATCATTATGGAAAAACGGTCTGGATTTTTAACGCCTTAAAAGTAAGCTCCATATGTCGGTATGGCGTTGGAGATCACAATTCACCATGCTATCTGGCATGTTTCTTTCAGAAAGTGTCCATCCTGTCATCATGTCACCGTATTGTGGGACGCTGGCGTATCTGCGGAAAAATCCAGGCATAAGAGAGCGGGTCGGGTAACGGAGCCCGTATGCACGCAAAAATAAACCCGCTTCGACGCTCAACCAGCGTTTTTCGCCGGCATTCGGGATATCGTCGGCGGACGTTCCGGCGAGTATGAAAAAGAACTGCGTAAAGCGCGTGAAATCGCTTTTCAGGAAATAATCGTTTTCTTTTAAATATTATTACGTGTTATTGGAATTGTATCATTTTTATAATTAACAGTGGGTTGTTTGGTAATTCTGCTGATTATTCGATGACAGTCCATGTGCGTGTTCAGGAAATGTAAAATATTTATAAAATAAAAGGTTTTATCATGTTGGCATGCTCATATTAACAACTATTTCAAATTGTGATTGAAGCCGACATTTCATAATACAAATTAAATATAATCTTCAGCTATATCTAATAACAGGAGGTTATATGAGCATTAGTCGTCGTTCTTTTTTGCAGGGGGTAGGCATAGGCTGCTCTGCCTGCGCGCTGGGCGCTTTTCCGCCCGGGGCGCTGGCGCGCAACCCGATTGCCGGCATTAACGGTAAAACCACGCTAACGCCAAGTTTGTGCGAAATGTGTTCCTTTCGTTGCCCTATTCAGGCGCAGGTAGTCAATAACAAGACCGTTTTTATCCAGGGCAATCCTTCTGCGCCGCAGCAGGGGACGCGCATATGCGCCAGGGGCGGGAGCGGCGTCAGCCTGGTCAATGACCCGCAACGGATTGTAAAACCTATGAAACGCACCGGGCCACGCGGTGACGGTGAATGGCAGGTGATTAGCTGGCAACAGGCTTACCAGGAAATCGCGGCGAAAATGAATGCCATCAAAGCGCAGCATGGCCCCGAGAGCGTGGCTTTCTCTTCCAAATCGGGCTCGCTCTCCAGCCATCTTTTCCATCTGGCTACGGCCTTTGGTTCGCCTAATACCTTTACTCACGCCTCAACATGCCCTGCCGGGAAAGCCATTGCGGCAAAAGTGATGATGGGCGGCGATCTGGCGATGGATATCGCTAACACGCGCTATCTGGTTTCGTTTGGCCACAATTTGTATGAAGGGATTGAAGTTGCCGATACCCATGAGTTAATGACCGCGCAGGAGAAGGGGGCCAAAATGGTGAGCTTCGATCCGCGTTTGTCGATATTTTCCAGCAAGGCGGATGAGTGGCACGCTATTCGTCCCGGAGGGGATTTAGCGGTTCTGCTGGCGATGTGCCACGTCATGATTGATGAACAACTCTACGATGCGTCTTTTGTTGAGCGTTATACCAGCGGATTTGAACAGTTAGCACAGGCGGTAAAAGAGACGACGTCGGAATGGGCCGCCGCGCAGGCCGATGTCCCAGCCGACGTCATTGTCCGGGTGACACGCGAACTGGCCGCCTGTGCGCCTCACGCTATTGTCAGTCCTGGTCATCGCGCGACGTTCTCGCAGGAAGAGATCGATATGCGGCGTATGATTTTTACGCTTAATGTGCTGCTCGGTAATATTGAGCGCGAAGGCGGGCTATATCAGAAAAAAAACGCGTCGGTTTACAACAAACTGGCCGGAGAAAAGGTCGCGCCAACGCTGGCGAAACTCAACATTAAAAATATGCCGAAACCGACGGCGCAACGAATCGATCTGGTCGCACCTCAGTTTAAATATATCGCCGCTGGCGGCGGCGTGGTGCAAAGCATTATTGACGCGGCGTTAACCCAGAAGCCTTACCCGATAAAGGCGTGGATTATGTCGCGGCATAATCCTTTCCAGACCGTCACCTGTCGTTCGGACCTGGTAAAAACCGTTGAGCAACTGGATCTGGTGGTCAGCTGCGATGTCTATTTGAGCGAGAGCGCGGCATATGCCGACTATCTGCTGCCGGAATGCACCTATCTCGAACGGGACGAAGAGGTATCCGATATGTCGGGTCTGCACCCGGCTTACGCTCTGCGCCAACAGGTCGTAGAGCCGATTGGCGAGGCGCGTCCGAGTTGGCAAATCTGGAAAGAACTTGGCGAGCAGTTGGGATTAGGGCAGTACTATCCGTGGCAGGATATGCAGACGCGCCAACTCTATCAGTTGAACGGCGACCATGCCTTAGCGAAGGAACTGCGACAGAAAGGGTATCTCGAATGGGGCGTTCCGCTGCTATTACGCGAACCAGAATCCGTTCGTCAGTTTACGGCGCGTTACCCCGGCGCTATCGCGACGGACAGTGACAACACCTATGGCGAACAGCTTCGCTTCAAATCGCCCTCCGGCAAAATCGAACTTTATTCCGCAACCCTGGAGGAATTGCTCCCTGGCTACGGCGTTCCGCGCGTTCGTGACTTTGCGCTGAAAAAAGAGAATGAGCTTTACTTCATTCAAGGCAAGGTGGCCGTGCATACCAATGGCGCGACGCAGTACGTACCTTTACTCAGCGAGCTAATGTGGGATAACGCGGTCTGGGTCCATCCGCAAACAGCGCAAGAAAAAGGCATTAAGACCGGCGATGAGATCTGGCTGGAAAATGCCACGGGTAAAGAGAAAGGTAAGGCGCTGGTGACGCCCGGTATTCGCCCGGATACGCTTTTTGTCTATATGGGATTTGGCGCTAAAGCTGGGGCTAAAACGGCGGCGACGACACACGGTATCCACTCTGGCAATTTACTGCCGCACGTGACGAGTCCGGTATCCGGTACGGTAGTGCATACCGCAGGCGTGACGCTGAGCCGGGCATGAGGGAGGAGGGAACCATGAATCATTTAACGAATCAGTACGTCATGCTGCATGATGAAAAACGTTGTATCGGCTGCCAGGCGTGTACCGTTGCCTGCAAAGTGCTTAATGACGTACCGGAGGGATTTAGCCGCGTACAGGTACAAATTCGCGCCCCTGAACAGGCATCCAACGCACTAACCCATTTTCAATTTGTCCGCGTCTCCTGTCAGCACTGTGAAAATGCGCCATGTGTCAGCGTTTGTCCTACCGGAGCGTCATATCGTGATGAAAACGGGATCGTGCAGGTGGATAAATCGCGCTGTATTGGCTGCGATTATTGTGTTGCCGCGTGTCCTTTCCATGTGCGCTATCTGAATCCGCAAACCGGCGTCGCCGACAAGTGTAACTTCTGTGCCGACACGCGGTTGGCGGCTGGCCAGTCTCCGGCGTGCGTATCCGTTTGCCCAACGGACGCGCTGAAATTCGGCAGACTGGATGAGAGCGAGATCCAGCGCTGGGTCGGTCAGAAAGAGGTCTATCGCCAGCAGGAAGCGCGTAGCGGCGCGGTCAGTCTGTACCGTCGTAAAGAAGTCCATCAGGAGGGTAAAGCATGAATACTATCTGGGGAGCGGAACTACATTATGCGCCAGATTATTGGCCGCTGTGGTTAATTTACGCAGGCGTCGTGGTGCTGCTCATGCTTGTTGGGCTGGTTATCCATGCGTTATTGCGCCGGATGCTGGCGCCAAAAACGGCGGGCGGCGAAGAGCATCGTGACTATCTCTACTCGCTGGCGATTCGCCGTTGGCATTGGGGAAATGCATTACTGTTTGTTTTATTACTGTTAAGCGGTTTATTTGGTCATTTTTCTCTCGGCCCTGTAGCGCTAATGGTACAAGTGCATACCTGGTGTGGTTTTGCCTTACTGGCTTTCTGGGTCGGGTTTGTGCTGATCAACCTCACCACAGGTAACGGGCGTCACTATCGGGTAAATTTTTCCGGACTAGTGACGCGCTGCATACGCCAGACCCGTTTTTACCTTTTTGGCATCATGAAAGGGGAAGCGCATCCGTTCGCGGCAACAGAGCAGAATAAGTTCAATCCACTGCAGCAACTGGCATATCTGGCGATTATGTACGCGCTGGTACCGCTGTTAATCATCACCGGTTTGCTGTGTCTCTATCCGCAGGTTGCGGGTCTGGGCCCTGTGATGCTGGTGCTGCATATGGCGCTTGCTATCATCGGCTTACTGTTTATTTGCGCGCATCTCTATCTGTGTACTCTTGGCGACACGCCGGGACAAATTTTCCGTAGCATGGTTGACGGCTATCATCGTCATCGTACCGCGCCGCGCGGGGATAAGTCCGCCGTCTGAGCGTATCCATAAAATAAAGTCAGCAAGAAAATGTGCCTTGTGTCACATTTTCTTGCAATTTATCCATGTTTGTTTAACTGAACTTCCGTAAAAAGAACGGCAAATTGAGACCATCCTGAAGACATGCTGTTGAAACGCCGTTTGTTTATTGCCGCTTCTTTATTCGCGATGCACCTTTCTCCTGCGCTTGCGGCCGATGCCGTAAGTTTTGCTCCCCAACCGCCAGCCATTGATGCAGGCGCCTGGGTGTTGATGGATTACACTACGGGACAGGTTCTTACCGCCGGTAATGAACACCAGCAACGTAATCCCGCCAGCCTTACCAAGCTAATGACGGGCTACGTCGTCGATCGCGCCATCGATAGTCATCGTATCAGCCCTGACGATATCGTCACCGTTGGGCGCGACGCCTGGGCGAAGGATAATCCGGTGTTTGTCGGCTCCTCGTTGATGTTTTTAAAAGAAGGGGATCGCGTGTCGGTACGCGATTTAAGCCGTGGCTTAATTGTGGATTCCGGTAACGATGCCTGTGTGGCGCTGGCGGATTATATCGCGGGCGGGCAGCCGCAGTTTGTGGCGATGATGAACAGCTATGTGAAAAAACTCAATTTGCAGGATACCCATTTTGAAACCGTCCACGGTCTGGATGCGCCGGGACAACATAGCTCCGCGTATGATCTGGCCGTACTCTCCCGGGCGATTATTCACGGCGAACCTGAATTTTATCACATGTACAGCGAGAAAAGCCTGACCTGGAACGGCATCACACAGCAGAACCGCAACGGCTTGTTATGGGATAAGACCATGCATATCGATGGGCTTAAAACCGGACACACATCGGGGGCGGGATTTAATCTTATCGCATCGGCGGTGGACGGGCAGCGTCGACTTATCGCCGTCGTGATGGGAGCGAAAAGTTCGAAAGGACGCGAGGAACAGGCGCGAAAACTGTTGCAGTGGGGCCAGCAAAACTTTGCGACGGTGCAGATTTTGCACAGCGGCAAAAAAGTGGGCAGCGAGCGGATCTGGTACGGAGACAAAGAAAAGATTGCGCTGGGTACGGAACAGGATTTCTGAATGGCGCTGCCCAAAGCGGAAATTCCGCATATCAAAGCAAAATATGTGCTGGATAGAAAAGAGCTGGAGGCGCCAATCGCCGCCCATCAACGGGTAGGTGAAATAGAGCTCTACGATCGGGATAAACTGATCGCTCAGTGGCCGCTGGTCACTCTGGAATCGGTGGGTAAAGGCGGTATGTTCTCTCGTCTGAGCGACTATTTTCAGCATAAAGCGTAAGCCGTTGTCACACACCGTTCACCGTCATCTGAGGTGTCAAAAGGGCGGGATTGCGAGGTTGCTCACAAAATGATCACGCTGTCCTTGTGACCGTAAAAGGCTGTAATTATACTGTACATTAATACAGTATAGTAAAGTGACGGAGGCAGCATGGATTACGAAATCAGGCAGGAACAAAAACGCAAGATAGCCGGTTTCCACATGGTCGGTCCATGGGAACACACCGTGAAGCAGGGTTTTGAACAACTGATGACGTGGGTGGATCGACAGCGGATCGTGCCAGTTGAATGGATTGCCGTCTATTACGACAATCCAGATGTCGTACCTGCAGAAAAACTCCGCTGCGATACCGTGGTGTCCGTGGCAGAGAATTTCATCCTGCCGGACAATAGCGAAGGCGTAATCGTGACCGCCATTGAAGGCGGCGAATATGCCACTGCTGTCGCGCGAGTGGAAGACCGTGACTTTGCGAAGCCGTGGGAACGGTTTTTTGATGTCCTCGAGCAGGATAGCGCTTATCAGATAGCCTCTGCGCCCTGTTTTGAAACCTATCTGAATAACGGCATGGAAGATGGATACTGGGATATTGAAATGTATATTCCGGTACAGCGGAAGTGATCGACTGGTTTCCTGGCTGAAAAGAGCGGACGGATAATGTGTTCCGTCCGCCAGTGCGCTATTTTTGCTATAAAGCAGGTACAATGCATTTTTTGCCATTCCCGTAAGGAGCGCAAGCGTGCGTGCCGATAAGTCATTAAGCCCTTTTGAAATACGGTTGTACCGTCATTATCGCATCGTGCATGGCATACGTATCGCCCTGGCGTTCATTCTTACCTTTCTGCTGGTTCGTCTGTTTTCTATTCCCGAGGGCACATGGCCGCTAATCACGTTAGTGGTGATTATGGGGCCCATCTCATTCTGGGGAAATGTAGTGCCTCGTGCTTTTGAGCGCATAGGCGGTACGATTCTGGGCGCGGCGTTAGGGCTGGTGGCGCTACGCCTGGAGCTCTTTTCCTTACCGCTGATGCTGGTGTGGTGTGCGATAGCGATGTTTTTGTGCGGCTGGCTGGCCTTAGGGAAAAAACCGTATCAGGCGCTACTGATAGGCATAACGCTCGCCGTTGTTGTCGGCGCTCCCGCTGGTGATATGAATACGGCATTATGGCGTGGCGGGGATGTGATTTTGGGGGCGCTACTGGCAATGTTGTTTACCGGCATCTGGCCCCAGCGCGCCTTTTTGCACTGGCGCATCCAACTGGCGCATTGCGTCACGGCGTATAATCGGGTGTATCAGGCAGCGCTGTCGCCGAATTTGCTGGAGCGCCCCCGGTTGGATAAATATTTGCAACGGTTGCTGAACGATGTCGTCAAAATGCGCGGGCTGATAACGCCAGCCAGTAAAGAAACCCGGATACAAAAATCTATTTTCGAGGCCATTCAGACCATCAACCGCAATCTGGTTTGTATGCTTGAATTACAAATCAATGCCCACTGGGCGACGCGCGCCAGCCATTTTGTGATGCTTAACACGCACACATTGCGTGAAACCCAGCAGATGACGCAGCAAACCTTGCTAACGATCGCCCACGCGTTGTTTGAAGGCAACCCGCAGCCGGTACTAGCAAATACCGGTAAACTGAATGATATTGCTGCCGAGTTGCGACAGCTAATGAACGAGCAGCAGGGCGACGCGGTGGCTGAAACCCCCATCCACGGCTATGTTTGGCTAAGTATGGAAACGGCCCGACAGTTGGAACTGCTTTCACACTTGATCTGCCGGGCTTTGCGCAAATAAAAAGCAGATGGGGTGAATGAATTTGTTGCTGCTTCGATTCAGCAAAGATTAAGAGTATGATACTAATATAAGGATAAAATGAGTGCTACTGGCAACGATTTTATCCCCGAACCTTCAGGTTTCCCCAGACGGCGACGTAACGGTGTTTCTTCTGGCGGCTTGAAGTATGACGGGGATAAACGTAATGTTTATCCACTAGCAGTTGCTTAACGAATCCGAATCTCACATTATCAGGGGTGTAAAAATGGAAACAACCAAGCCTTCTTTCCAGGACGTGCTGGAGTTTGTTCGTCTGTTCCGTCGCAAAAATAAACTGCAGCGTGAAATTCAGGACATTGAGAAGAAGATCCGTGACAACCAGAAGCGTGTGCTGCTGCTGGACAACCTGAGCGACTACATCAAGCCAGGTATGAGCGTTGAGGCGATTCAGGGTATCATCGCCAGTATGAAAAGCGACTATGAAGATCGCGTTGATGACTACATCATTAAAAATGCCGAAATCTCCAAAGAGCGTCGCGACATTTCCAAAAAGCTGAAAGCGATGGGCGAAATGAAACACGCCGATGTAAAAGCCGAATAATGCGCTACGGCAGTGGGAGCGTATATCAGGCTCTCACTGCAGTTTGACCCCGCCTGTGACCATCTTGAGTAAATGTTGTTTTGGCCAGTGTCGGGTAAGTTTTTTCTCTGCCAGCTTACCTTTCAGACGCGCAATATCATGACGTTTCCGGTCCAGCATCAGACCCACCACGCTACCGCTATGCGCCACGTTCAATCCGTATAAATCACACTCTTCGACCAGCGACAGCAGGGCGGTAAAGCCCGACTTAGGTAACAGCGTCTGGCTGGCGATAGCGCTAAGCGTAGCCGCCTCACCCAGTCGGAGCGGATTTTGCGTTATACAGGCTTCCTGCACCAGATTCCAGGCCTGCTGCAAGGTTGGTGAACTTGCTATTAATTTCTGCTGGCGAGGGAGACGGTGGTAATCTTGCGTGCGCAGTGTGACCGGGCTTTCCAGTACCAGCAAATCGATTGGCGGCGGTGGCTCGCAGGCGATTTGCGTGGCCGCATTATTATGATCAAACAGCGTTAACTGATGAAAAACGGTGCTATCAGTGGGTTCGATTGAGACGCAAAGCTGTGCAAGGGTGGTTTCATCCAGCGAATGGCCAAGATGATGCGCCGTTGCCACCGCCGTAGCGGCAATATCTGCGGTGCTGCTGGCCATGCCTTTGGCAACGGGAATTGACGAACGCACATCGACGCGAATCTCGTTACTCCAGTGCGCAGGATACTGCCAGTGCGCCAGAACGCGCTCCACCATCGCCCGCGACAATGGACGCTCGTTTACCAACGGCGGCGCAGCCGTGACTGCTACGGTGCTGTACCAGTCAACGGGGCAGGAGACCAGTTTCTCACTGCCCAGAATCCATCCCTGGATAAGTTCCCCGCATGAGGCGGGGCATTGCGCAACAGCCACGTTATCACCTTTCAGGTACGAATAGTGTGCGCGCATAGTGTCATGGTAAAAGCGTTATTACCATGACTTGCCGCAATGCGTCGTATACCCCTCTCAGGCTGGTACACAAAGCCCTTCCGTGGCCGGTAGCGCAATGCGCATAACGTCTTGTGCGATCATTAACTCTTCGTTGGTGTTGATGACGGCGACTTTCACCAGGGCGTTCTCCGTCTGGATAAATGTTGCATTACGTTGATTTTTCTCTTCATCAACGGCTAAGCCTAAAAATTGCAAATTATGGCAAACCGCCGATCTGGCGCGCGCTGAGTTCTCGCCAATTCCCCCAGTGAATACCAGAGCATCCAGTCCTCCCATTTGCATAATATAGCCACCAATGGTGGCGCGAATGCGTTCGGCAAACAGCGTGAGAGCGAGTTTAGCCTGCCGGTTACCGGTATTGGCTGCCTGTTCGACATCGCGGTAATCAGACGACACGCCAGAAACGCCCAGCAAGCCTGACTCATTATTTAATAACTGATTCAACTGTTGCGGCGTTTTGCATTCGCGCTGGGCTATCCACGGCAGAATAGAGGGATCAATATCTCCGCTACGGGTGCCCATCATCACGCCTGACTGCGGCGTAAAGCCCATCGACGTATTGACCGAACGTCCGTTCTTGATGGCGCAGACGCTGCTACCGTTTCCAAGATGACAACAAATCACCCGTAATGCGCTGAGTGGTACGCCCAGCTTTTCAGCCAGAACGCCGCTGACATACTTATGGCTGGTGCCATGAAAGCCATAACGGCGAATCCCCAGTTCAGCGTAATAATGCCAGGGAAGCGGGTAAATATAGGCGGGTTCATCCAGCGTCTGGTGAAATGCCGTATCAAACACGGCTACAGAAGGGGCATCAGGCAACAGTTGACGAAAAACGTGAATACCCAACGCGTTTACCGGGTTGTGAAGCGGGGCCAGTTCAGCAAGACGTTCGATTTGCGCTAACGTTTCATCCGTGACCAGCGTCGAGTCTTTAAAAAACTCACCGCCGTGCGCCACACGATGGCCCACCCCGTCAATGTCCCGCAGACTGTTAATGATTTGATAACCCAGCAGCTTTTCCAGAAGCAGCGTTACCGCATCGCGATGATCGGCAACGGGGACGGTTTCCTGCCATTTTTGGCTGTGCGTCTTAATTGTCACCTGCGCATCCGCCATACCGATACGCTCAATCAGCCCCTGGCAGAGCATGTCGCCCTGCGGCATCTCCAGCAGCTGGAACTTTAACGATGAGCTGCCGGCGTTAATGGCCATTATTTTGTAAGACATAAAGGTTCCTTCGAATTCAGAAAATCCAGCACGGCGTCGAGACCCGAATTATTCAACGCGCTGGTAATAAAAATCTGCCGGGCGCCAGCCTGCGTAAGCCATTGTGCGACCAGCGAAATACGCTGCGGGTCGGCGAGATCGGCTTTGGTGACAAGGCCAATCGTCGGGCGGTTCATCGGGACGGTAAAACCCGGAGAAAACGGCGACCACTGAGCGTCGGCATTTAACACCAGGGCGATAACGTCGGCCTCGCAGGCGCTGGTCAGCAGGGCGCTGTACAGGCAGCGGTTCTCCAGGTATTCGCCCGGCGTGTCGATAGCCATCGGCGACCATTCAATGGCCTGGGTTTTCTTGTAATGGAGCGCTTCGCCACGCAGGCTTTGGGTCAGCGAAGTTTTCCCGCACTGGCTGGGGCCGATAAACATCAGACGCTTCATTGGATTACGTCCGGGTGATCGAGCAGGTAGTGAACTGCATCATCTCGCCCAGGGTGCGCGTTACCTGCTTGAGGGCATATTCCACGGCGGAAACATCGCCGGTCAGCACCACAGCACCGGTAAAGCGGTCAAGAAAACCAATCTCCACCGCGCCGGATTTTGTAGCAATATCGCAGGCGATAATCGACGCTTCGCTGGGCGTGATGGTGAGGATGCCAATGGCGGAAACCGCATCCTGCAGGCCCAGCTTCTTAAATAAATCTTTCCCCGGATTAGCAATCAGGTGCGCGAGGGTCACCTGTTTCCCCGGCACGTATTCCTGAATCATGCGATCCGTTGTCGGTTGTCTTTCCATTATCCCTCCACCATCTGTCGCCACATGGCTTCATGCGAGCGTGGGATCACCGAACGGTAAACCAGCAGCCCTTTTTCGCCCGCGCTTTCGCTGGCGACCGTCACGGCGTTATTGACGTCAGAAACGTCGCCCGCCACCACCATGTAGCATTTACCGCCGATGCCGAAGGCCATATGCACCCGCACCAGGGTGACGTTTGAGCCTTTCACCGCCCGGTCTGCGGCGCTAATGCAGGCCGCCACGCTCCAGGTTTCGACGATGCCGACCGCCTGACGCTTATCGACGCTGTTCAGGCCGCTGATGGCCGGAAGTACGCTGGGATGAATATTTGCCAGCACCAGGCTGTCGACGAGCATCTCGCCGGCCTGCGACGTACCGGTTTCAATGGCCTGCTGGATAGCGCCGATATCGCCGCCCAGCATCAGTAAAAACTTACTTGGGCAGATGGTCTTGCTGACCAGTAGATCGACGTTGGCGCTTTTCAGCATGGCATCACCAAGCTCCATGCCTTTGGCGATGCTGGTGAGTTCTAAAATTCCTATAGCCTGAGACATGGTTAACCTCTTACAACAGTGATGGCCTGTTCGCTGATGGCCGAAACAATGCCGTCGATGCTGGCGTGAATGGATGCGCCGAGCGCGCCAGGCGGGACATCGGCAACGCATTGCCCGCGAGTCACGCGCTCGCCGACGGCAACAGTCGGTACTGCGCTGGCACCAATATGCTGGCGCAGCTGCAAAGTGACTTTTTCTACTGACGGCTCTTCTTCAACCAGCGGCGCTTCCTGGTACCAGGGGCTTAGTCCCAGTTTGGCGATCAGCCGCTTCACCGGCACCAGGCGATATTTCGCCATTTCGTCGGCCGGATTCAGCGGCCCTTCGTAGCGCTGGTTTTGCGCCCGCAGCTCGCGTTTTAACATGCGGTTGATGCGCATCGGCGAGATCCCGACCGGGCAGGCCACGCTTTCGCAAACGTTGCATTCCGAGCAGGTAAGGGCGCTCAGCAGCAGTTGCGGCGTGGCAGCCTGATGAAAGTTCACCGCCCGCACCAGCAGGTGCGGAGAGAGTTCGTGGCCGATCAGATGTCGTGGGCAGAGATCGGTACAGAGTCGGCACTGTTCGCAGACGGTGCGCGCGACGGAAAGCACTGTGCGCTCGTCCTGCATCCTGCGCTGGATAAGCGGATGGCTTTTTGGGAGCACCAGCAGGCCGCCGGTAGTTTTCGTCACCGGGTTATCAAGAGAGGTAATCAGGCCACCCATCATCGGGCCGCCGTTAATAAAACCGGGGTTGTCGACCGTCGCGCCGCCAGCCAGCGCCAGCACTTCATGCAGTGACATGCCGACAGGAACGGTAACGGTCAACGGTCTGGCGACCGCGCCGTTCACGGTCAACGTGCGACGAGTGACCGGAAACTGCTGCTCGACCGCCCGGGCAATATTCAGCACCGTTTGCACGTTATTGACGACTACGCCGACGCTGGCAGGCAGCGCGGCAGGGGCGACCCGACGACCGGTTGCCATCCAGATAGTCAGCACCTCATCGCCCGCGGGATATACATCCGGCAGGATATGCAGGCGGATACCGGCTGGCAGTAGTGGGGAGAGGGCGTCGATGGCCCGGCGGTATTTTTCTTTCAGGGCAATCACCCCTTCGCGCGCGCCGGTTGCCGTCATGGCGTACTGCACGCCGCGGACAAGACGCGCGGCCTGCTGCCACATCAGTTGCTGGTCAACTTTGAGCATCGGTTCACACTCGGCGGCGTTCACCAGAAAAATCTCTACCTGCGCCTGTAGCTTAACGTGGGCGGGAAAACCTGCGCCGCCCGCACCGACAACGCCCGCTGCGCGAACGCGCTCACGAATTTCATCGGCGCTAAGGGACATTTAAACGCTGTTGATGGCGGCGCTCATAGCAGTTCCTCCAGCAGTTCACGAATTTCCTCGGCGCTGGCCGGGCGCGGGTTGGTGCGCAACGTGACATCCGCCAGCGCGGCCTGCACCATCGCTGGAATACGTGCGGAAAAGTCGGATCTTCCTTCTTTTAGCGCAACGGCCAGTGAGGGAAGGGCACAGCGTTGCTTAAGCAGTTCGATTTGCTGAATCAGCGCATTGATCGCCGTGACATCGTTGGCTTCTGCCGGGCAAAAACCGCAGGCTTTGGCCAGCCGCGCGTAGCGTTTGGCTGCGCGCGGAACTCCGGCGTTAAAACGGATCACCGTCGTGAGCAGCAGCGCATTGGCCAGGCCATGCGGAAGATGAAACTGTCCGCCAAGCTGGTGGGCTATCGCGTGGTTAAGCCCCAGCCCCGCCTGGCTGAAGGCCATCCCGGCGAGCGTTGAGGCGTTATGCATTTTTCCTCGCGTCGCCACGCAGTCGCCTTTTTCCACCGCCGTCGGCAGATACTGGAACACCAGTTTGGCGGCTTTTTCCGCCAGCGCGTCGGTAAAGTCGCTGGCGTGCGGTGACACCCAGGCCTCCAGGGCGTGGGTCAGCACGTCCATGCCGGTGTTGGCGGTAATCTGCGGCGGTACGCTGACCACCAGCTCCGGGTCGAGGATCGCCATATCCGGATACAGCGCATTGTTGAACAGCGGATACTTGATGCCTTTATCCGGATCGCTAATTACGCAGGCGCTGGTGACTTCCGAACCAGTGCCGCTGGTGGTCGGGATCGCCACGCAGGTTTCGATATTGATGCCGCTTTGTTGGCTAAACCAGACAATCGCTTTCGCCGCGTCCATTGCCGAGCCGCCGCCAAAACCAATCACCACCTGCGGCTGCAGGGCCTGCATTTGCGCAATGCCCTGCACCACGGTATGGATGGTGGGGTCCGGCGTTATCTCGCTAAAGACGCTGATGCGGTTATCTGCGGGCAGCGCGTTACACAGGGTATCCAGCAGCGGCGAGCGTGCCAGAAAGCCATCGCAGATTATCCAGATGTGCTTATTGGTAAAGCGCTTGAGCACCGCCAGGCTGCCCTGACCGCTGTACAACCGCGTTTGTAGTGAGAAGGTGTTCATCGCGACCTCGGTTAGCGAATAGAAAAGCCGTTGGTCAGCACGCAGCGCCGGGAGCGGGCAAAAGTACGCGCTGACGTTGTTCCTTCACCGGTTGGCGTGGCAATGGTAAAGGTGGTAAAGCCTTCGCCGCCGACGCCGATCCCGGCATAAGAAGGGCCGTTTTTGACGAATATCGAGGTTTGCAGGGTGCGGGCCGCGAGGTTCAGGCGCGACACGTTCTGCGAGTGCATGATCGCGGTGTGATGCAACCCCTCTTCAACCTTCAGGGCCAGTGCCAGCGCGCTATCGAAATCGTTAACTTTTACCACCGGCAGCATCGGCATCAGCTGTTCTCTGGTGACCCACGGATCGTCAGCGTTAACCAGCGCAATCAGCAGACGCGGCGCTTTTGCAGGGACAGCGATCCCGGCGGCTTCCAGCATGGCCGATGGGCTCTTGCCGACCAGTTTTTTATTCGCCTGGCCTTCAGGCAGGCAGACGGCGCGGAGTTTGTCGGTATCGGCAGGGCTTAGCAGCAGCGCGCCGAAGGTTTGCATTTGCTGCACCAGACGTTCGGCGACGCTCTCCACCACGATCAGGCTCTTCTCGGCAATGCAGGGCAGGTTGTAATCGAATGACGCGCCGTTGATGATATCTTCCGCCGCTTTCACCAGGTCCGCTGTTTCATCAACGATGCAGGGCGGATTGCCAGCGCCAGCGCCAATCACCTTCTTACCGCTCTTCATGCCCATGGCCACAATGCCGGGGCCGCCGGTAATAGCCAGTACCGCGATTCGCGGGTGGGCCATCATCTGCTGGGTCGCTTCGAAAGTCGGTTCCGCCACGGTCACCACCAGATTGCGGATGCCGCAGCAGCGGAAGGCAATCTCTTCAATCAGACTAATCAGCTTCAGAGAGACCTTTTTCGCTCCCGGATGCGGGCTAAAGTAGATACTATTGCCCGCCGCCAACATGCTGATGCTGTTATTAATGATGGTTTCCGTCGGGTTGGTGCTTGGGGCGACTGAACCGATGACGCCAAACGGCGAGTATTCAAAGAGTACCATGCCGCCGTCACCGGTCAGCGCGGTGGTGGTGAGATCTTCTACGCCCGGCGTGTTGTCCAGAGCAGCCTTGTTTTTGAGGAATTTATCTTCTTTGTTGCCCATTCCCGTTTCATTGGCGCTCTCCTCTGCCAGAGCAGCCAGCAGCGGCGTCAGCTCCTGACGCATCGCGCTGATAATGGCGCTGCGGGTTTTTAGCGGGCACTGCTGATAACGTAAGAACGCCTGATGCGCGGCGTCGATGGCCTCGCTCACGGACTGGAAAATCCCTTTGCCCTGAGGCTGGGCCGGTGTTTGCGCTGGCGTGGTTAATTGCTCGCTAAGAATGGTGCGAATCAGGGTTTCGAGTTCAGAAGTATTCATTGATGTGTTCCCACGTTAATAGCCGCGATGGCGGTCTGTGCTATGTCCATGTCCTGCTCAACGCTGCCGCCACTGATGCCAAGACCCCCAATTAATATGCCGTCGCGCCATAGGGCGTAACCGCCGCCAAAGGTGACCACTTTTCCCTGTAAATGACTTTCCAGACCGTAAAGCGCCGCGCCTGGCTGAACGACATCGCTCAGCTCATGGGTCGCCGTTTTCATCGCCACTGCGGTCCATGCCTTTTTCGGTGCCAGTTCGCTGCTGACCAGCAGGGCGTCCGGCATCCGCCAGGTCACAGTTTCCGTGCCGTGCGCGTCAACGATGCTGACGACTACCGGAACCTGCAGTTGCTGCGCGCGTTCAACGGCGGCGCGGGTGAGCTGGTGCAGATCGTGGAATGAGAGGGCCACGGGCGTTGTCTCCTTGCTGCGGGTCGGCTGGCTGGCAGCCAGATAGCGCTTGCTAACTTCACGGATGATGTTGGCCTGGTGCGCATCGCTATCTTCCGCGCGGGCCAGGGCGTACAGGCAGTCCGATAAGCGGTTGATGTAGCGCATCAGCACTTGGCGTACGTTGACTTCAGTTGCCAGTTCAACCAGACGGCGTTCGGCGCGGCGCGCCAGCGTGCGGGCAAAATGTAATCGGCTCGCGGCTTCGCAGCGTCCGGGTAAAATAAAGCTGTGCAGCGGTTCGACGCGGGCCATTGCCCGATCGATAGCGGCTTCCAGGGCCGAAATCTCTTCGCTGCTGATGTAGCGCTGTTTGGGCGATGGCTGCTCGCTGTCGCTGGCCAGCTCTGCGCTAAACCAAAAAAGTTGCTGCTGGATGGCCTCGAGTAAGGTGCGGTGATTTTCATCCGCAGCGGCGCAGGCGCACAGGCTCAGCGCGGCGTTCAGTTCATCCAGCGTGCCGTAGGCTTCAACCCGCGGGTGGGTTTTGCTCACCCGCTGGCCGGTAAACAGTGATGTGGTGCCAGCGTCACCTGTTCGGGTATAAATCGCCATAACCGCCCCTTAACGCGAAAGCGTATCTACAATGCCGACAACGGCGAGGTCGATGGCCTCATTTGGCCCGGAAAAAACGTGCCTGGCGCTGGAGCCGCCGCTGAGCAAAACCAGTTCGCCGACGCCCGCGCCGACGGAGTCCACGGCCACTTCATCGCCGGAGGTGGGCGAGGCGGGGAGTTCGCCATCGGCGCTGACCCGACGCACCAGCAGCAGCTTTTCCCAATCAAAGAAGGTGATTTTTGCGTGGAGACAACCGCGCCCGTGACTCGTGCCAGATGCATGATTTACTCCTGCTTAATTAATTGAATATTCCGCGCATTGGCCGCGTCACGCGCCATGGCGGTCACGATGCATTTGCGGTGGACAACCACACGCCCCCGGCTTAGCAGCGCGACATCGCGATAGCCCAGCACCGAACCCGCATGCAGAACCAGCGGCAGTCCGTGCTCGTCGGTGAATACCAGCGGCAGACGAGCCAGTTTTTTTACCGGGATAACCGGCAGCAGCTGGCTGTGCAGGCTGAGCTGTACGCGGATGCCAAACGCCAGCGCGTCGTGAATTTTCCGGGCTGCGGCATCGTCGGTTTCTGCATCCGCAAGCTGACCCAGCAGCGGCAGGTCGACGAGCAGGATGCGCAGCGACGCGTGCTGACAGAACAGCGCTGGACAGTCGGCATCGCGAAGCTGCGCAACGCTCAGCGTTGCCGTGCTCAGGGCACGACGCTGCAGTCGGGAGACAATCTCCTCGACAATGCGCTGCAGAGTTTCGCCGTTCATCGCGGGCCTACCAGCCGGGCAAAGGCCTGCGGGTTATCGGCACCAGCGGCGTTGGCTTCATCGGTATCAATGTGCATTTCGAGGCGCATGTCCGGTGAAACGCGAATCGCCACATTGTTGAAAATCAGCCCGCGCTCGTCGCCTTCAATCGCTACCGAAACCCTATCGCCGTGGGAGACCTTCAGGATCAGCGCATCAAGCGGCGACATATGAATATGCCGCTGCGCGACGATAACCCCGGAAGGTAGCTCCAGTTCGCCAAAGGGGCTGACCAGGCGGATGCCAGGTGTGCCCTTCAGGTTGCCGGACATTCTCAGCGGCGCGGCAATCCCCAGTGTTCTGGCATCGGTACGCGATATTTCTACCTGGCTTACCGAGCGCAGCGGGCCGAGCAGGCGCACATTTTTGAGCTGTCCTTTCGGCCCTACCAGGGTGACGGTTTGCTCCGTAGCATATTGTCCCGGCTGCAGTAGCGCTTTTTTTTCGCTGATGGGATGGCCGGGAAACAGCCGCTCATAATCCTGCGCGGACAGGTGGATATGACGGTTTGAGACGCCCAGCGGAATAGGCCGCTGGCGCATCTCGTCGAGAACTTTACGGACCGTTGATTGCAGAAGCTCTTTATCCATTACGCTTCACCTCGCTTGCCGGAATGAATGCAAAGCGTACGAGGTTCGCCCTTCTGGCGCGGACATTTTGGATCCAGACACAGATTGCAGCTGACCAGTTCTGATTCCTGCGGGGCCTCTTCGGCTGGCGCTTCAGAAACGACATCAGCTATCTCTGACGCTTCAGGCTCAGGTTCAATGACGGAGGGGGAGGGTGTCTCTGCGAGCAGGATCCCTTCTCCGGGCCTGGCGATAACCTTGTGGGCCACCAGACCATTCCGCTGTTCGGCAAATTGCGCACCGGTGGTGATGGCCGCCTGCACGGAGGCCACATCACCGGCAATTTTAATCACCATCCAGCCTGAACCATTGGTCTTTTCGAGGGCGAGCAGCGTGATAGAAGCGGATTTCGCCATGATATCGGCGCAGCTGATAGCCAGTGCCAGACCACAAACTTCAAGTAATCCCAGTGATTGCTTCACGCGGTGCTCCTTATTCGCCATCGATTAGGCTGATTTCGGTAAAATGGCCTCAACATCGCTGTGCGGACGCGGGATAACGTGGCAGGATTTCACTTCACCCACGACGCTTGCCGCCGCGCTGCCGGCATCTACGGCTGCTTTAACCGCGCCGACGTCGCCGCGAACCATGACTGTAACCAGGCCAGAACCAATTTTTTCGTAGCCCACCAGCTGTACGTTGGCGGATTTAACCATGGCGTCGGCAGCTTCAATGGCGCCTACTAACCCTTTTGTTTCAACCAGTCCCAGTGCGTTATTCATACTGCAGTTCTCCTGTTGCTTAGCTATTCAGATCCCGGAAAGGGATCCCTTTGACCAGCCGTGCCGCGTTATTACCGGTGTTGCGTTGGGCCTGACTGTCCTGATGATGCATCAGCGTAAAAAGCGGCGCCGATGCGGGTAAATTCTTGTAATGTACGACCAGCGAGTGTCGATCGCAGGCAATGCCGACCAGCAGCGGCGAGCTGCGCGCCGCCTGCCAGGCGCTGTCAACGACATCTCCAGCTGGGTGATGCTGAAGCAGGAAAGGGATGCCTTCCTCTTCAATGCCCAGCAGCACTTCGTGCCAGAGGCTGGCGCAGTCGTTGATGACGGTAATGACGATAGCCGGGGCGCTGTGATTACTGTCCATATGCAAACTCCTTGTGCCAGGAGAGAATCAGACCGGTGGCCACCGCGTTTCTTGGGCCTTCGCTGCCGCGAATATTTCCTCGCCCGGCGACTAGGCGGTAGTGCGCCAGCGCATCGGTGACCAACTGCGGAACTTCGAAATCCAGCGACGAGCCGCCGACCAGCACCACGAACGGAATATCGCGAATGTTGCCGGTTGGACTGACCTGACGCAGCGCGCGCAGGGCGTTGGTGACAAAGACGCGTTCTTTAGCGCTGCGGCGAATGGCGCGCACTTTTTCCAGCGCTAAGTCGCCGGGAAGCGGCACCAGTTCGTCCGGTTTCACCACGCAGACGCGGGCGAACACCGCAGGAGGCAGCGGCGTCGGGAAGAACTGGACGCTGCCGTCCTCGTGGCGTAAGTGGAACAGGCTTTCGACCTTAGCCAGCGGGTATTTTTTGATCTCTTCCGCCAGATAGCGGTCTTCCAGCCCCAGTTCGCGGGCAATAATCATCGTGACCATGTCGCCTGCCCCGGCGAGATGGGTGGCGATGATTTCACCTTTAGGGTTGATGATGGAGGCATCGGTGGAGCCCGCGCCGAGGTCGAGGATCGCCAGCGGTCGGGTGGTACCCGGCGTGGTCAGCGCGCCCAGAATGGCGGCTTCAGCCTCAGCGCCGCCGATCTGCACGTCGATATTAAGCTTCTGCTCAATTTCACGGGCAATCATCGCCATTTGCAGACGGTCTGATTTCACCATCGAGGCGATGCCGACGGCCTGCTCCAGCGAGAACTCCCCGGCCAGACCGCCGGTGACGCTCACCGGAACCGAGGTGTCAACGGCCAGAAGATCCTGAATGAAAATCTCGCTGCTCGGCTTATTGGTTAGCTCGGCCATGGTCTGGCGCACATGCTCCAGCATGCCGCCGATATTGGTCCCGGCCTCGCCGTTGACGTTGTCGAGCTTGCCGTAGCCGTCCACCGCTTTCATGATAGCTTCGGCACCGGCGGCAACATCCACGCGCACGGTACGACCCTGAGCCTGCAGCTCCAGGTTACCGGCGGGTATTGCGCGCGCTTTGACGTCGCCGGATGGCGTTTTAACCACCACGGCGGAACGGTTGCCAATCAGCGCGCGCGCCATCGGGACGATGTTTTTCGTCTCATCGGCGTTGAGGTTGAATACGGTGGCGATGCCGTAAGGGTTAGAGAGGGTTTCGATAACCTTTCCCGGCACGGCGACTTCAATCGCCGCCAGCATCCCCAGCGGAATGCAGTCGATGTACAGAACTTCATCGACAATCGGTAGCGATTTTTCCAGCCGGTTGCTGACCAGTACGCCATCGTCGCGCTGCAAAATGACGCCGGTAATCTGGTATCCGGCGCGCATTGAGGCGTTGATAACATTGGCGATATCAGCAAAATCAAAGGCTGACGATACCACCAGAATATAGGACGAGTCCGCCGGGCGGGTTAACAGCTCCTCCGGCGTAATCGTGATACCCACACCAAGGCCTGCTCCGCCCGGCGTTTTTGGGTTATGGCCGATCATTGTCGATTCGGTGATGATGGTTTCGGTAATGGTTTCCATCGCCACATCGCCAATCACCGGCGTGGCTTCGTTAATGCGGATGAGCGAAATATCGCTGACATTGATCCCCGCGCGCTTTGCGACGAGGGCGAGCGCTTCCTGAATGCCGAACACGTTACGCAACGTGCCTTTGATCCCGGTGTTTTCCGCCAGCGCGCTGTGTGTAATCGTTAGTGCGCCAGTCTCATCTTGCCGCGCCAGTGCGACTTCCGTTGATGAGTTACCGATGTCAATGCCAGCTATATATCGCATCGTATATCCTTTTTCTCGTCGTACTTCAAACTGCCTTTTTGTTGGCTGCGTTCTTTCACCCGAATCACTTACTACAGTAAGCTCATCGGGGTTATGAGGGACATCCCTGTCCCTCACTAAAGCCAGCCTATGGCTGTTCAAATTCGTTCCAGACGAATTTGTCACTCACTTGCCGCCTCAATGCATCTCGAATTACTTAGAGAAAGCTAATCGTCGCCTTTGAGTTTTTTACGCTCAACGTACAGCCCTGCCGCTTCACGAACGAAAGCTGCGCAAATCTTTGCCTGATAACGGTTTTCGAGATCGTCGGCGATAGCGAGCAGCTCTTCTTTCGTTGAACGATACGGACGAAGGGCGTTGTAGATTTCAAGAATGCGATCGTCCGGTACCGCGGTCAGTTCGGCGGCGCGTTCGAAGTTCATCGCCAGCCGGTCGCGGCCCGCATCTTTGGCGATAGACGCCTGTAAGCGCAGGGTTTTCGGGGTAATACGCATATCCTGAGCGGTGACTTTATTGCTCAGCACGTTTTCCAGCGTAAAGTCGTCCAGCGTTTTATTGGTGGCGGTTTTCACCCATTCCGGGTGTTTGTTCGCCAGCGGGTAGTCGCTGACCTTTGCGCTGCGGGACGTGCCGCCTGCCGCAGGAGCCGCTGCTGGCGCATCGCCCTGCAGGCTGTTCATGCGGCTCAATACGTCCCGGACCATCGATTCAATTGCGTCGGTATTCATGGAGTTATCCTTTATCAAAGCGTCACGCGCAGTTCCTGCGGGTTTTTGCCCGTCACGACGTACTTGGTCTCTTTAATGTGCAAAATGGCCGACTTTGCCTGGTACTTCGGGCGTGCCATCTGGTCATTTAGCGTAGGGACCGGCTGCGGTGATTCGCGTTTCGCATAGCGGGCGGCGTTTTTACCAATCTGACGGTAGGTTTCCAGCGTCAGCAGCGGCGCCTGCGGGAACAGCTCCAGGTTGGAGAGCGGCGGTAGCCCCTGCTGGTGGATAACCGTAGTATCTTTCGACTGGATGCCGATGGAGATGCCGGAGCCGCTCAGGCGGTTACCTTCAACGGCGACGAACGCCACGTCGGAAGATTTAAAGCAGCGAATCACGCGCGCCCTGATACCTTCTTCTTCAATACCGGCAATGACTTCGCGCAGGATGCTCTTATGCGGTAAGCCGACGATATTAACAGTCTGTGCCAGGCCAAATGCCGGGCCGACGGCGATAATGACTTCGTCCTGCTGAGTGCCCTGGCGTGCTTCGCCCACTTCGGTCAGAAAGCCGTCGCCCGCAGGCGCAGCGGTCTGTGGTGCTGTGGATGCCGCAGGCGTATTAAACGAGACGGGTTTATCGCTGCCCTTCATATCGCGGAGCACGTCTTCAATTATCTGGCGCAGCAATTTTTCATTAATTTCCATTTCTCACCCCTTAATCAATCTCGTTGGGATCAAGAGCGCCAGGGATGTTTTTAATCTCTTCCCAGCGTTCTCCCTGCAGGCGATAACCTGTTGCCGGACCGGCATAGTCATTGACGTCATTAACCGCAGAGAGCACTTGTCCGTCGCCGACGATAATGGCGGAGGTGTGCAAATAGTCGCCGGTTAGCTTGGCTTTCTGGATGTTGAGCATGTCCTGGGCCACGTCGGTAAACCCGCCCTGCGCCAGCGCTTTAACGACTTCCAGACCGTTGCGGTTTTTATTGATGATTTCCTGGGCGAACTTGATGTCTTCGACGATGTTACGCTCCGGCATATCTTTCGAACCGTGGGCATAGGTCGCGGCTTCAACTTCTTCATCGGTAATCGGCGGCAGCCCCATTCCGGCAAACACGGCCTGCAGCGCGCGGGCGGCTTTGTTACGGATGGCGATAACGTCCTCTTCACGAACCGGGCGCAGACCGCCGTCCACTTTCAGGTCGCGCTGGATAACGTTGTAGTCGTCAAAGTCTTCCGCATCTTCGTTGGAACCGGCGAACATGTTGTCGTAGTTCGGCACCGCGGAATAACCAGAGGAGATAAAGTCGGTACCCGGCAGGAACTGCATCAGCAGGCGCGCGGTACGACGCATATCGGAGTGGGTGAAGGTCTGGTCGTTACTGGAGGAGCATTCCAGATCCAGCGAAGAGCAGATCAGGTTTTCCGCCAGCACGGCACGAATGCCTGACGGCACGGCAGACGGTACGCCGATACAGCTTACGGAGCCATTTTGCAGACCCTGAACGCCAGCCGCTTTGGTGATATAGATGCAGCGCGCCTCCAGATACAGCATGGATTTGCCTTCGGCGTAGCCCATCTGCACTTCGGATCCGGAGCCGGAGGTGAAGCGCATTTTCAGGCCGCGAGAGGCGTAGGAAGAGGCTAAGAAGCCTTTCGACCATGGCGTATCGTCACCGTCGGTGAAGACCGGCTCGGTGCCGTAAACGGAAATGGTTTCGGCGTAGCAGGTGTGGCCCAGCATGCCGAGCTTCAGCTCGGTGGCTTCTTCCAGGGAGCACTGAGTCAGTACGCCCGGACGACCAACCTGAGAGCCGACCAACAGCGCGATGGCGTTGAACGGCGCGTAGCGTGCTACCGCAACCGTGGTTTCTTGTTCGTCAAACCCGCGCCATGCGCCTTCGGCGGCATCGGCGGCAATTTGCACCGGGTTATCCTTGACGTTGGTGACGTGCGCCTGCTGAGACGGCGTGCGGCGTGCGCGCATTTTCTGCATCGCCATCATCATCTCAACCACGTTCATATGCGAAACCACTTCAACAATTTTCGCCGGGGTCATGGCGGTGGTCAGCGGAACGATTTCGCTGCGCTTGACGTTCGGATCGCAGAGCATGTTAGCCAGCTTGACCGAATCCATCGCCATCACTTCTTCGGCGCGGTTCAGGTTGATGCCGTAGCGGGCGATAAAGTGGTCGATCAGGTCGAATTCGCTAACCGGTTTTCCGTCCAGCTCGGTCACCGCGCCGTTAACGATTTTAATCGACGGTTTTGGATCGTTCGGGCTTTCCATCGCGATAAAGCCTTCTTCGATCCACTCCTTAACGAAGCCGTCCTGATTCACAGGGCGTTTCGCCAGTGCTTCAAATCTTTTCGATCTCATGAATCAGCCTCGTGGGTATCAGATGTAGGACGGGCGATCGTTTTTCGGTTCAGAACCGAGGGTCGCAAGGACGGTTTTGCCGATTTCGCGGGCGGAGGTCACCGCCTGACGGACCGCGCCGGAGTCGCCGGAAATCACCAGAATGGCTTCGTTACTAAAGCTGGTGCCGTGCGCCGGAGAGCTGTACGCCACGACTTCAACGTTGGCTGACTTCAGGGCGGTATCGGCCATCAGTACGCCAACGGAAGCCGGAGCGCCGACGATGACGCCGCAGGCACGGCCAATCGGCGCGCCGAACGCTTTTTCCAGGGCGTAGCTGGCGCGAGCGGTGTACTGCAGCTCGATATGCCCGGCTTCGTTGCCGTAAACATCGCCGAAGGTGCGGTCCAGCTCTTTCAGCGCGACTTCGATACCGCGCTTGACGTCGGAAACGTCGTTACCGCCTAAAATAATCAGCGAACCGTGGCCCGCGCCGCCTTTGGTATCGCGCGGCAGCTCAATGCTGACCACTTCGGTGTTGGTGGCTTTCACCGCTTCGTCCGCCGCCATAATGTGCGGGCCTGCGCCGGTGCGGGCGCCGAGAATGCCGATGGAACGATAGCGCTTCTCAAGTTTCATCGCGTCCAGCAGGGCGGTATCGACGTTGGCGATAACCAGGCCAAGGGTATCGCCAATGGCGGTCCCGACAAATTCCGTTAAACTGCAGCTTTTTTCTGCCATAGCCGTCTCTCGTATAGGTTGGGGTTGACCAGGGATGGCCTGTTGTTCCGGCGTTGCCACACGGGCAATCACCTGCGCCATGATCTGTTCCACCAGCTCATTGCTGCTCATTGGCTAATTCCCTTCGGTAAGATTTTTTCTACATCGGTGTGAGGGCGTGGGATGACGTGTACGGCTTTCACTTCACCCACGTTGCGTGCGGCTGCGGCACCTGCATCGGTGGCCGCTTTGACCGCGCCAACATCGCCGCGCACGATGACGGTTACCAGCCCGGAGCCAATCTTTTCATAGCCCACTAACATCACATTGGCTGACTTAACCATTGCATCAGCGGCCTCTATGGCTGCGGTTAAGCCTTTGGTTTCTACCATTCCTAGTGCTTCTTGTTGCATAAAGACCTCGCATGGAGTGTTCCGATAGTTGGGACTATAAGAAGATGCGAGGAAAAAGAATGGCTGACTTGCTGTTGAGCATCAGAAAATAATGGGAAAGCAATATGACTAAATTGTCTTTTGCTTTTATAACTTATTGATAAATTACATTTAATTTATTATTGTCTATATGATTATTTTGTTTTTATTATTTCATTTTTACATTTTTGTTAGTGACGAGAGTATTTTTATTTGATATGGCGAAAGACGCAAAATGTGATGCTTATTCGAAATTGATAAGTTGGCTTGTGCAATATTTTATTATTTTCACAGGCGTATTTTATAGCTCGAATCTCCCGTATGATAGGCTGCTAAAAATATCGGAAAAGCAAAATTTTGCTATCGCAACACGATTTTTCCGGGAGACAGGTTCGCAGGTTGCCAACAATTTACAGGCGGCACTTTTTATAGTGAGGTTAGCTGTACTCTACCGCCAGCCGAAACTTGCGCTGGCCAGGACACGAACTTTGCTCAGAAGGTGTCACATGAATGATTCTCTAAAGGCGCAATGTGGTGCGGAATTTTTAGGCACCGGACTCTTTTTGTTTTTTGGTATCGGTTGTTTGAGCGCGCTCAAAGTCGCAGGCGCCAGCCTCGGATTATGGGAGATTTGCATTATTTGGGGGCTTGGAATTTCACTGGCCGTTTACCTTACTGCCGGAATCTCCGGCGGACATCTTAACCCTGCGGTGACGATTGCGCTGTGGCTGTTTGCCTGCTTCCCCAAACAGAAAGTATTGCCTTATATTATTGCCCAGTTTGCCGGCGCTTTTGGCGGCGATCTGCTGGCGTATGTGCTTTATAGTAGCCTTTTTACTGAATTTGAGACTGCGCATCATATGGTGCGCGGTAGCGTCGAAAGTTTGCAATTAGCCAGCATTTTCAGTACCTATCCGGCCGCAGCGCTAAATGTATGGCAGGCTGCGTTGGTGGAAGTGGTCATTACGTCGATCCTGATGGGCATGATCATGGCATTGACGGATGATGGCAATGGTATTCCTAAAGGGCCGCTTGCGCCTTTGCTTATTGGGATACTGGTTGCCGTTATCGGCGCGTCTACTGGACCCCTTACCGGTTTTGCAATGAACCCGGCGCGTGATTTTGGTCCCAAACTGTTCACATGGTTAGCGGGGTGGGGGAACATGGCGATGAGCGGTGGGCGAGAGATCCCTTATTTTATCGTGCCGATTGTCGCGCCTGTTATCGGCGCCTGTGCTGGAGCAGCCATATATCGCTATTTTATTGGTAAGAATTTACCTTGTAACCGCTGTAAACTGTAAGAAAATGCGAACCAGATTCACAGCAATGATGTATCGTAAAAACAGGTGAGATAATTTCGTGATCTGCTTTCACGAACTGATCAAAACGTCTCCCAGCAATGGGAGACTTTTGATATTGTCATTGTACTTTTTATCAGGGCCAGGATAATGCTAATAAAAAGTGAATGTAAATAATGTGTTTTGTTTATAACAATAAATTAACTGAGGGGTTTTATCATGATTTCTGCGAGCGCTCTGAACTCAGAACTCATTAATAAAATCGCACAGGATTTTGCACAAGCCACCACCGGTCTGGCGGTTGTGGTTGTCAATATTCATGGTGATGAAATATCTGAGCTATTCAATTTCACGCCGTTTTGTCAGTTGATGCGGCAGCATCCCCAGCATAGTACACGTTGTCGTATGAGCGATCGCTGCGGGGGACTGGAGGCATCGAAGTCCGATCAACCCTGTATTTATCGTTGTCATGCCGGTCTAACGGATTTTTCTATTCCGCTGGTAATCGCAGGGCATTTAGTTGGCTTTGTTTTATGCGGGCAGGTTCGTTTAAGTAATGACGTGGAGCTGGTAAACATTCTTAATGTCGACGATCGCTGGCAGGCTGACCCTGAGCTCTTGAATGAATTTCGGAATGTGCCAGAGATGGACTATTCACGCGTTATCGCTTCCGCCGATCTTCTTAAACTGATAGTTGAGAATTGCCTGAAAAAACAGCTCAATTTCGTGGTTATCAAAGACAATCCGCAGCAATCGGAGGCAAATAAAACCACTCGTGGCCCCACTCCGCATGACAGTAAAATGAAAAAAGCGCTTCGCTATATTGATGCGCATTTGTCCGACGATCTTCGTCTTGAGGATGTCGCCTCACATGTCTATCTCAGCCCCTATTACTTCAGTAAGCTATTCAAGAAATATCAGGGAATCGGATTTAATGCGTGGGTGAACCGCCAGAGAATGGTTAGCGCCAGAGAATTGCTTTGCCATAGTGACTGGAGTATTGCCAGTATTGCGCGTAATTTAGGCTTTTCGCAAACCAGTTATTTTTGCAAAGTCTTCCGCCAGACCTATCAGGTTACGCCGCAGGCTTATCGTCAGCAGATAAATGAGAATTCTCATCCTCCATCGATATAAATAGCAATATTTTGCTATTGCCGATTTTTGATAGTGTTTTGTATCTTAATCATTTCAGAAAGAAAATTTATCTGGTGTAACAATAAATTGTCATAGCGCAACAAAATAATAAAATTTAGGGCATAAACTGCACCAGTTTTTATTTTTGTGATGAAGTACAGTGTCAGGAAAGATAAGTTTTATTACGCTTTGTCGATACGTTTTATCGTCAATATACCGGTAAGGATGAGTAGATTAACGTCAGATGAGCAACCGCTCAGGCTATTGCTCACAGAAATGTAAAACGTAGCACATTATTAATTGCCGTTATGGGTGTGCCGTACAGCCATAACGTAAACCAACAGGTTTGCCACATTTGTGGTAGGGAAGGGGGTGAAAATCCCCCGCAGCCCCCGCTGCTGTGATGCTGACGACCCCGTAAAGACCACTGATCGCAAGATTGGGAAGGACGGGCGAGGAGGACGCTAAGCCAGAAGACCTGCCTGTCGGTGATAACCAACAACTTCGGTGGGAAGTGGGTTGCGAAGACGCGTACAGTCGAAAGACTGAACATGCGCGTACCTGTATACCCCTACCACCCTGAACAGGATCAGGGTAATGGCGGCAAGGCATCACGCTTTATTCTTGCAGGCACAGGAAGCGGTTGCGGCAAAACCACGGTGACGCTTGGTTTGTTGAGGCTGCTGCAAAAACGCGCGCTGCGCGTACAGCCGTTTAAAGTTGGGCCAGATTACCTTGATACCGGCTGGCATACCGCTATCTGTGGCGTGGCGTCCCGTAATCTTGACAGTTTCATGCTTCCTCCTCCTGTTCTCAACGCCTTATTTTGCGAACAAATGCGGCAGGCGGATATCGCTGTCATTGAAGGCGTCATGGGGCTGTATGACGGCTATGGCGTCGACCCCAATTACTGCAGCACAGCCGCGATGGCCAAACAGCTTGGTTGCCCGGTCATCCTACTGGTGGACGGCAAGGCTGTTTCAACGTCGCTTGCGGCTATCGTTATGGGATTTCAGCACTTCGACCCGACCCTCAACCTCGCGGGCGTGATTGTGAATCGCGTCACTAGCGACGCCCACTATCAGCTCCTCAAAAATGCCATTGAACATTATTGCTCACTGCCGGTACTGGGGTATGTCCCTCCTTGCGACGGCGTCGCATTACCTGAACGCCACCTGGGGTTGATTACCGCCAGAGAATCCCTCGTCAATCAGCAATCATGGCATGATTTTGCCGCCACGCTGGAACAAACAGTGGATGTGGATGCGCTACTCTCGCTGAGCCTGTTATCAGCGCTTCCGGCGGGAATGTGGCCTGAACGCCCCGATAACACAGCGGGGGCAGGGCTGACGCTTGCTCTGGCGGATGATGAGGCCTTTAACTTTTATTACCCCGATAACATCGATTTGCTGGAGCGTGCCGGCGTTAACATTGTGCGTTTTAGCCCACTGCATGACCGCGCATTGCCTGATTGTCAGATGATCTGGCTGGGCGGTGGATATCCTGAATTATACGCCGCGGATCTGGCGGCAAATACGGCGATGTTAAAACATTTGCGGGCGGCGCATCAGCGCGGCGTGGCGATTTACGCGGAGTGTGGCGGTCTGATGTATCTGGGGAGCACTCTGGAGGATAGCGGCGGGGAAATTCATCAGATGGCGAATATTATCCCCGGTCACAGCAAAATGGGTAAGCGACTTACCCGCTTTGGTTACTGTGAGGCGCAGGCTATGCAGCCAACGCTATTGGCGGTGCCTGGCGAGATAGTGCGCGGCCATGAATTTCACTACTCAGATTTTATCCCCGAAACACCCGCCGTTATGGCCTGTCGTAAGGTTCGCGATGGCCGCGTGTTACAAGAATGGACTGGCGGCTGGCAGACAGGCAACACGTTTGCCAGCTATCTGCACGTCCATTTCGCCCAGCGTCCGGAAATGTTGCAGCACTGGCTGGCGGCGGCGAGGCGAGTATTATGACGATCCTTGCCTGGTGTATCGCCTGGGTGCTGGATTTTATCATCGGCGACCCTCAACACTGGCCCCATCCGGTACGCTGGATAGGCCGATTAATTACGTTTGTGCAGCGTATTGTGCGTCGCTATTGTCCCGGCGATAAAGCGCTGCGGATTGGCGGCGGCGTAATGTGGGTTGTGGTTGTCGGGGTGACCTGGGGCGTGGCATGGGGCGTACTGGCGCTGGCGCAGCGGATTCACCCCTGGTTTGGCTGGAGCGTCGAAGTCTGGATGATCTTTACCACGCTGGCCGGACGCTCTCTGGCCCGCGCCGCGCAGGAGGTTGAACGACCGTTGCGGGAGAACGACCTTGCGGAAAGCCGAATAAAACTCTCCTGGATCGTCGGGCGCGATACGTCGCAACTTCAGCCAGCGCAGATCTATCGCGCCGTGGTGGAAACGGTTGCAGAAAACACCGTTGACGGCATTATCGCGCCGCTCTTTTTCCTCTTTCTCGGCGGCGCGCCGCTGGCGATGGCCTACAAAGCCGTCAATACCCTGGATTCAATGGTGGGCTACAAACATGAAAAATACCGGGCGATTGGTATGGTCAGCGCCCGTATGGACGACGTAGCGAACTATTTGCCCGCCCGACTGAGCTGGCTGTTGCTGGGCATTGCGGCAGGACTGTGTCGCCTGAGTGGTTGGCGGGCGCTGCGTATTGGCTGGCGTGACCGTTATAACCACAGTAGCCCAAATTGCGCCTGGTCGGAAGCGTGTGTGGCTGGCGCCTTAGGAATCCAGCTCGGTGGCCCAAATAACTACTTTGGCGAGCGTGTGGACAAGCCCTGGATCGGCGACGCGCAGCGCGGTATTTCCGTGGACGATATTTCCCGAACGATTCGATTGATGTGGGTCGCTTCAACCCTGGCGCTGGCGCTGTTTATTGCGGCGCGGTGCGGGTTATCTGGCGTGGCCTGAGGACGACAGTATGCATTATATCCAGCAGCCCCAAACCATTGAGGCCAACAGTTTCACCATTATTAGCGACATTATTCGCGAAACGCGTCCTGATTACCGTTTCGCCAGTCCGCTCCATGAGGCCATTATCAAGCGGGTTATTCATACCACCGCCGATTTCGACTGGCTGGACATTTTGTGGTTCTCTGCCGATGCGCTGGAGCAGCTTTGTGATGCGCTACGCCAACCGTGCATTATTTATACCGATACCACGATGGCGCTGTCCGGCATTAATAAAAGATTACTGGCGACGTTTGGCGGCGAGTGTCGCTGTTATATCAGCGATCCGCGCGTGGTGGGCGTACCGGTAGGCTTTGTCGGCGCGGCGGAGTCCAAAGAGGCGCTCACCCATAGCCATTTTCCCGCGGTTGCCGCGTTAGGGCGTAAAGGCGGCAGTAACGTGGCTGCCGCTATCGTCAATGCGCTGCTCTATCACCTCCGGGAGGCCTGATGAGCGAGCTTTCTTTTGACGCGCCGGTCTGGCGCCACGGTAAAGCGTTACGTAAAGGATATACCACCGGTTCCTGCGCGACGGCGGCGGCAAAAGTCGCCGAGCTGATGGTATTACGTCAACATCTGATTCATCAGGTCTCCATCGTCACGCCGTCGGGCGTCACGCTATGCCTGAACGTGGAGTCGCCGCACATTGAAGGCCAGCAGGCGATAGCCGCAATTCGTAAAGATGGCGGCGATGACGTGGATGCCACGCACGGGATGCTGATTTTTGCCCGCGTTACGCTCAACGACAGCGGTGAGATTACGCTCACTGGCGGCGAAGGTATTGGTACGGTAACGCGTAAAGGGGTTGGACTGCCGCTCGGGAGCGCTGCCATCAATCGTACGCCGCGCCATACCATTGAATCTGCGGTGCGCGAAGCGATAGGCCCGGCGCGTGGGGCTGATGTGGAGATTTTTGCCCCGGAAGGCGAAGTGCGGGCGCAGAAAACCTATAACTCGCGGCTTGGCATTCTTGGCGGCATTTCCATTATTGGCACTACCGGTATTGTGACGCCGATGTCGGAAGAAAGCTGGAAACGCTCGCTATCGCTGGAACTGGAGATCAAACGGGCGTCAGGATTAACGCGGGTGATACTCGTGCCGGGCAACCACGGCGAACGGTTTGTTCGCGAACAAATGGGCGTCGACACACAGGCGGTCGTCACCATGAGCAATTTTGTCGGCTACATGATTGAAGAGGCGGTACGGCTGGGATTTTGCCAGATAGTGCTGGTGGGTCATCCTGGAAAATTGATCAAAATCGCCGCCGGGATCTTTCATACCCATAGCCATATCGCCGATGCGCGCATGGAAACGCTGGTCGCGCATTTAGCTTTACTGGGCGCGCCGCTGGAGTTACTCACCCTGGTCGGCGATTGCGATACCACTGAAGCGGCAATGGAGCACATTGAAGCATATGGCTTCGGGCATATCTATAACCATCTTGCCAGGCGTATTTGTTTGCGAGTCATGCAGATGCTGCGTTTTACCAAAACGCCGCCTGTCTGCGACGCCATCCTGTTTTCTTTTGATAACCATATTCTCGGCAGTAATCGTCCCGTCGACGAGATTGCTAAGGAGCTGCAATGCTAACGGTCGTGGGAATGGGGCCCGCTGGACGGCATTTGATGACGCCTGCGGCGCTGGAAGCGATAGACCACGCCGATGCGCTGGCAGGCGGTAAACGGCATTTGGCGCAGTTTCCGGCGTTTGGCGGCGAACGATTTACGCTGGGCGCGGATATTGGCGCGTTGTTGTCATGGATTGCCGCCCGTCGGGATAAAGGGATCGTGGTGCTGGCCTCCGGCGATCCGCTGTTTTATGGCATCGGTACACGCCTGGTGGCGCATTTTGGTATCGAACAGGTTCGCATTATCCCTGGCATCAGCGCCGTACAGTATCTGTGCGCACAGGCTGGAATTGATATGAATGACATGTGGTTGACCAGTAGCCACGGTCGTTGCGTCAGCTTCGAGCAGTTGGCGAACCATCGCAAAGTGGCGATGGTCACGGATGCCCGCTGCGGGCCGCGGGAAATCGCGCGGGAACTGGTCGCGCGTGGTAAAGGGCATCGCTTGATGGTGATTGGTGAAAATCTGGCGATGGAAAATGAGCGGATCCACTGGCTACCCGTCAGTGCGGTCAACGCCGACTATGAAATGAATGCAGTGGTGATCCTGGATGAAAGATGAGCTTTTTCTGCGCGGCGAGAACGTGCCAATGACCAAAGAGGCGGTACGGGCGCTGGCACTGTCGAAACTTGAGCTCCACCGCGCCAGTCACCTGATTGACGTCGGGGCGGGAACGGGAAGCGTCTCAATTGAAGCGGCGCTGCAATTTCCTTCGTTGCAGGTGACGGCTATTGAGCGTAATCCTGCCGCGCTACGGCTGCTTGATGAGAATCGTCAGCGCTTTGCCTGCGGCAATATCGATATTCTCCCCGGCGAAGCGCCAATGACCATAACCGGGAAAGCCGATGCGGTGTTTATGGGCGGCAGCGGCGGGCATCTGACGGCGCTGATTGACTGGGCGATGGGCCATCTGCATCCCGGTGGCCGTCTGGTGATGACCTTTATCTTGCAGGAAAACCTCCATAGCGCGCTGGCGCATCTTGTGCACATCGGCGCATGCCGAATGGACTGTGTACAGCTTCAGCTTTCATCGTTAACGCCGCTGGGGGCGGGACACTATTTCAAACCGAACAACCCTGTTTTTGTTATAGCCTGTCAGAAGGAAGAAAACCATGTCAGAGACATTTGATCCACGCTGTGTATGGTTCGTCGGCGCCGGGCCGGGCGATCGCGAGCTGATCACGCTTAAAGGCTACCGCCTGCTGCAACAGGCGCAGGTAGTTATCTATGCCGGTTCGCTGATCAATACCGAACTGCTGGATTACTGCCCCGCGCAGGCAGAACGCTACGACAGCGCCGAACTGCATCTTGAGCAGATTATCGAGCTGATGGCCGCGGGCGTGAAAGCGGGAAAAACGGTGGTGCGGTTGCAAACGGGCGATGTCTCGCTGTACGGCTCCGTGCGTGAGCAAGGCGAAGAGTTAACCCGCCGTGGTATCGACTGGCAGGTAGTGCCTGGCGTCAGCGCGTTTCTCGGCGCTGCGGCGGAGCTGGGTGTGGAATATACCGTACCGGAGGTATCGCAGAGTCTCATTATTACCCGTCTGGAAGGGCGTACGCCAGTACCGGCGCGCGAACAACTGGAGGCGTTCGCCAGTCACCAGACGTCGATGGCGATTTATCTCTCCGTTCAGCGTATTCATCGGGTGGCGGAACGTCTCATTGCCGGCGGTTATCCGGCAACTACGCCTGTCGCAGTCATCTATAAGGCTACCTGGCCGGAAAGCCAGACCGTTCGCGGCACGTTAGCGGATATTAGCGACAAAGTACGTGATGCTGGCATCCGTAAGACGGCGCTAATCCTGGTCGGGAATTTTCTGGGTAAGGAGTATCACTACTCAAGACTTTATGCAGCGGACTTTAGCCATGAATACCGTAAAGCCTGAATCCATTGCGTTGTTTTGCCTGACGCCCGGCGGCGTGGCGCTGGCAAAGAGACTCGCCGCGATGCTGCCGTTAACCTGCTTTACCAGTGAAAAACTGCGGGAAGAGGGATTTATTCCCTTCGATGGCGGATTCGCTAATACCGCCCGGCAGGCTTTTACCACTTATACCGCGCTTATTTTTATCGGCGCGACCGGCATTGCCGTTCGTGTCCTGGCGCCGTTAGTGAACGACAAGTTCAGCGATCCGGCGGTGGTCGTCATTGATGAACGTGGTCAGCATGTCATTAGCCTGCTTTCCGGTCATGCGGGCGGGGCCAATGCCTTGACGCGCTACCTGGCAGGAATGTTAGGCGCCGATCCGGTGATTACCACGGCAACGGATGTCAATGAGATGTCCGCGTTGGACACCTTAGCTTTCCAGCTTAACGCCCGCATGTCCGATCTTCGAACGGCGGTAAAAACCGTTAACCAGATGTTGGTCAGTCATCAACGTGTGGGGTTATGGTGGGATGCCGAACTAACGGAAGAGATCGGCCAGTGTGATATTCGCGGTTTTATCCCTGTTGATGATTTGCAGCGGTTGCCTGAACTGGATGCGCTTATCTGCGTCTCTTTGCGTAATGACCTCCCTGAGCTTCCCGTACTGCACTGGAAACTGGTGCCCCAGCGCGTGGTGGCGGGAATTGGCTGTCGCCGCGATACGCCATTTCCCCTGTTAGCGACATTACTGGCGCGTCAGCTTGAAGCGCAGAAACTCGATCCGCTGGCGTTAAAAGCGATTGGCAGCGTCACGCTCAAAAAAGGGGAGCCGGGGCTTATTCAGCTCGCCTCCTGCTGCCGCGTGCCTTTTAAAACCTTTACCGCCGAAGCGTTGCGCGAATTCGAACACCATTTTCCCGGTTCTGGCTTCGTCAGAAAAACGGTGGGCGTTGGCAGCGTATCCGGCCCGGCTGCGTGGTTATTAAGCCAGGGTCAATTGTTAGGCGAAACCCTGCGCGAACAGGGCGTCACTATTACTTTGGGAGTTTCACACTGATGTTAAGCGTAATCGGAATTGGCCCTGGCTCACAGGCAATGATGACGATGGAGGCGATTGAGGCGCTTCAGGCGGCGGAAATCGTCGTGGGCTACAAAACCTATACCCATCTGGTTAAAGCATTCACCGGCGACAAACAGGTGATCAAGACCGGCATGTGTAAGGAAATTGAACGCTGCCAGGCGGCTATTGAACTGGCGCAGGCCGGGCATAACGTAGCGCTGATTAGCAGCGGCGACGCCGGTATTTACGGCATGGCGGGACTGGTGCTGGAGCTGGTGAGCAAGCAGAAACTGGACGTCGAGGTGCGGCTCATTCCTGGCATGACCGCCAGCATCGCCGCCGCCTCTTTACTGGGCGCGCCGCTAATGCATGACTTCTGCCATATCAGCCTCAGCGACCTGCTGACCCCGTGGCCGGTTATTGAAAAACGCATCGTTGCCGCCGGAGAGGCAGACTTTGTTATCTGTTTTTACAACCCGCGCAGCCGCGGGCGCGAAGGGCATCTGGCGCGCGCGTTTGACCTGCTTGCCGCCAGTAAAAGCGCGCAAACGCCGGTTGGCGTGGTGAAATCCGCCGGACGTAAGAAAGAGGAAAAATGGCTGACCACGCTCGGCGATATGGATTTTGAACCGGTAGATATGACCAGTCTGGTCATCGTTGGTAATAAAACGACCTATGTTCAGGATGGGCTGATGATAACGCCGCGAGGTTACACGCTGTGAATGAGGGGGAGGTGCTGGTGGTGGGCGGCACCAGCGATGCGCGCGCGTTATGCCGACAACTGGGTGCGGCGAACGTCGCGTACACCTTATCTGTGGCGACGCCAGCCGGAAAAGCGCTGGCTGGCGACATTAAAGGACAGGTGCGCTGTGGTCGTCTGGAGTACGGGCAGATGGTCGCATGGCTAAAAGAAAACCGTACTCGCTGGGTAATAGATGCGTCGCATCCTTATGCAGAAATGGTCAGCCATAACCTCCTTCGCGCCTGTGAAACGGCGGACGTGTTGTTAAGTCGTTATCAGCGTCCGGAGCAGCTTAGCAATCTGACGCATCCGCTTCTCTATACGGCGCGCAGTATTGCCGATGCCTGCGAGATAGCGAGGCGTTTTGGTCCGCGCGTGTTACTGACGACCGGCAGTAAAGATCTGGCCGTCTGGCGTGCCGGGCTGGCGGAAAAAACGTTGCTGGCGCGCGTACTGCCCGTGGCGGAGGTGATTCAACGCTGCAGCGAACTGGGGTTCGGCGTTGGAGAAATTTTCGCACTGTGTGGGCCGTTCAGCGCTGATTTTAACGCCGCGTTTTACCGCCAGTGCCGGGCTGACGTGGTCATTACCAAAGCGTCCGGCGCGGAGGGGGATATCAGGAAAAAGTTCAGCCCTGTCTGGATGCGGGCATTCCCTGCATCGTTATTGCGCGCCCGACGCCGCTCGTGACGGGTGATGAGTTACTGGAAAGCTAGGCCGCCTTTGCGCAGCGTTTATCGCGCTGGCTGGCCGCAGCTAAGGAGTAAAAATGAAAAAAGCGCTTCTGGTGGTCAGTTTTGGCACCAGCTATCACGACACCTGTGAAAAAACATTGTGGCGTGCGAACGTGATCTGGCGGAGTCCTGTCCCGATCGCGACCTGTTTCGCGCCTTCACTTCCGGAATGATCATTCGCAAGCTTCGCCAGCGTGACGGTATCGACATCGATACGCCATTACAGGCTTTGCAAAAGCTTGCAGCACAGGGATATCAGGACGTGGCGATTCAGTCGTTGCACATTATTAACGGCGACGAATATGAAAAAATTGTCCGTGAAGTACAAATCTTGCGTCCGTTATTTACTCGCCTGACGCTGGGCGTGCCGCTGCTGAGCAGCCATAACGATTATGTGCAGCTAATGCAGGCGTTGCGACAACAGATGCCATCGCTCAGACAAACGGAGAAAGTCGTTTTTATGGGCCACGGCGCCAGCCATCATGCATTCGCAGCTTATGCCTGCCTCGATCATATGATGACCGCGCAGCGCTTCCCGGCGCGCGTCGGCGCTGTAGAAAGCTACCCGGAGGTCGACATCCTGATCGACAGCCTGCGTGACGAAGGCGTCACCGGCATACATTTGATGCCATTAATGCTGGTGGCGGGCGATCACGCCATAAATGATATGGCTTCAGACGACGGCGACTCATGGAAAATGCGCTTTAACGCGGCGGGCATTCCGGCGACGCCGTGGCTGAGCGGGCTGGGAGAAAACCCGGCTATCCGGGCGATGTTTGTCGCGCATTTGCACCAGGCGCTGAACATGGCGGTAGAGGAGGCGGCATGAACGGTAAATTATACGCATTAAGTACCGGGCCAGGCGCGCCCGACCTGATAACCGTCCGCGCAGCGCGGATTCTTGGCTCGCTGGACATTCTGTATGCGCCCGCCGGTCGTAAGGGGGGCGATAGTCTGGCGTTGTCGATTGTGCGCGACTATCTCGGCGAGCAGACGGAAGTACGTTGTTGCCATTTCCCTATGAGCGCTGACGGCGCCGAGAAAGAAGCGGTCTGGAACGAGGTTGCCGCCGCGCTTACCGCAGAGGTGGAAGCGGGTAAACAGGTCGGTTTTATTACCCTGGGCGATGCGATGCTATTCAGTACCTGGATTTTTTTACTCCAGAGAATCGGCTGCCCGGAGTGGCTGGAGATTGTCCCCGGCGTCACGTCCTTCGCCGCGATAGCCGCCCGCGCGAAAATGCCGCTCGCCATAGAACGGCAATCGCTGGCGGTTATTTCTTGTACCGCGCCGGAAGCGGAAATAGCCCAGGCGCTACAACAGCATGATAGCCTGGTGTTGATGAAAGTGTATGGCCGATTCGCCCGTATTAAAGCGTTGCTGGCGCAGGCTGGCCTGCTGGAATGCGCCTTAATGATGTCCGAGGCCACGCTGCCCGGCGAGCAGTGCTGGCGCCACCTCCACGAGGTCAACGATGATCGAGCGTTGCCCTATTTTTCGACCATTCTGGTCAATAAACAGTGGGAGTATGCAGAATGAAACTTGAACAGCAGCTTAGACAGTTGTCTTTCAGTGGACTGGCTGCAGCGCTATTGCTGATGGTTGTCCCGCAACAGGCGTTTGCGATGCATATCATGGAGGGCTTTTTACCGCCAGTGTGGGCGCTGGCCTGGTGGTTACTGTTTTTACCCTGCTTGTGGTATGGGCTGGTACGCTTACGGCGTATTGTGCAGGAGGATAATCATCAGAAGGTACTGCTGGCGCTGTGCGGCGCGTTTATTTTTGTCCTGTCCCGCTCAAAATTCCGTCGGTAACGGGGAGTTGTTCACATCCGACCGGCGTTGGTCTGGCGGTTATCTTGTTCGGGCCTGGGGTGGTGGCGATTCTCGGCGCGGTTGTGCTGTTGTTTCAGGCGCTATTGCTGGCGCACGGCGGCCTGACGACGCTTGGCGCAAACGGAATGTCGATGGCGGTGATTGGCCCGGTTGTCGGTTATCTGGTGTGGAAAATGGCCTGCCGTGCCGGACTGCGCCGCGATGTCGCCGTTTTTCTGTGCGCGATGCTGGCGGATTTGGCAACCTATTTTGTGACTTCAGTCCAGCTTGGCGTTGCGTTTCCCGATCCCCATGCCGGAGCGACAGGGTCTGTTGTGAAGTTTATGGGGATTTTCTGCCTCACACAGATTCCTGTCGCTATTGCTGAAGGTTTATTAACCGTCATGATTTATGACCAGTTAACCAAACGGCAAGTGATTACCGTACAAGGACATTAAAATGAAAAAAACGTTGATGTTGTTAGCGATGGTGGTGGCGCTGGTGATTCTGCCGTTTTTTATTAACCATGGCGGTGAATATGGCGGTTCAGACGGCGAAGCGGAAAGCCAGATTCAGGCTCTTGCGCCGCAGTATAAACCTTGGTTTCAGCCGTTATATGAACCCGCCAGCGGTGAAATTGAAAGCCTGCTGTTTACCCTTCAGGGCTCTCTTGGCGCGGCGGTGATTTTTTATATCCTGGGGTATTGCAAAGGTAAACAACGCCGTGATGACCGGGCTTGATCGACTCAGCTATCAAAGCCGCTGGGCACACGTTGCGCCGCAGCGCAAGTTTTTGCTGTGGCTGGCGATGATGATACTGGCGTTTGTTCTGCCGCCTGTAGGGCAGGGCATTGAGCTGCTGATCATTGCCGGATTGAGCTGTTGGCTATTGCGCATATCCCTCTGGCGTTGGTGTCGATGGATGGCGATACCTTTTGGATTTTTGTTGGTCGGCGTGATAACGATTATCTTCAGCATCAGCCGCGAGCCGCAAATGCTGCTGGCTGGCATATCTGTTGGGCCGTACTGGATCGGGATTACCCGTGCGGGCGTGGTTACGGCGAATGAAACGTTCTGGCGTAGCCTGACGGCGCTGTCCGCGACGTTGTGGCTGGTGATGAACCTACCGTTTCCGCAGTTAATTAGCTTGCTTAAGCGCGCGCATATTCCACGCCTGCTTACCGAGCAAATCCTGTTAACGTGGCGCTTTCTCTTTATTCTTCTGGATGAGGCGGTGGCAATCCGTCGTGCGCAAACGCTGCGTTTTGGTTATTGCAGCCTGCCGAACGGCTATCGATCTCTGGCAATGCTGACTGGACTCCTGTTTACGCGGGTGTTAATGCGTTATCAGCAAATGACCACCACGCTGGATATCAAACTGTATCAGGGTGATTTTCACCTGTAAGGACTATTATGCTTGCCACTTCAGACCTGTGGTTTCGTTATCAGGATGAGCCGGTACTTAAAGGGTTAAATCTGGATTTTTCGCTCTCGCCTGTTACCGGTTTGGTGGGCGCGAACGGTTGTGGGAAGTCTACGCTTTTTATGAACCTGAGCGGCCTGTTGCGTCCGCAAAAAGGGGCCGTATTGTGGCAGGGAAAACCGTTGGATTACAGCAAGCGCGGACTACTGGCGCTGCGCCAGCAAGTTGCGACGGTTTTTCAGGACCCTGAACAGCAGATTTTTTATACTGATATCGATAGCGACATTGCGTTTAGTTTACGTAATTTGGGTGTGCCGGAGGCGGAAATCACGCGCCGCGTCGACGAGGCGCTAACGCTGGTTGACGCCCAACATTTTCGCCATCAGCCCATTCAGTGTTTGAGTCATGGACAAAAAAAACGTGTGGCTATCGCCGGAGCGCTGGTGCTACAGGCGCGCTATCTATTGCTGGATGAACCCACTGCTGGTCTTGATCCCGCAGGGCGCACTCAGATGATTGCTATCATCAGGCGGATTGTGGCGCAGGGAAATCATGTCATTATCTCCAGCCATGATATCGATCTTATTTATGAAATTAGCGATGCCGTATACGTGTTACGCCAGGGCCAGATCCTGATGCATGGCGCGCCTGGCGAGGTTTTCGCGTGTACGGAAGCGATGGAACACGCGGGGCTAACCCAGCCCTGGCTGGTCAAACTTCATACTCAACTGGGACTGCCGCTGTGTAAAACAGAAACGGAGTTTTTTCATCGAATGCAAAAGTGCGCATTCAGGGAGGCGTCATGACGCAGGCAGTTATGTTGCAGGGGACGGCATCCGACGTCGGCAAAAGTGTGCTGGTGGCCGGTTTATGCCGCATTTTTTATCAGGATGGTCTGCGTACCGCGCCGTTTAAATCGCAAAATATGGCGCTTAATTCTGGTATTACGCCGGATGGTAAAGAGATGGGGCGGGCGCAGATTTTTCAGGCGGAAGCCGCGGGGATCACGCCAGATGTGCGTATGAATCCGGTGCTGCTCAAACCGACCAGCGATCGCCAGGCGCAGGTCGTGCTGATGGGGAAAGTGGCGACCAATATGGATGCGGTGAGTTACCATGACTATAAACCGCGTTTGCGTGAGCAAATCCTTGCGGTCTATAACAGCCTGGCGCAGGAATATGACGTTATTGTGCTGGAAGGCGCCGGAAGCCCGGCGGAAATCAATCTGCGCGATCGCGATATCGTCAATATGGGAATGGCGGAAATGGCCCAGTGTCCGGTTATTCTGGTGGCGGATATCGACCGGGGCGGCGTATTCGCCGCTATTTATGGCACGCTGGCGCTACTGCACAAACAGGAGCGTGACAGAGTAAAGGGCGTCATTATCAACAAATTCCGCGGCGACGTGGCGCTACTCTATTCCGGTATCGAACAAATCGAATCGCTTACCGGCGTCCCGGTTCTGGGAGTGATGCCATGGCTGGATGTGGATCTGGAAGATGAAGATGGCGTCGCGCTGCAAAACGATAAATATCGCGGTAACGCCCCCCGTGATATCACTATTGCCATTGTGCAACTGCCACATATTTCTAACTTTACGGATTTTAACGCTCTGGCGGCGCAGCCGGATGTGCGCATACGCTATATTCGCCGCCCGGAAGCGTTGACTGACGCTGATCTGGTGATCCTGCCGGGCAGTAAGAATACGCTGAGCGACCTCGCCTGGCTGCGCGAAAGCGGGATGGCGGATGCGGTATTGCAGACACATCGGCAGGGCGTGCCGGTGATGGGAATTTGCGGTGGCTACCAGATGCTGGGCGACACTATTGTGGATGAGGTGGAGTCGGGGCTGGGTACGCAGCCGGGCCTGGGACTGCTTAATACGATCACTCGCTTTGCACAGGATAAAACCACGACGCAGGTTAACGCGACAATGTCAGGCGAGCTGCCCGGCTGGCTGGCTGCCGCGGCGGGGCTACCGGTACGCGGTTATGAAATCCACATGGGGGAAACGGTGCTGCAGGAAGGATGCTGTACGGCCATGACGTTACAGAAAAATGGATGCTCTGTGGCGGATGGCGCGGTCACCGCCGACGGACTGGCGTTTGGCACTTACCTTCACGGTCTGTTTGACAGCGATGCCTTTACCCGTGCGGTGGTCAATGGGTTACGGGCGCGAAAAGGGCTTGCGCCGTGGGAAACGACTTTTTGTTATGCGGAGCATAAAGCGCGGCAATTTGATCTGCTGGCGGAAGCGATGCGGCAACATATTGATATTGATAAAATTTACACCATCATGCAACAGCATCAGGAGCCGGTATGATGATTCTGGTGACGGGCGGGGCGCGTAGTGGTAAAAGCCGTCATGCTGAAGCCTTAATTAGCGATGCGCCGCAGGTACTGTATATCGCCACCTCGCAGATTCTTGATGACGAGATGGCGGCGAGAATTCAGCATCATAAAGATGGCAGGCCGGCACACTGGCGGACCGCAGAATGCTGGCGGCATCTTGATACGTTGATTACCGCGGATCTTGCCCCTGACGACGCGATTTTGCTGGAATGTATTACCACCATGGTGACGAATCTGCTGTTTGCGCTGGGAGGCGAAAACGATCCCGAACAGTGGGATTACGCGGCGATGGAGCGCGCCATTGACGATGAAATTCAGATTTTAATTGCAGCCTGCCAGCGCTGCCCGGCGAAAGTGGTACTGGTGACAAATGAAGTGGGAATGGGGATCGTCCCGGAAAACCGCCTGGCGCGCCATTTTCGTGATATTGCCGGTCGGGTCAACCAACGACTGGCGGCAGCGGCGGATGAGGTCTGGCTGGTGGTCTCAGGTATTGGAGTCAAAATTAAATGAGTAAGCTGTTTTGGGCCATGCTCGCTTTTATTAGCCGCTTGCCCGTGCCGTCACGCTGGTCGCAGGGACTGGATTTCGAGCAGTATTCGCGTGGGATCGTGATGTTTCCCTTTATCGGGTTGATTCTGGGGGGGATTAGCGGCCTGATTTTCATCCTCCTGCAACCCTGGTGCGGTATTCCGCTCGCGGCGTTGTTCTGTATTTTGGCGCTGGCGCTGCTGACCGGTGGTTTTCACCTGGATGGGCTGGCCGATACCTGCGATGGCATTTTTTCCGCGCGCCGCCGCGAGCGAATGCTGGAGATTATGCGCGATAGTCGTCTGGGAACCCATGGCGGGCTGGCGCTTATTTTTGTGCTACTGGCAAAAATTCTGGTGGTCAGCGAACTGGCGTTACGTGGAACGCCAATGTTGGCGGCGCTGGCGGCGGCCTGTGCGGCCGGACGCGGCAGCGCTGTTTTATTGATGTACCGTCATCGCTACGCCCGTGAAGAGGGGCTTGGCAATGTATTTATCGGTAAAGTCAGCGGACGGCAAACCTGCATTACTCTGGGATTGGCGGTAATCGTCGCCACGGTATTACTGCTTGGTATGCAAGGCCTGGCCACAATGGTGGTCACACTCGCGGCGATTTTCATCCTTGGCCAGTTGCTTAAACGTACGCTTGGCGGTCAAACCGGCGATACGCTGGGCGCGGCGATCGAACTTGGCGAACTGATCTTTCTGCTGGCTCTGTTATGAGCCGATTATTACGGACGAGACATCTTATGCAGACACTACACGCTTTATTCCGTGACATTCCTGCGCCGGACGCCGAGGCGATGGCGCGTGCGCAGCAACATATTGACGGCCTGCTCAAACCGCCGGGTAGCTTGGGCAGACTGGAAACCTTAGCCGTTCAGCTCGCGGGAATGCCGGGTCTTAACGGTACGCCGCAGGTAGGTGAAAAGGCGGTGCTGGTGATGTGCGCCGACCATGGCGTCTGGGATGAAGGCGTAGCGGTTTCGCCCAAAATCGTGACGGCGATTCAGGCGGCGAATATGACGCAGGGAACAACCGGCGTATGTGTGCTTGCCGCTCAGGCTGGTGCAAAGGTGCATGTCATTGATGTCGGTATTGATGCCGAACCTATTCCGGGCGTAGTTGATATGCGCGTCGCGCGCGGCTGCGGAAATATTGCCGTTGGCCCGGCGATGAGTCGCTCTCAGGCTGAGGCGCTTTTGCTGGAGGTTTCCCGCTATACCTGCGACCTGGCGAAACGCGGCGTGACCTTATTTGGCGTTGGGGAGCTGGGAATGGCGAACACTACGCCAGCCGCCGCGATGGTCAGCGTTTTTACAGGAAGTGATGCAAAAGAGGTGGTGGGGATTGGCGCGAATCTTCCGCCTTCCCGCATCGATAATAAAGTAGACGTCGTGCGGCGGGCGATTGCGATTAATCAGCCCAATCCGCGCGACGGCATTGATGTGTTGTCGAAGGTGGGGGGGTTTGATCTGGTCGGGATGACCGGCGTGATGCTTGGCGCGGCAAGGTGTGGCTTACCCGTATTGCTGGATGGCTTTCTTTCCTACTCGGCAGCGCTGGCGGCCTGTCAGATTGCGCCTGCGGTGAGACCTTATCTGATCCCGTCGCACTTTTCGGCGGAAAAGGGCGCCCGCATCGCGCTCGCGCATTTGTCTATGGAACCCTATTTGCATATGGCGATGCGGTTAGGTGAAGGAAGCGGCGCGGCGCTGGCGATGCCGATCGTGGAAGCCGCGTGCGCCATGTTCCACAATATGGGGGAATTGGCGGCCAGTAATATTGTCCTGCCGGAGGGGAACGCAAACGCAACATAACCCGGGCGCACAACACCAGCCATGTGAGAAAAAAGCTATACTTAACGCACACCTGCCGCGACAAAGGAAGGGATATAATGCGTCGTATCACACCTTTTTTTCCGTTTTTCGTCTTGTTGGTAAGCCATTTCTCGCTGGCTATAAGCTATCCGTTGCCGCCCGAAGGCAGTCGTCTGGTAGGACAGCCTGTCACAATCGCCGTACCTCAGAACAATACTCAGCCCTTAGAGTCATTTGCCGCCCGCTATGGTCAGGGGTTGAGTAATATGCTTGAAGCGAATCCCGGCGTGGATGTGTTTTTACCTCAGTCTGGTTCCACACTGGTAGTGCCGCAGCAGTTGATTCTGCCTGACACCGTTCGTGAAGGTATTGTGGTAAACGTCGCCGAGATGCGCCTTTATTATTATCCCGCAGGCACGAATACGGTTGAGGTACTACCCATTGGTATTGGTCAGGCTGGCCGTGAAACGCCGCGCAACTGGGTAACTGCGGTTGAACGCAAACAAGATGGCCCGGTTTGGGTGCCAACGGCTAATACGCGTCGGGAATATGCTAAAGAGGGAAAAACGCTGCCCGCGATGGTGCCTGCGGGGCCGGATAACCCTATGGGGCTATACGCAATATATATCGGCAGGTTATATGCCACCCATGGCACTAACGCTAACTTTGGCATTGGCCTTCGCGTCAGTCAGGGCTGTATCCGTTTACGCAATGACGATATTAAATATTTATTCGACCATGTTCCTGTAGGAACCCGCGTTCAGATTATCGACAGGCCCGTTAAATTTTCGGTAGAGCCGGATGGCAGTCGTTGGCTGGAGGTACACGAACCGCTTTCTCGCAACCGTGCTGAATTTGAGTCAGACAAAAAAGTTCCATTGCCCGTTACGCCAGTGCTGCGCACGTTTATCAAAGGGGATGACGTTGATACTTCGCGGGTTAATGAGGTGCTGGAGCGCCGTTCCGGAATGCCGGTCAACATTAGCGCAGGCAGGTCTGGCCTTTAAATATCCTGCCACATTGCTGGTTTTCATGGGCTGGAACATCTGTATTAGTAGTGAGTGTCATGGCAGGGGCTTCATTTTCTCAACGAACCGCGAGGCCGCCGATTAAGCCCCCAAAAACTATGGATGCCAAAAAGCCCGGAAAACCTTATCAGGTCAACCGGGTAAAGATAAGTTCTTATTTTTTAAACGTCTCCGGACTCGCAGGGATATCCCGAAACTAAAATCTGGCTCCTCTGACTGGACTCGAACCAGTGACATACGGATTAACAGTCCGCCGTTCTACCGACTGAACTACAGAGGAATCGTGTGGGGTCGTATATTAGCGGCGGAAAAATTTTTGTCAAACCCCATTTAACCCCTTACAGATTCGATTGCGGGTTATCTCATCACTTTGTTGCATTTGCAGACATTTTTTCTGCAAAAAGCTTTGCAGCCTTACGATTTCTCGCTCATTATTGAAATGTGGTTTCAACTCTCTTCTTTAAGGTCCATTTTGAACGTCTCCACTGCCTTACGCCAGGTTGTCGTCCGTACGCCCTGGTATGCCAAACGCAAGAGCTACAAAGTGTTGTTCTGGCGTGAAATCACCCCACTTGCTATCCCCATTTTTCTGGAAAATACCTGTGTTTTGCTAATGGGCGTGCTCAGTACTTTTCTCGTCAGTTGGTTGGGCAAGGAAGCAATGGCGGGCGTGGGGCTTGCCGACAGTTTTAATATGGTAATTATGGCTTTTTTTGCGGCTATCGATCTTGGTACTACGGTGGTGGTCGCCTTTAGCCTCGGCAAGCGCGATAGGCGACGGGCAAGGGCGGCGGCGCGCCAGTCGCTGGTGATTATGACGCTATTTGCCGTTGTGCTGGCAGTGGTCATTCATTATTTCGGCAGTGAAATTATTAATATTGTCGCAGGCGAGGCGACGCCAGAAGTAAAGGGGCTGGCGTTAACGTACCTTGAACTGACGGTACTGAGTTATCCGGCTGCGGCAATTGCGCTAATCGGTAGCGGCGCGCTGCGTGGGGCAGGGAATACGAAAATCCCGTTGATGATTAACGGCGGGATGAACATTCTCAATATTGTCATCAGCAGCATCCTGATTTACGGGGCTTTCTCCTGGCAAGGGCTGGGTTTTGCCGGTGCGGGGCTGGGATTAACCATTTCGCGCTACATCGGCGCGGTAGCGATTATTTGGGTGCTGATGATTGGTTTTAATCCGGCGCTGCGCATTCCGCTGAAAAGCTATCTGAAGCCGTTGAATTTCGGCATTATCTGGGAAGTGATGGGTATCGGTATTCCGGCGAGCATTGAATCAGTGCTGTTCAACGGTGGCAAGCTACTGACGCAAATGTTTGTCGCCGGAATGGGCACTAACGTTATTGCGGGTAACTTTATTGCCTTTTCCGTGGCGGCGCTTATCAATCTGCCGGGTAACGCCCTTGGTTCGGCGTCGACTATTATCACCGGTAAGCGTCTTGGTACCGGGCAAATTGGTCAGGCAGAGCGTCAATTGCGCCATGTATTCTGGATGTCGACTATCGTACTTACGGCAATCGCCTGGGGAACAGCGCCGTTCGCGGGTCTGTTTGCCTCATTTTATACCCAGGAGCAGGACGTAAAAGAGGTAGTGAAAGTTCTGCTCTGGCTTAATGCTGCCTTTATGCCAATTTGGGCTGCCGCGTGGGTGCTGCCGTCGGGTTTTAAAGGCGCGCGCGATGTGCGATTTGCGATGTGGGTATCGATGCTGGGGATGTGGGGCTGTCGCGTTGTGGCAGGGTATACGCTTGGTATTGTGCTGGGTATGGGGGTTGTAGGGGTTTGGCTGGGGATGTTTCTTGACTGGGCCGTGCGTGGCGCACTGTTTTACTGGCGTCTGATAAGCGGGCGCTGGCTGTGGAGATACCCGCGCGTAAAGAGGGAGTAAGAGCTTTTTGCTGTGAAAATCATCAGGAAACGGTGAATTTTAACCGAAGTGTGGAATAAAGCAGCAAACGAACTTTTTTTGTGAAAACAGGCTTTGACAAGCCAGGGGCACCTCGTTAATATTCGCCCCGTTCACACGATTCCTCTGTAGTTCAGTCGGTAGAACGGCGGACTGTTAATCCGTATGTCACTGGTTCGAGTCCAGTCAGAGGAGCCAGATTTTAGTTTCGGGACATCCTGGCGAGTCCGGAGACGTTTAAAAAATAAGAACTTATCTTTACCCGGTTGGCCTGAGAAGGTCTGCCGGGTTTTTTGACATCCATAGTTTTTGGGGGCTTAATCGGGGGCCTCGCGGTTCGCTGAGAAAATGGAGCCCCCACCTATGGCATTAACCGATACCGCTATCCGCAAGATTAAACCCGTATCAGTATGCTGACATATAGAGGTGTTCGATTCAAACGGAGCGATCACACAAGCTTGCCAGGTGATGCCCCTGGTGGGAATCGCGACTGTCTCTTTCATCTGATTTCAGATATTTCCCGTGATCTTGATCCGTTCTTTCCCAAAAGATTGATTTCTTTCATTCGAAACAAGGATGTACAATAAGTAAACCAAAATAGTAACTATAGAGTTTCTAATGGATACAGTAGAAGAACTAAATGGAACATACTTCTATGCAGGAAAATCCAATCTGACTGCTGCCGAACTTCTGTTATGATTTTCTGTGAGAATACCGCAAGCCAGTTTGGGATTGGTGTTGCAGATTTCGGGGCTGTTGTTGCTCTGGTATCAGGTCGTAATAATCTTTGGACAAGGGCGAAACCCGCTGGAGCGACTAAAGGCACATCATACGCGTCCAGGACTGCACGTGCAGTGTTTAAAAAGTCAAAATTTCCCTTTGGAATATCCCTTCCGACATGGTTAGGCGGTTACACCCCGTGGACAGCCAGACGTGTTATGGTTCGTAACATTGCGCCGTTTGTTGGACGTTCCATTCCTTTGATCGGGGAAATTATCCTTGCCGCAGATGTGTCACAAATAGCATATCGCACTATACGCGACTACAATACCATTGCTCGGGGCAATGATAAGTTATGCTAGACAATATTGAACAGCAAGTTTACGAGCTTGTACGGCCTTATGCTGGCACATATCTGTTCAACATTAAGCAAGTGGAATTAACACCAGAGATTGACCTTGATACTGATCTGAGCATTGATGAACTTGAAGCCGAAGATCTCATGAATAAATTCTTCGAGAAACTCAATGTCGAGCGAGGTAACTTCAGAATAGAAACCTATTTTCCTAATCACCCTTTTTCATGGCATCCGTTCAAGAAAACGGAGCCTGTACCCGTCCCAGATTTCACTATCAGCATGCTGATCGAGTCAGCAAAAGCCGGGAAATGGTTATATGACTAATTGTAATGAACTTAACAAATGGCTGTACCAGTACCCTTCTTTTTGAGCGATGATGGTGGCGCTAAGATAGTTCTCTTTTCTTTTTAAAGGGTTCATGTTTACTGCCGCCGCCCTTACGCTAACCCCTTTAGTTTCCTCCTTTGCTGTCATACTATCGAATGACGTGCCTCACCTGTGAACGCTAAGGAGAATAATATGGAAAATAAAGGCACAAACCTGACACCCGAGCAGGCGCTGGATCGCCTGGAGGAGCTGTACGAGCAGTCGGTTAACGCGCTCCGTGAAGCCATCGCTGACTATGTTGATAACGGCACGCTGCCCGATCCCCATGCCAGGCTTAACGGACTGTTTGTTTATCCTTCGCTGTCTGTAAGCTGGGATGGCGCGACACCGAACCCGCCTAAAACACGCGCTTTTGGACGCTTTACTCATCCCGGCTGTTATACCACTACCGTTACGCGGCCTGCGCTATTTCGCGCTTATCTTCTGGAACAGCTTAACCTCGTTTACCATGATTATGGCGCGCATATTGCGATAGAGGCCTCGCACCATGAGATCCCGTATCCTTATGTGATCGATGGCTCGGCTCTGACGCTGGATCGTTCTATGAGCGCCGGGCTAACGCGCCATTTTCCTACCACAGAACTGGCGCAGATTGGCGATGAGACGGCAGACGGTCTGTTCCACCCCGGCGAATTCTATCCGTTATCGCACTTCGACGCGCGTCGTGTTGACTTCTCGTTGGCCCGGTTACGGCACTATACCGGTACGCCGGTTGAACATTTTCAGCCCTTCGTTTTGTTTACCAACTACACCCGCTATGTCGATGAGTTTGTGCGCTGGGGATGCAGCCAAATTCTTGATCCTGACAGTCCCTATATCGCGCTTTCCTGTGCCGGCGGAATTTGGATCACGGCAGAAACGGAAGCGCCGGAAGAGGCTATTTCCGATCTGGCCTGGAAGAAGCATCAGATGCCTGCCTGGCACCTGGTAACGGCAGATGGGCAGGGGATTACGCTGGTAAATATCGGTGTCGGCCCTTCAAATGCTAAAACGATTTGCGACCATTTGGCCGTGCTGCGGCCTGACGTCTGGCTTATGATTGGGCACTGTGGAGGGTTACGAGAAAGTCAGGCGATTGGTGATTATGTGCTGGCCCATGCCTACTTACGCGATGATCATGTGCTGGATGCTGTTCTGCCGCCTGATATTCCGATTCCAAGCATTGCGGAAGTACAGCGTGCGCTGTACGACGCTACCAAAGCGGTTAGCGGAATGCCCGGCGAAGAGGTGAAACAGCGACTGCGCACGGGAACGGTCGTCACCACGGATGACCGTAACTGGGAGCTTCGTTATTCCGCATCTGCGCTGCGATTCAACCTTAGCCGTGCGGTCGCGATTGATATGGAGAGCGCGACGATTGCAGCCCAGGGCTATCGCTTCCGCGTGCCTTACGGCACGCTGCTTTGTGTTTCTGACAAACCTTTACACGGTGAAATTAAACTGCCCGGGCAGGCAAACCGGTTTTATGAGGGGGCTATTTCAGAACATTTGCAAATTGGTATTCGTGCTATTGATTTACTACGCGCAGAAGGTGATCGTTTGCACTCACGTAAATTACGCACGTTTAATGAGCCGCCGTTTCGCTAACGAAATGGGCTGTCGCCTGCTGTTGGGCAGGAGCGGAAGAGGCATATTTATGTGATATGGAAAGTGGTTGAATGAAGCCTTAGCGGGAGGTGATTCTGCATCCCGCTAAGGCCTTATTGTGCCGCGGCTTCATCACCATCGCCGGAGATCTGTCGCCGATAATCGCGTCTACGTCAGGAAACGCGCCGGAAGGCGAAAACATTGCGCCGCACTTCACGCTCCTTGAGCGCCTGGACCCACAAGCCCGGATTAACAAGCAGATACCGACCGTGAGAATCGATCAGCTTAAAGGGATTATCAGAAGGCTTGATACTGAGGATTTTCGCGTTGGACAGGGATATAGGGTGGTCACGCCATTATCGAACTGAAATGGCCCCAAATCAGACCACCAATTTCACCGGATGCGCAGGTAAAACCAGATACGCATCGGTAAAGGTTTTCACGCTAACTTATTGAAACCTAATTAAATAGGGACTTATAAGTACGCCTGAAAACAGAAATTTGGCTCCTCTGACTGGACTCGAACTTCATCTACATCTCCTGTTATTACTGCTTTTGTTAAACTTAGCCATATTTTTACCAACATATTTACCATCATTATTGTTTTCTTGTGGTTAAAATGTCAATTAAAAACAATTGGTTGTTGCCATAATCATCTGACTATACGTATCTAAATTTGCTTTCATTATCAACATGATGTTGTCGTTATTTTTTTTAAAATAAATGATGAAAAACAATTGGTTATTTTTTATTAAATAAATCATGTTTAGTCAAGGTGAAAGCACTGACCTCCAAGGTCACTTACTGTGCTCACACCATTTTGAAAACCCGCTCCTCTTTTCCACTTTCTCTATCATGTTGAATGGGCTAACGTTTAGGAAACACAAAAGCAATCGGTAGAACAATGACTACACAAAAGGAAATGGAAGAAATCAGGGCAGCGTTATCTTGGTTTGATGTACGCCGATATGATGGCCTTAAAGACCTCACCTTAGAACAAATCTATGCAGAGCTTGAAAGACGGATGTTGGCTTACAAAACAAGACAACAATGGGAAACAGCAGGCAAAGATAATCAAATGCAAGCGATATACCATGATGCCACAATCCGATGTGGTGATGTGATACTTAAATCAGACTGGATTTCAGACAATCACAGACTGTCGCATAGCTATGCTGTAAGACCAATGACCAGAGTTCAATTGTTCAACTATGGGCGGGCTATGTATCGGCTGGAGACTTCAGAGCAAACAGACCCTGTTGCAGTGAGTTCCGACTACATCTCTGAGTATCTGAAACAAGGAGGCATGAACCCTGCTAACAAGATGCTGATTGAAATTGACTTGGAAGAAGCCAGCAGTGACGATCTCGCAGAACATCTGAAAGTACTGATTGCTCTATGGCAAAAGCACCTGAAAACGCCTAAACCCCCGAAACGAAAATTTAGGTTTGGTCATAAGACCTTTGAAAGAATACTTGATTACAAAGTCATCCCTTTGATGGATTTGATCTCATGGGAACAGCTCTACAACGAAGGTAAGAACATACCTTTCACCATTTTAGCTGACATCCTGCATGGTAATAATGGGGTCAGAAGTAGTGAGAACATCAAAGATACTGATTATGATTACGCGAAAAGTTATCTTGATAACGATGAGTACTTCAAGGTTTTAAATGATTTCTATATTAAAAACAATATGTTGAAGGATTGGGGTATCGTTGATGTGATAACACTTAACGATAAATCCTCGGATAAAAACAAAAAGTAAACACAAGGGATGTTCACAACCTGCGAACATCCCTAAAAAGCGTATCCCTCCAAAAATTTCCGCGAAACTCACGGTTGGTGAACATCCCTAGTTTAGAACCAGCCAAAATCCTAGAATTATCTCCATCGAACAACATACTAAAAAACGAAATATCCAAGATATTACGTAAAAAAAACAGGAGATAATATGGTTCAAAACAAAACAGATAAACATCCGAAACTGATTCGTTTGCCAGAAGTAAAAAGAAGAACAGGGTTTGGTAAAACGTGGATATATACCTTAATAAGAGCGGGTAAATTTCCTAAGCAAGTAAAAACCGGATTGCGCTCTATAGCATTTATTGAAAGTGAGATTGATGAATGGATTTACAAAATCATTTCTGATTCTCGCAATCATATCTAAAAAAGTTTATTAAATAATGAGAGGTTAAGATGAAAAGTAAAAACGTACTGCCTTGTGTGGTGACTGTTACGAATGATGAGACAGAAGTATTTATGGAAATGGCAATAAATAACTTTAGAAAACATCTTCAGGTCATGATTGATTGTATGGGAAATGATTACGAGCGTCATTTTAAAGACCGGCTTTATATTGAAGAAGTGATTGGAAAAGTGATCGAGCGAACAAAACGAGAGTTTGCTGAATCAATGAAAGATAATAAAGGGAAAGAATATCATCTGTTCTTGGATGAGGTGAGAAGGAATCTGAGAGTTATTTATTCTGCGTATCGTACTAACTATTAATGAGAGAGGTGAATATGAACGAAAAATGTTTAGGCTGGAATGAAATACCCGTTAAAATATCCGCAAGTAATGCTGAGACAGCAAACTTTGCTACTGATGTTGTAAATACCTATAACGAGTTAATACATTACTTATACTTTAATCTAAGTGATGATGAATTTCTGAAAAAAATGAAGGATGGATTTTACAGGGAGATATTCATAATGGATATTATTAATCTCACGCTACAGGAATGGTTTGAAAGTGCTGAAGAGATAAAGATTAAATACATATCAGTTCCAGAGGTTAAAACCATACTAAGTAGTTATCATGAGTTTTTGATTAAATGCTTTAATGGTGATGATTATCTTCTTTATTACAAAAGAATAGAAATCAGCGCAAATAAACAGACTGTAATATAAAATAAGAGGTAATGAAATGAGTGAAAAACTGATAAAAGAATCTCAAAAAGTATTTATGCATATGGCAGGTTTGTTTTATGAAATCAAAATGAATACGCTTAAGGAAGTCCGACCCGATGAAGCAGAGATGTTAATGGAGGATGATGCATTCATGGATAGTATTTATAAGGATTGTATCAAAAATGCAAGCGCATCTTTTAAAAAGGTAGTCAGATGGGAGTACTTTGAACAAGGGCATTCAGTAAAAATGGTTGATAAGGAGGTGGTGTTGATAACATTACGTGTTAATCACAAACGAAGATAAAAAGGTTATTTAATAAATCATTTTTAGCCTCATTCATGGGGCGAAAAAAAAGAAAACAAATATCATTTAATAGTGAGGCGTAACCATGAGTAAAATTTTTGAAATTAAAAGTGTATCTACAGAAACGTTTTATAATATTGCAGAGCGTTCGTTTGAGGCTAGTTGGAAGGTTATGCAGGATATGGCCTCTGATAATGTCTCATACTTGGTATATGATGCGGATTTTATGTGTGTTTTCATCGGCAATGTTATTGAGCATATCAGTAAAAATTTTTACATCATTATCCAATGTGAATGTCTGGAAGGAAAGCTTGAAGAAGTAAACTTTGAAGAGGTAGCGGAACGTCTGGTCCGGCATTCATGGGAGTTTTGTAAATAATATCAAAATAAAAATAGATTAAGAAATCATGGGCAGAGTTGTTATCTACTCACTGATTTAGATTATGTGGCCCCGTAATGGGGCTGTACATCGATTACAAGAGGAATATGATATGAATGATGTGGTATTATACGAAAAAAATGAATCAATGTTTTTTGCCATTTGCACGGTCTTATCATTATATTGCGATTTCATATACGAAATAGCATATGGATTTCATAATGAAGCGGTAATGATCATTGAAAATGAAAAGTGTGTGGGACAGGCACTTAAAATACAAATAAACAATCTATTCGATGATTTCGATTACTACAAAAAAGTGAATGGAACAGAAAAAGTAAAACGGGAAGATATAGATGAAAAAGAACTCTTTAACAAAGTAATGGCAGCACATAACCAAGGAGTAAAAGCGCTAATCATGAAGAATCTTGAGGCCAATCTTCGAGAGAAAGAGGAAGGTTCTGAATATTGGAAGTTAAAAATATTTAATAGGTTTAATGGGATATAGAAGTCAATGTAGGCTTCTATATATTCAGATAAAGAAAGTAGTCATGATCTTTATCTCATCGGAGAAAGTGTTTTTCATGGCTGGATATTTAAAAAATTATTTTATTTTGTTTTTCATTATTTTTTCGACTTCTTTTTTTTGTGATGTAGATAAATTCCTTTTAATCTCTTTCATTTTGTTTTTAAAATTAAGATTATCTCTTTCATCATGCAAGGACTTCATTTTATTATATGCTTCGTCACTGAAAGGATGTAAGTTATCATCTATTTTTTCATCTAAGTAAGAAGAAAGGAAGCATCTATCAAAATAATTTTTTCTAAGCGCATCGTAAATTTTAGCACTATCAATAATTGTTTCATCTTCCGGTTCTTTTTTTATATGGTCTGTCATGTTGACTCCTCTTATTTTTAGTGGATTGTGTATATATTTTATTTTAAGGGATTGGTTCAAAGTGTCAAATTTAAATGTTCTTTCAAAATAACGTTCAATGGTATTTTGAAGCTTTCAATGCTGGATTATATAAGAATGATTTACATGTTTATTTGAAAAATAGCTATCAACTTAAGTACCGGGATTCGGGACTTTAACTCCCGGAAGTCGGTACTTGTTTTTTAGCTATAACTGGCCTGAGAGCATTTTTTTCTTCATTATTCAGTTAGTGAAGATGAGAACAACTAATCATAGATGCTTTAGGAGGCAGTTTTACTTTTTATTGCATTGGTTTCCTCTCTTGAATTTATATCTCAGCTTAGTGATTGTTAGGAATAATCACTAAGCGCTGCTGCTGAAAATATAGTTTTATTATACGTTTAAGATCAAATATCATAGGTTGTAAATAACATGCTACATTTCAAGATGTGATCATTATCAATTATCATAAGGAAATAATCTATAACGAAACTAGAAAATTTAAATTTACCATATAAGTTATACGCTAAAACGAAATAATTGATTCAGTATTAGGGCATAGCCGTGTGTAAGTAGTAGATGGAATTTTCAGGAAGAATGTTTTAAAAATACATGCTCATATTATTTTAGCAGTATAAATGAATGTGATTATTGTAACCATGATGAAATAAAAAATAATAACCCTATTATAAAAAGAGGTTGACTGTCTACAAATCGAATAATATCATAATAACTATTTATGTTATTATGATATTAGTTAAAAATGGAAAGAATATGAATAAAAGACTTAATATGCTATATGTCAACAACATTAACGCATTAAATAATTACCGTGAAAAACATTCAGATAATAACTTACATGGCCCCCTCCTTTTAAAGCTAAAAAATTATTTTCATCAGCATAATAAATTGATGGTTATAGGACAGGAAACCTATGGATGGTGCAACTCTCCCGATATTAATGAACAGCTTGAAACATATGAGGAGTTCGATTTTGGCGTATCATATTATAGCAGTCCATTCTGGAATATCATAAGGAAAGTAGAGCGAGCGCTTGGTATTGAACCATATGCAATTGCATGGTCAAATCTGAATCGGTTTGATGTTGATTGCGGATCACCAGATTATACCGAGCTAGCTAGAGATATATCATCGTTTGATTATATATTAAAGGAGGAAATTAATATTCTTACTCCTGATATATGTGTTTTCTTCACAAATCATAAATATGATTATCGACTAACGTCTTTATATGAAGATTTAATGTTTGAAAACATAAATGGATTGCCAGAAAAACATTTCGTAAGATTATACCATCCAGACCTCCCAGAATATACGATTAGAGCGCCTCACCCTAAAACAATCAGAATAAAAGGATGGGAAAATGATTTCATAAAATATATAGAGGCTATTAAATGATTATGCAGATGCGATCTTATTAATATGAATAAACAAAATTGTGTTACTAATTGCATAACAGCAATATAAGTTATTCTATAGTTTATCTAGGCCACGGCGTGTAGGTGGCCTTAAACGAGGAGTATGATTTTTATCATTTATTGTTGAAACAGTCGGTATAAAATCCATGTTATTATCTGCATTGACTCGTTCGTGCTTAGGACGGCTTGGGAAACGTCGAATCTCATCAGGTGTTGGTTTGTAAGTATCACTGTTAAACTTAGCTTGTTTCTCATATTCAGCACGAGAAACATGATGACCTAATACTTCATCAAAGACATAGTTTTCAGCAATACGTTTATCATGTTCTGTACTGACAGGATCATGCTTAACTCTGCTTGATCTAGGCCATACAAATTTTTCTTTGAAGAAATCTATGACAAGAGTTGTGAAACGTTTGAAAATATTATCCTGACGTGGAGTAGTCTTATCCTTTCTTTCATGGTCAGGGGCGCTTCTGGATGCCCTGTTTGGGTTTTGAGAGGTGGATGTTTTCAGAATAGTATTTGTACCAGAATCAGAAATACTGATTGATGGCGGAATACAAGCAACAACCTTACTGACTTTTGTTTTATCACGGTAAGATTTGACTCCACGCAAACGAGTATCAGGAGCTGGTGCTACCAGTAAAGGTCTTTGTTCTTCATTTGTAGAAGAGCTGGATCGCGTTTCTGGTAAAACAATTTCTTCTGGTTCAGCAAGATGTGTAATCGTAAAGCTTCTGACATCAACGACGATTTCAAGATCAAGTTCGCTGAATGTTTTGTAGACTTCAACGGCTTCTTGCTTGGCAGCATCACGAACAGCCTGTTCTGCGGCTCTTTGCTCTTGAGCAGCTTTACTGCGCCATTTGGCACTATGGATACGTTTCATTGCAGGGCGGTTTGTTTCAGCGGCTTTAGCAAGCCATAGCGCTTGTTCTTCATTGTCCAGAGCAGCCGCCGCTTTTTCTAATGCCTCTTCATGCTGGGCCTGAAGGGAACGATGGTCAATACGTTCTGATGAACCTGCGGCTTCGAGATAGCTGTTAGCCATAGATGCCCATGACTCACGCCACAACACAGACATTTTTCTGTCGTTCCAGCTTCTTTCTTTTTTACCAAAACCTTCCGGGCCTATGGCTTTTAACGTCAACATAACGTGAGCATGTGGGTTGTCGCTATCAAGATCATGAAAAGCGATGTCGGCAATCATGCCTTTATCAACGAAATTTTTCTGACAATACTCAAGGACAAGTTTTTTCTTGTCGTCATTGTTTAACTCGGTGGGAATAGCAACATCGAAATAACGGGATGTTTGACCATTGTTCTGGCGCTCAACTTTTTCCACTTCATTCCACAATGCTGTAGAGTCTTTTACGATGTGTTCTGGTGCGTTAGCTGGAGCTAATATGAAATGCCCGTACAAATCAGTACGGCGACTATAATCATAGGTATCACCTGTTCTTTCATCTGTTATCCTTGTACGAGCATGATAGGCAGCCTTCGCAACGGAAGACCTGCCTTCTGAACGTTTCACAATTTTAAAATCAAGATGAAAAATAGCCATACAATAAAAACAACCTCAATATAAGTTTAAATATCAAACTAAAATATAACTCTCCAATGCGACTATGCTGGTTTTAGTTTTTCGCAAGAAAAACTCTGGTGTTGACGTTGACCTTGTTTCCGAAGGAAACGGTGTTAGCCTGCGGCAGGCAACCGTCGGTAGACCCCACACACTGCGTAGCAGTGTATAGGTGGGCATTGCTTTATTTTTATATCTCCTAAAGGAGCTAAAAATAACGACAATGTATAAAGCTTTTCTATAGTTAAATAATAACGCTAGTTTTAATGTCTGTGAAATTAACGGGGCTAGATTCGGATGAACGGCTGAGGTATTACACGAATCTTAATGATTATGGTTTTAGAGAGCGCCCGTAAGGGCAAAAGAGTTAATTTCCCTCCCGCCGTAAGGCGGGAAAAGCCAAATGCACTAAAACAGACTTATAACGACAGTTTTTTTAAAAAAATGGATGGTGTAGGTTCGGACTTAAAATAAGAGTGAAAAAGCAAAGGGTGAAAAATAAACCATAAGGAAAGAGAGTCAAGTAACGTGGGGAATATTAGATGATTTAGGTTAATGATTTTGATTGTATATGTTGCATGATTACATATAGAGCTTGTTGCATTTTTGTGCAGAGTCTTGTAAACACCATTTTTGTTATCACCTTTTGTATCATAACCATTTTAGTTATTGCTGATTAAACAGTAAAAATAAAATAAAAATCCATGAGATCATATGTTAAATGTGTTTTTTGACGAAATATATTTAAGTTTGTCTGGTCTTTTTTATTTTTAATAAAGTTAGGTTGTTTTATTTGACAAGTAAAATGTTGTGTTGTAAATAAAATAAAGATACAAAAAAAGCCAACTTTCAAAGTTGACTTTTTAAGGACTAAAAAAGTTTTGCCGACTTTTGAAGCCTTGTAATCAGTTAGAGGAATAACGTGATTACAAATATAATAAAGTATTAAATAATCTTTTCATATTTGTCAAATCTAAATCTCAACTTTTTACAAGCCTTTCAAATACCATTTCCAAAAACATTTTAGTCTTCAAAAGCAATAACGTTAAACCTGTGTATCAGGTCTAAGAATCTTTGGACATCATGTGTTAAAAACTGTTTTGTTCTTAGGTTATTGTAGGTGGCATATAAACGGGGGGAAGTCGGTAGCCACCAACTTGAAGCGTTCATCTAAAATCTATAAAGCGGTAGTATAATTTTCTTTAGTAAAACGAGAAAATGCTTTAAATGATCATGATGTATCCGTAGGAGTCCGATGGGGTGTCCCAGTAATGGAAACGTGCTGGAACTCAATAGCTACGGTGAGAATCGCCAACCTGCGAACCTAAAAAAAATATTACAATAGTATTTTTTTACGGGGGGTTAGGGGGGTGAAGCTTGCAGAAAAACTAAGTTTTCCTGACGGAAAACTACTACGACTGAAAGTCGCTATCTAAAACCCCAGAACCTAATCTAATAAAATTCTAGTACTACTAGTACAAAAAAATAATTTTAAAAATATCAGTAGGTAGGTGCCATTTCATCAAGGCACTAACGAAAGATAAGTAGGCTTATAAATTAAATATGGTGCATGGATTAATTTGAGTTTTTTGTTTTTTAATTGTATTAATTAAAAAATATAAATAAAAAGGTAATGATATGGAAAGTAAAACAAAAAAACTAAGAATGGGATGGATACAAAATCTTACTGAGAATGAAAAAAAGATAATAGATGATTTTCTGGAAGAAGCCGCTAAGTTAAAAGGTAAAGCACTAAATAAAAAAGAAAAACAAACTGTCAAATTTATTGCTCGTGATCAAGTCCGCTCGATTAGAAAAGAGCAAAAATCAAAAAAACAAAAGAAGAGTAGAGTTGATATGGAAGAAAAAGAAGATGAAACAATTAATACCATTTCAAATAATGCGGATGAGCAAGGAAGATTAAAGATACTATCAGCTAAAGAAAGAGATTTTATCAATAATGCCATATATGAAGAAATGAAAATTAAAGGTAGAAAGCTTGTAAAATGTGAAATGAAAGAAGTTTTAAAAATTGCTCGAAAAAAGATCCTCAACAATCGTATATCTTGTCAGATCAAAAATGAAAGAAATAAAGAAAGGTTTGAGGCAGAGTTTGAATGGAGAAAACCAGTGCCATTTCGTCGTTAAAGTATTCATTAATGATGATATTATAATTTTTTATAAGAGGTAATACATGAAAAAATTGAAAACAAAAAAATTGAAAGAAAGTGAGTTTATAAGATATATAGAAAACAATCCTGTTGTCTCAAAGGCTTTATGCGAGGAATATGGAATCTGTACTGAAACAATTGCCTATGCATTATATGTTCATAGCAATAACTTCTTTCTTAAAAACGACTACGTTCAGGATGACATTCACTATGATATAGTTAAAAACAATTTAATAATAATGAAACCCACGCTTAGACAATATTATAGAAGAACAAGGCAAGTAGATTATAACGGATATACTTTTTTATCAGGTATTAAAGAATATCAAGACTATTGTATTTTGTTGACGCTTTGCTGCTATCATTGGATAGCTGATGTATTTACTGTCTATAATCATAGTGAAAGAAGTCAATTTATCGTTGATGTTGCCAATGATCTTCTGAAAAGGAGTATAGATCATTTTTCAGTAGAGCATGAGAATGTTATCAACTGCTTTAATATGTTAAAAGAAAAGCTCCCATCGTATAAAAAGAAATAATAATCCAATTTTTCAAATATCCTCATTGACTAACATATATATAAGAAATATATATGTATCATGGAACTATAAGAGGATAGAAAATGAGTGATATTTCAGATAAAGAGCAAACCAGAAAGAAACCACGAATAAAAAAGACACTGGAGCAGCAATTAGCATCTGCTCAGATGCGTTTAAATCGTTTGCAATATAAGTCTAAGAAAGAAGCTAAACAGATAGAAACACGTCAGAAAATAATTTTAGGGGCTGAAGTTGCCAAGGCTCTTGATTGTGATGTTTTTACGGTGGATAAGGATCTTGTTTTAGGTATGCTACTAGAGATACCTCACCTACATCCAGATGATAAAGAAAGATTTAAAAGAAGCGGAATGTTATTTCTGGCGAGCATGAAAGGAAGGAAAACTTGATAATGCATATAAACTATTTGACAAGTATTTTAGGAAAAGTTCCAACAGATAATTATCGTTAACTTTCATTAAAAGATTTGACATTCTATTTATGATGATATATCTATTTATTTAAAATCTCATAATCTTATATAATCAGATTCTTTCATCTATAAAATCATAAAAATATAATTTTAGGTTTATATATTTCACGTCCTGACAAATCTCTAGCTTAATTTTAATATGGCTGGGGATTTGTTTTTATCTGTATCTTGATTTTTGTTTGTTATTTGATAATTAATTAATACGTGAATATAAAAATGGCGATGAAAATGAAAAAACAAAATAAAAAAGGGTTCTCATTACTTGAACTCATTTTGGTGCTGGGTGTCGGTAGTATGATGGCTTTTATGCGTTTTCAGGATATGAAAACTGAACAAGAAAATGTTATGGCTAAGGCTGTTGGTCAACAGATGAAGCAGATAGGTGAGGCGGTAAATGGCTATATCAATATCAGATATGACAAGCTTTCTACGCTGACGTCAAGCAGTAGTCAGTCAAGCGATCCGGGTCCCCGTACTTGTAATGGTTCAGGTTGTGAAATAACGTATCAAACATTAATCAATGAAGGATTATTACCAACAGCTTACACTGGTATAAACGTTAAAAAATCTCCATATAAAATACTATTAAAACGTGATGGAACTGCTCCTAACTATGTTATTAATGGTCTTATAACGACATCGACGGCATGGATTGAAGGCGGTAAAACACGTTATGATTTATTAGGGAATGCCATGCAAACAGCAGGTATAGATAGCGGTATGACTAAAACAACATCTATTGCTTCTGGGTATAGTGGTCAATGGACAGAAACGTCTGCTAATTTTAATAATATCACATCCACTGGACAATTAGCATTTAGAGTTGGTTTTAATAGTGCGTTATATTCTGTATATTTAAGACGGGATGGAACCTTGCCCATGACTGGCGATCTAAATCTTGACGGACATAATATTAACAATATCGCTAATATCAATGCTACAGGAAATATTACGACGACAAGCGACCTACAGGCAAGAAATATTAAAGCTACAGGAAAAGTTGATGCTGACGGTGATATTTCATCAGGAAGATATTTGATTGCTAAAAGCAAAGATGAAGATGCATCAATAAAAATTGGAGGCGATGGCACTGGAAATCATAATTTTATGTTTGAATCTCAAAAAAGAACATCTGTTGTTTTTTTTCCAAGCGTTAATTCTGCATTGTTAACTTATAAATTTCGTGGGAATATAAACATATTAAGTCCTTCTGGGGATTCAGTTGGTGTTAAATTAAATGGCACCACTGGAAATATCACTGCCTCTGGAAACATAGAGGCCGCCCAAAATGTCAAAGGCGCTACATTAGAATCCACTGGACGCGCTACGGTGGGTGAGTTTGTTCAATTGAACGGACAGGCTGAGGTTGGAAAAGTGTGTCAATCTAATGGATTACAAGGAAGAACAGCAAAAGGGAAAATTTTATCTTGTGTTAATGGTGTATGGACCGGATCGGTTCAAATAAATAATAGTCAATGTAAATGGTTTTCCCCGGCTAATGCTTTTTCATACTTTGGAGAATACAGTGGGCAACTTCATGAAAAACCTATAATTTGTCCAGCAGGATATATTATGACAGGATCTAAAATGTGGGGATGGGCAGAAGATGTTGATGACGAACATGTTGATATCTATTGCTGTCCTTTATCCTAATTAAAAAAGGTTAAAAGTTAAATCCCATATTCATAAAAGATTTTCTGAGGATGGGATTACCATAGCTACTCTTACTCACGGAAGAAAAAAAGCTGAAATGTGTATTTTTTATATTTTAATTTTGTGAGTTATAAACTGGCCTCCTAAAAGGCCAGTTTATATAATTTAAAGGTTGCTCATTATTTCTGTAATGGCTGTGGCTCGAACATATTTTGCTGCATTAGTCGCTTAAATTTTAACTGTTGATGAAATGAGAAATTACCCGGTTCTTGAGGATAATCAGGAAATATATTTGTCTAAGAAAAGTGAAAAAATTTCTGAGCCACCACCTTTCGGGTGGGTTATCATGAAATGTAAGTGAGTTATTCATCATGATATTGTAAGGCTAGACAACTATATCTTAATATTTTGAGTCTGGAATGTTTTTGGTACTAAATGTGTCGTTAAAGATAATAATCATTTGACAAATAATAGCGATTATAATAAGGAATGTTAAATAGTTACAAAGGAGATAAGATGAATATTTTTGACGATAATGATTACGAAAAAGCCTGTAAATGGTATAAGCATATCAGATCTAATGTTGAAGGTTTTAATGTTAAAATAGAAAAGTTAAGAGAAAAAACAGCATTGGATTTATTAAATAATGAAGGTGTTGATTATTTTCATAAAGGTTATCAATCGTTTGTTGAGCGCTTTGAAAAAGTTTTTATCAAATCATTTTTGGCTCCTTATTTAAAGGGGCCTTTTTATTCATCTATTGGTATTTATTCTTCTATATATAGTTCTTCTTCCATCTTGATTTTTGTTTGTTATTTGATAATTAATTAATACGTGAATATAAAAATGGCGATGAAAATGAAAATTAAAAAAGGATTCTCTTTATTAGAGTTAACTCTTGTTTTAGGTGTTGGGACGATGGTGGCTTTTATGAAGTTTCAGGATATGAAAAATGAACAGGAGAGTATAATGGCTTCTGCTGTCGGTCAACAAATGAAACAGATCGGTGAAGCAGTTAATGGCTATATAAATATCCGTTATGATAAATTATCAACCTTATCCAATGCTGCCGGAACAGGAACCGATCCGGGTCCAAGAACCTGTTCAGGTTCAGTATGTGAAATTACTTACCAGACATTGATTAACGAAGGTTTGCTACTTTCAACCTACACAGGCACTAATGCTAATAAATCCTCGTATAAAATCATATTAAAACGAGATGGAACTTCACCTAACTATGTTATTAATGGTCTTATAACGACATCGACGGCATGGATTGAAGGCGGAAAAACACGTTATGATTTATTAGGGAAAGCCATGCAAACAGCAGGTATAGATAGCGGTATGACTAAAACAACATCTATTGCTTCTGGGCATAGTGGTCAATGGTCAGAAACGTCTGCTAATTTTAATAATATTACATCCGCTGGACAGTTAGCATTTAGAGTTGGTTTTAATAGTGCGTTATATTCTGTATATTTAAGACGGGATGGAACCTTGCCCATGACTGGCGATCTAAATCTTGACGGACACAATATCAACAATGTCGCCGCACTTAATGCCACTGGCAACATTACGACGACAGGTGACGTACAGGCAAGAAACATTAAGGCTACTGGAAAAATTGATGCGGACGGTAATATCTCAGCCGGTAATTGGATGTGGGCTAAGAATGGATATGGGGACGCTATAGGTTTTGGTGGAGATGGATATTCTGGAGGTTTAGGTCGAGATTATGAAATAAAAATGCTATCTAACCATCCACTAACGATACATTCACCAACGTCTAGTCGCGGAAATGATGTTATATTAGATATTGATGGAAATATGAGGGTTCAGACTGATATTAGCTCTCTTAGAAACATTACAGCCTCTGGAAACATAGAATCATCCCAAAACGTCAAAGGCGCTACATTAGAATCCACAGGACGCGCTACGGTGGGTGAATTTGTTCAATTGAACGGACAGGCTGAGGTTGGCAAAGAATGTCAATCTAATGGATTACAAGGAAGAACAGCAGAAGGGAAAATTTTATCTTGTGTTAATGGTGTATGGGAAACTATAGATGCTAATTTAAAAATATCAACATACAGTTTAAAGCCTCCAAAACATCAACTTAATATGGGAGTTCATAGTGTATGCTCTTTAAGTAATGTAAAATTTTATAAAGGGAATAACACTCCATATATTAGCTGTGAAATAATAAAAAATGGAAATAATTGGCTTTTTCAGACAGTTTATTCAACACAATGTGAGGCTGTATGCATAAACTAAATCCCATAATTACTCCGCGTCACGTTCGATTGAATGGAAAAATCCCAGATCTTTTCTTTTTTCTTTTAAAAGACTGACATGGTAATTTTATATTACATATGGAGTGTTGGTTATTCTATTATATAACATTAAAAAGAGTGGATATTAAAATAAAAAAGTGAAGTATATAATTTTATAATCTCAAACTATAGAGAAATAATCTGGAAATTGTTTCATAAATATTAAATCCCATATTCATAAATATTTTCAGAGAATGGGGTTACCATAGCTGCTCCTACTTACGGAAGAAAAAATGCTGAAATGTGTTTTTTTAGATTTTTATTTTGTGAATTATAAAATGGCCTCCTAAAAGGCCATTTTATATAATTTAAAGGCTGCTCATTATTTCTGTAATGGCTGTGGCTCGAACATATTTTGCTGCATTGATTTTTTCTGCTTTTAAAGCACTAAAATGCGCAGTTCCACAGGCTATCTTCGCATCTTCTTCATGACCAAGACCAATGTGTTTACTTTTTGTCTCTACAACAAAGTAAATATGTTCTTCACCATTGTCTTCAATAACTAACGCCCAGTCAGGATTGTAGGTTCCCAGTGGCGTCGGGATTTTAAACCATCCCGGCAGCTTCACATAAAGCTTAACTTCATCCTGTTCTTCGAGTTCCTGAGCGAAACGGCTTTCGACTTCAGAATCTTTAGGAACGTATTCGTAAACTGACTTAGACGAGGTTTCAAAAAGATTACGGGCATATCCTGTTAGCTCTTTATCCATAAAGAGACTTTGCGCATACACCTCTCCTTTTAGTGGATAATATTTAATACCATCAACAATTGACAGGCGTTTGCAGTAGTTGATTCGGCCTATAGCTTCACTGATAAACTGCTGTGGATTTTTAGCAAAATCAGCGAGTCTTCCACTCTCTTTCAGGATGGTGCTTAAACTGCGTCTTGTCAGTCCGGTTTTTTCCTGTAGAACACCAAGAATATCTGGCAATGGCTGCTCTGCAACATCAACTACAGAGCTTGTTGTTCCATTAGACAGAGCTTTAACATCAAGGCCAGATTGACTTTGTTTGATTGTTGCTTTGCTGAAACTGACCATTGCTTTTGCTACAGGCTGCATTTCAGAAAGTGATTTCGTACAGGATTTGATCAATTCTTCTTCATCAAATGCTAGCCGATACAGCGTTTTTTGACAAATGCGCTGCCATAACGCTTCGAATTCCGGGCTGTTTAAGACTTCTTTCCGGTATTTGATTGTTTTACGTTCATCAGCATTGTTTATATTGAGTCGCCCTGCTGATTTACGCAGGATAGTTTCAATTTGTTCCTGTAGTGAGGCATACTTCTCACTAACAACAAAAGTGTTTTCGAATAATTCTTTTTTCAGGGTTTTGGTAATTTTTCCCGATTTTTCAATATAACCTTCAGTCTGAAGTTCAGACCAGATATCATGTGAACCGGAAATACCTAAACCTTGTGAGGAATCAGCGAAGATAAGATGGGCGAACGCATCTTTTTCAATCACACCAAAACGTATGCCTGTTTCGCTCTCAATTTCAGACTGTAATCGTTCAGCGTAGGCTTCATAATTTTCACTGGCAACGACTGTCAGAATGTTAATGCTGTCATCACGAACACGTTCACCCTCTTGGTTAACACACAGGCGAAGACCACGGCCTAATGTTTGACGACGTTCTCGTTCACTTCCCATCTCTCGGAGGCTACAGATCTGGAATACATTGGGGTTATCCCAGCCTTCTTTCAAAGCAGAGTGCGAAAAAATAAACCTCACTGGATTCGAGAAACTCAAAAGCTTCTCTTTATTTTTCATAATGAGATTATAACCACGCTCAGCATTTTCACGGCCTGTATTATTGCTTTCGCTTGTTTCAGCCCATGCACCTTTTTTATCAATGGAGAAATAACCATCATGAACATCTTTGGCATGTTCTGGATGAGAAGGAAGTAAATCTTTATAGGCAGGGCTTTTGATTGCTTTAAGATATTCTTCTTCAAAGATACGGGCATATTCACCCGGTTCACGTACTCCTTCTTCATTGGTCTGACGATATAAATCAACCTTATCAATGAAAAACAGGGTAAGAACCTTGATTTGCTGAGTATTCAGGCGAAGTTCTTTATCCAGATGTTCACGGATTGTACGTCTGATCATATGACGCTGGATGAGCATAGGGTCAATATCCCCCACGACATCACCGACTTTCATATAGTAGGTATCAGAAGGTGTTTCCAGTGTAAGATAACCCTCTTTGCCAGTTCGGATCTCGCTTATCCGGTAACCCTGATAAATATCACGTCCTGTTTCGTCATCGAGTGTCATACCGTCATATACGGTAATCTCTGAACGATTTACGTTCCCTTTTTTATCGGCTATATCAACAATAACAGTCGCACTAATGCTATTCTTCTTATTGTTAATACTGACCAGTTTTACATAGGGGCTATTACTTGCATTTTGGACTTCAAGCCCGGCAACCTCGATCTGTTTGACCAGTTTTTGGTTGTAAGCATCAATGGCGTCAAGGCGGTACACCATATGATGTTTATGAACATGTGTTGCTGAATAGCGTAAGGTGAACATGGGGTGCATAGCATCAAGTGCGGTTTTACCCGCACCGTTCAAGCCACCATCAACACTTTGCGGTTCATCGACAATAATAATTGGACGTGTAGCACGGATTAAATCAATGGGCTTATCCAGATCGTCCACAGTTGTTTTTTCACTGGACTGATAGAGCTTGTTAACATCTTTTTTGTTAATCGCACCCACAGTCATTACCATGATCTGCATAACAGAACTGGTTGCAAAATTTCGAACATCCGCAGGTTTTGCCGAATCATACAGATAGTATTCGTATGGAACTCCCGCAAACAGGCTTTTAAAATGTTCTTCAGTTATTTGTAGTGTTTTATAAACGCCTTCCTTGATAGCAACTGAAGGAACCACAATAATAAATTTACTCATGCCATAGCGTTTATTCAGCTCCAGCATGGTGCGAAGATAAACATACGTTTTACCTGTCCCTGTTTCCATTTCGACAGTAAAATCATGGCTGTCGAGCACAGGTGAAGGTGGAAGCTGGTTTTTTAACTGAACATTGTTCAGATTTTTAAGCAGTACATCATCTTCGGGTATTTGTGGGTTAACAGGCATTGAACCTGTTGCGCCTTCAAATGAGAGTGCACCCTGAGCTGGGGCCAGCACAGTCATTTCGCTTTCCCATTTCTCTTGCCCTTCAAACAAATCACAGACCGATGTTATGGCGTTTTGCTGATAGGTAAGGTCAGATTCAAAATGTAGTTTCATCTCATTCCCTTACAGGCTGTGCAGGTTAGTCAGGCCATGTTGTTCCAGAATGGCGCAAAGATTTGTTTTAGCAACGTTATTTTCAAATGCGTCATCAAGGAAATAGCAGACCGTATCTTTGCCAGCTTTTAAACTCTTATACCAGTCGATGATCCCCTTGGTCAGTTCTTCTACTGAAGATGCAGGGATTTGTTTAGCAAAGCAGGTAAACAATTTGCCACCGTCAACACAAGAAACGGTTAATCCATCAAACTGACGGGTTTCAATGTTTACACTCAGGTCAATGCCACGTTTGAGCATCAACTCTGTGAGCAGATCTTCTTCATTACGGCCTTCAAGGATTGGGCTTACATAGGCATCAATCTGTTCTGAAAGGGTTTCTGCTGTGGCTTCCCACGGACGGATATTAGATGTATCGAGTTTGAAAACACGAAAACCAACATCACCATTCCAGTCAGGATTATCTTCACGAACCTTTTTACCTGCACGGCGTAGGCGCTCTTTTGTGATTTCTGATATTTTTAAAGACATTCCATGCTTCTTCAAAAAAGCTGCTGCAATGGCTTGTTCCTTAGTGTTTTCGTCAACTAATTCTGGTAGTTGCGCAATCACAAATTTGATTTTCCTATTCTTAATTGCATTGGCTGTGAAAACAGCGTGACCAAAAGTTCCTGAACCGCCAAAAAAATCAAGTGCTATGCATTCCTCATTAGGGTAAGTAGCTATTTCTATTATGCGAAGAAGAGTGCCTAAAGGTTTTGGTCTAGAAAAAACTTCTTTGTCGAATCCAATTTCAATAAATTGTTCACTTCCTCTTTCACTATTTACGTCTCTATGTGTCCATGAGGAGGTGGCTTTTACCGCATCCCTTTTGGATAGATAGTCTTTCTCCATGATGCCCCACATTTTTTTAGTAGGCATAAATTTAGCGTATACACTCTCGATTTTTGTTTTTGCTGTATCAAATCCCCATCTCCATCGGCCATCCGTACCATCATCTCGAATAGGTTTTATTTCGATAAGACCATCATTTTTTTGATCTTTAGAGACAGATAATTTGTTTTTTACTTCATCATAGTAGAAATAATAAAACATATCAGGTCGATCTTGTCTTCGGTCCGCATCACCTGTTTTACGTAAATCCATATCACGAAAGACTTCACCTGCTTCATCAATCTTATTATATCTTTTTAGGATTTTATCATCAGGTTCAAACCCATAAGTTTTAGCATGGGTTATATTTTTTGTCATTACAAGTATATATTCATGAGCAGTTGCTATGAATTTATCATCAGAGCGACCTTTAGGATTGTTTGTATTAGCTATAAGAGCTATAAAATTCTCTTCTCCAAATATCTCAAAACATAAACTACATAAGTTATGGACTTCATGTTCGTCGATTGAAATAAAAATAAAGCCAGAGTCAGAAAGTAAGTTTCTGGCTAATTTTATACGGGGGTACATCATATTCAACCAATCGGTATGATAACGACCACTGGTTTCTGCATTTGTACTTACCCGGACACCTTCTTCTGTTTGCCCTGTGATTTCAAGATAATTTTTCATATTATCTTGGAAGTTATCAGGATAAACAAAATCTTTCCCGGTGTTGTAAGGAGGATCAATATATATAAGCTTAACTTTTCCAGTGTAGCTTTTTTGAAGAAGCTTTAACACTTCAAGGTTATCACCCTCGATCATGAGGTTCTTGGTGTTATCCCAATCAACGCTTTCATCTTTACATGGGCGTAAGGTGCCACGGGAAGGGGTAAGAGCAAGCTGACGAGCCTGACGCTTACCATGCCAGTTCAGGCCATAGCGTTCTTCTTTTTCGTCTACATTTTCACCCAAAAGCTGTTTTAAAACGTCAAAATCAATGCCGTTTTCATTAAAGGCTTCAGGAAACAATGATTTAAGCTTGGTGATGTTATCAGCAGTGATATTCATTGATTGCAGTTCGGGCATTTCAGGCGAAAGTTTGTTCATTGACCATTCCACGTATCTGTATCAGGTTACTGTGTGATGGGGGATATTTTACGGTAAAGAGTGCATTTCATCAATGAACAGCGTGCTACAGATTTCTTTTTAAATCATTATGTTAATGCTTTTATTGAATGTTCTGTCCTCGTGTTAGTACAATTAGCTTTTCTGCGTCTACCAAACATTATCAGGATGTGATGATGGCTAAACTGAACAAGAAACAACTTTCTTTACTCAAGGAAATGCCTGCAGAACAACTCATGCAAATAATTTGTGATATTGCAGAGGATAATGGTCAGGCAAAATCCTTTCTTATTAATGAATATCTGTTAACTCCAGAAGAATCACTGAAAAAGGCTGAGGCTGAATACAAAAGGGTAATTAAAACAAAACGCTTTTATGATTATTATGAAGCAGCGATTTTTTTTGAGGGGCTATACAGGAATGTCATATTTCCACTTGAAAAGACGGTATCAACGCTGCCTGAAAAAACCGAGGCGTTTTGCCATGATTTACTGCTCTCATTTGATAAAGTCAGCGAAATTGCTGATACATCAGATGGATCATGGATGGACTATTATAATGGTGCTGTCGAAATATGGTTAAAATCCCTGTCCCTACAAAAAGACAAAAGTATTGATGTTATAGCGGATAAAATAATTTCCGTACTTAAAGGTGATGTGTATTTTAACTTTGATATTTTTGATAAGTATAAAAAAGAACTGGGATACAATGTTATTCGTGTTTTAAGGGAAAGTCTTCTTAAGACAGGTGATGTCAATGGTGCTGTTGAGTTAAGTCTGTATATCAGGGATGTTGATTTCATCAGGCAATGCTTTGAGAAAAGAAAACTGAATCAGCCAGAATATATCATTAAGTTTGCTGAGTTGCTGGTTGATGAACTGTGTACTGAGGAGGCCATTCAGGTTCTCAATAAAATCAAAGAAGATAAATCAGTTGATCAGGCAGGGCTTCGTGATAAATGGACTGAGGTGTTGGCTCTGGCGTTGATTGAAGAAGGCGAGATTCAGCAGGCAAAAACAATTTGTATAGACGGATTTAAGAACAGGTGTGATGTTATTTTTTATAATATCTATAATCTGGTGGAGAAAAATAATGACTCACTGGATTTGTTCTCTGGCATAGCAAAGAAAAAAGGCTTTCCGTTTGTTATTCTTTTCTTGTCCGGGACAGATAGTTATGGAAAACTTGATTCTGAAGTCATGAATGCGAGTGAAAATGAAATCGCAGAGATGATGTCTTTATTACGCGGTTCTTTTGTTCGTACCTTATCGAGTGAGCTTTACAGGCATGGTTATGCATGTTCTGCAACTCTGCTCCGTAGAGTGCTGGCAGAGGACAGTATCAGTCGTTCTCAGAGTAAATACTACACCTATGCGGCATCTGATATGAAAAAAAGCATTGATTACAGTAAAGATATTGCATGGACTGAAAAAATCCCTTCAACAGAAGAGTATTTAAAATCTCTGTTTATTGAGCACAAAAGAAAATACGCACTCTGGGAAATAATGCTGGAAAAAATCGCTGGTTTAGCGATAGAGAAAGATTCAGTATCATATTCAGCATAGACTGTAATTAAGCATGAAGTTGAAAGGCCGCGAACGGCCTTTCCCTTTATTTATTTGAATCAAACTCAAACGGCCTGACCATATCGTTGCTGTTAGCATCAAGGAAATCAGCCCACCACTGGAGCATCAGGCGGCGCTGGTCAAGGTGTTTTGCCTTGTGGGTATAAGCAGCACGGACGCTATTGCTTTCCTTATGGCTCATTTGAAGCTCTACAGCGTCTTCTGACCATAGCCCGGACTCAATTAAGGCACTACAGGCCAGAGTGCGGAAACCGTGTCCACAGATGTCCTGCTTTGTGTCATAGCCCATATTGCGAAGCGCTTTGTTGATGGTGTTTTCGCTCATGGGTTTAAACGAGTCATAACAACCAGTAAAGATTAATCCGTCATCATGACCTTCTTCATAAGTCAGTTGTCGGATCTCTTTGAGTATCTTCATGGCCTGCTTACAAAGGGGAACTAAGTGCTTACGCTTCATTTTAGCCCCACGAGTTGAATGTTTGACGTTTTCAATCGCTTCACGCTGTTCGGGTATCACCCATAACTTACTTTTGAAATCAATTTCTGACCAGCGAGCGAAACGCAGCTCACTGGAACGAATGAAAATCATCAGATTGAGCTGTATTGCCAGTATGGTTAACCTGCGGCCTTTGTATTCGGCAATTTTGTTCAGTAACTGGGGTATTTCTTCCAGCTCAAGTGCAGGGCGGTGTTCAGTTTGTGGTTTCTGAACTGCACCTTCCATATCATAGGCTGGGTTATGGCGTATCAGCTTTTGCTGGACGGCATGACGCAGGATTGCCGTAATGTATTGTTGAATGCGCATGGCAACTTCAAGATAACCAAGAGCCTCAACTTTTTTCACCGGAACCAGCAGATCACCCGTATCCAGTTCGGCAACATCTTTGTCACCGATTACCGGGAAGACATAAGTTTCAAGGCGCTTCCATACGGCATCACCATAATCATCAGACCATTTTGTTTTCGTGGAGAACCACGCTTTGGCTACTGTTCTGAAGGAGCGTGTATTATCACGTTTGGCTTTAAGCTCTTTAACCTCTGCCTGTTTCTTTGCATTAGGGTCAATACCCTGAGCAAGAAGCCTTCTGGCCTCATCACGGCGCTGTCTTGCGTCAGAAAGAGAAACAGCAGGGTAAACACCAATAGAGAAGAGTTTTTGTTTCCCTTCGAAGCGGTAAGCCATTTGCCAGTATTTCGAACCTTTAGGGGTAACACGAAGGAACATACCAAAGCCATCAGTAAGCTTGTATTCCTTCTCAAGGGGTTTTGCATTTTTTGCTTTAATATCAGTCAGTGACATGAAAACACCCCCTCATTTGTTGGTAAAAGGGAAATCGAACCAGCATTACCAGCATTTTTACCATCAAAATGATATGGCTTCGAGTGGTTTTTAGTGAACGAGGGTGAACGACTGAGAGGGGATAACCAATTGATAGAAATGCAGAAAGCAGACGTTAGTGAACGTCTGCTTTCTTGAAAATGGCTCCTCTGACTGGACTCGAACCAGTGACATACGGATTAACAGTCCGCCGTTCTACCGACTGAACTACAGAGGAATCGTGTGAACGGGGCGCATAGTAACGATGTGCGATCGGCTTGTCAAAGGGGGAAATAAGATTGCGCGTTTGTTTGCTGACAAAAACAACAAAGCGTTGAAGTTTTGATCTAATTCCTACTTTGCCCCGGCATGGCGCAACTTTGTCTGTCATTGCACAAGTCAAATGCTGTGACCTTACCGCAATGGCTATGTACCAGCGCCTGATGAGGCGTGAAAAATTGGCAGGCACTTGGCAAATAATTCTGAGACATAACGCCGTAGAGATTAAGGGCAGGGGGCAGAATGAACTTTAGACGTGAAATATTTTGTGAAAATGGTTGATACAGGCAGTCTGACGCCGGTAGCGGAAATGGCAGATAAATTTCTGGTGCAGGCGAAAAGATTTCCGTCAATATCACAGGCAGAATTATGGCAAACCAGCTTTACCAGCAAAAGGGTATGGCTTCGAGTGGTTTTTAGTAAACGAGAGTAAACTTGAAGAAGGGGATAATCAGTTGATATAAATGCAGAAAGCAGACGTCAGTGAACGTCTGCTTTCCTAAATCTGGCTCCTCTGACTGGACTCGAACCAGTGACATACGGATTAACAGTCCGCCGTTCTACCGACTGAACTACAGAGGAATTGTTTCAACGAGGCGTTGAATACTGGGCCGGCTATAACGTGTCAACAGTAAAATTAACGCGCCAATTCAATTGGTTAATTAACCCACAAAGTGAGGAATTAATGTTCGGATTCCTCGCCGTAGTCGCCTTCGGCAGCGCTTACCCGTAAGCGCTGAGAAGGATCCTGGCGATAGAACTGGCAAAAACGCTGCCATAGCGCCGGGAAACGTGGAGCAAACAGTTCTGGCGCGCTGAAAAAATACTCTGACAACACGGCAAAACATTCTGCAGGGTCGGTGGCGGCATAGGCATCTATACTGGCAGCGCTTTCGCCAACAAGATCGATTTCATCCTGAATATTATTCATTGCCGCGTGGAGATCGTGTTCCCAGCCAGCCACATCGCGTAACGGGATGAAAGGGATGCCGCTGGCGCGATCGCCATTACGCATATCCAGTTTGTGCGCAACTTCATGAATAATGAGGTTGAAACCCGAAGCATCGAACGAGTCCTGGGTATCCAGCCAGTTCAGAATGATGGGCCCTTGTTGCCAGCTTTGCCCCGACTGTACGACACGCTGGCTGTGCACCAGACCTATGTCATCTTCCCATTCATCATCTACCACAAAGGGCGCGGGATAAATGAGCACTTCATGAAAACCATCAAGCCACTCAATACCGAGCTCCAGGATCGGTAAGCAAAAAATTAACGCAATACGTGCACTTTTTAACGAGTCGAGCTCAAATCCCTGTAGCGCTACCAGTCTTTTCTGCTGCAAAAAACGTTCGGCTAGCGCAATAAGCCGAGCCTGTTCTTGCGCGGTGAGGTTTACCAGAAGAGGTATAGCCAGCGCATCATCCCACGGCCAGTCTTCGTTCTGGGTTATTTCTTGTGCTTTCCAGGGCCACTTAATCATCGTTTTGCTCGTAAACTCGTCACTTGAACAAAATTACCCGAATAGGGTCTGTTAAAATGCCAAATTACCTGGCATCATTGCAATATACGGAGAGATGCCGGAGCGGCTGAACGGACCGGTCTCGAAAACCGGAGTAGGGGCAACTCTACCGGGGGTTCAAATCCCCCTCTCTCCGCCACAATTCAAACACTTAGCTCATCTTCTTTCAGCGATCAGTCTCACACTTAGAATACACTTAGAGTATTCTGTTAGAATATTACGTGAAAAACGTATCGCCATCTTATGCTTTTTCTGCCAGAAGAGGGGGCCAGGGATGGTGTTATTTTTACTTTTCGATCATAAGTCAACTCCTGGTTTTCTGCCCCGCTATTTCGCTGTACCCCATCGGGATTCACAGTGATGTCACTTGCGGCGACTTAACGCCGTCGTCCTCGGTAATCGTCGCACCCGGCCTGTTGCCCGAAATGTTCCCCTGTAGACATGGGCGCCGGGCAGAAGATTAATTGCTGTCAGGGAAACGCGCTGGCGCGTGGCGATAACTTACGCTGCGGGACTGTCGACGCTGTACAGAAAATCTGGCCTCCAGACTGGCTTAAATATGCACACATGACAATACAACCGGAAAATTTACAAAACGCATAATTTGAACTGAGAGAGAAACTTACAAACGAAGCGACGAAGATTTAAACAGTCGTAGCGACTCCGGTATCTTGCGCGCATGTTCAAATAACACTACTGTATATAAAAACAGTATTCGAGGTATGGATTATGGAATTTTTCAGACCTACAGAGTTGCGCGAAATTATTCCTCTCCCATTTTTCAGTTACTTAGTGCCGTGTGGATTCCCCAGCCCCGCGGCGGACTATATTGAGCAGCGTATCGATCTTAATGAGTTGCTCGTTTCTCATCCCAGCTCAACATATTTTGTCAAAGCAACGGGGGATTCAATGATTGAAGCAGGCATCAGCGACGGTGACCTGCTGGTGGTGGATAGCTCACGGAACGCTGACCACGGTGACATTGTAATTGCGGCAATTGAAGGAGAGTTCACCGTAAAGCGGTTGCAGTTGCGTCCGACAGTGCAGTTAATCCCCATGAACGGCGCCTATCGACCCATACCTGTCGGCAGTGAAGACACGCTCGACATATTCGGGGTGGTGACCTTTATCATTAAAGCGGTCAGTTGATTATGTTCGCGCTCTGCGATGTTAATAGCTTTTACGCCTCCTGCGAAACGGTCTTTCGTCCTGATTTATGTGGCCGACCGGTGGTGGTGTTATCAAACAATGATGGCTGCGTTATCGCGTGTAGCGCCGAGGCGAAACAACTCGGTATCGCAGCAGGTGAGCCATACTTCAAACAGAAAGAACGCTTCCGGCGATCCGGTGTTGTTTGCTTCAGCAGTAATTACGAGCTTTACGCTGATATGTCGAACCAGGTAATGACCACACTAGAGGAGATGGTGCCGCGGGTAGAAATTTACAGCATTGATGAGGCTTTTTGTGATCTGACGGGGGTACGAAACTGCCGGGATCTGACAGATTTCGGGCACGAGATAAGAGCGACGGTCCTGAAGCGCACGCACCTGACTGTCGGTGTAGGCATTGCCCAGACGAAAACCCTTGCCAAGCTGGCTAACCATGCTGCGAAAAAGTGGCAGCGCCAGACCGACGGGGTGGTTGACCTGTCGAACATCGATCGCCAGCGTCGGCTGCTGGCCCTGATACCCGTAGAGGATGTCTGGGGTGTCGGCAGACGCATCAGTAAGAAGCTCAATGCCCTGGGCATCAAGACTGCTCTCGATCTCTCTGAACAAAGTACCTGGATCATCAGGAAACACTTCAATGTCGTGCTGGAGCGTACCGTGAGAGAGCTTCGCGGAGAGCCATGTCTGGAGCTTGAAGAGTTTGCGCCGGCAAAGCAGGAAATCGTTTGTAGCCGCTCTTTCGGCGAGCGGGTCACAGACTATGAGGAAATGCGCCAGGCTGTTTACAGCTACGCTGCGCGCGCGGCAGAAAAACTCCGCGGCGAGCACCAGTACTGCTGTTTCATTTCAACATTCGTCAAAACATCACCCTTTGCCCTGAACGAGCCCTACTACGGTAACAGCGCCGCGGTGACGCTTCTCACCCCCACGCAGGATTCACGTGACATTATCAATGCGGCTGTGAAATGTCTGGATAAAATCTGGCGCGACGGCCATCGCTACCAGAAAGCGGGGGTGATGCTGGGTGGCTTCTTCAGCCAGGGCGTAGCGCAACTCAACCTTTTCGACGATAACGCGCCGCGCGCCGGTAGTGCGAAGTTGATGGAAGTACTGGACCATCTTAACGCAAAAGACGGGAAGGGGACGCTGTACTTCGCCGGGCAGGGGATGTCGCAACAGTGGGCTATGAAGCGAGAAATGCTTTCGCCTCGGTACACCACAAGATACTCTGATCTACTGCGTGTTAAGTAACTTGTGCGATCAATGCCTGAGATAGTTGCTAAATCGTCCCCGTTCTTTTGGTCGCACAAGATCACAGGAACCTCTCACGATAATGCGCATGTATCCTGGTTTACGACATCAGGAAATGTGGCGCGTTTATTGCCAGGCAGGCGTTGTGAGACGTAACTTATTTACGCCTGGTTTCAGCCGTAGCGATGGGCATGGATAAAAAGAGTATGGCAATCAGCGTGATAATGCTAAAAAACAATTAATATTTTTTTAACAAAACTAAAGCTTGCTATGTTCAGTTAACCATGCGTTAATGGTTGTGCGGTTTGATACAAACTTATCTGAAGTAGTGATTGTAATATTTCTCATCATTTGTTCCTCTTGAGATCTCCTTTAGGTTTTTTTCTCTCTGATAATTTTCTTCAGGCCATTTCGCCCAAGGGCTCATTCAAAAGGTAACAATATTATGACGACGAAAATCACTGGTTTAGTAAAATGGTTTAACCCTGAAAAGGGCTTTGGTTTCATTACGCCTAAAGATGGCAGCAAAGATGTGTTTGTGCATTTTTCCGCCATTCAAAGTAATGAATTCCGCACTCTGAATGAAAATCAGGAAGTGGAGTTTTCAGCAGAGCAGGGACCAAAAGGTCCATCAGCGGTCAACGTTGTGGCGCTTTAAGGCAACTGATATTACTAATAAAATTCACTTCCGGTGTCCATGTTGCCATGGTTCACAATACAGAACATCGACATTCGATGTTACTGAGCAAAACCCGTTTGGCGCGAAATGTATTTTTTGTAAGTCAACCATGATCACTTTTGATAATGTTGGATTATACATTCGCTCAGGACAGGTTCCGCTAGATTTTAGAAAATAATTCATATTAGCTCCGTACAGGAGCTTTTTTTATGCCCGGATGATTATCATCTATAGACGCTGACATCCATCATCTATAGTGGCATTTACCTTTCCCCAAAGGTGTTATTTCTCTTGCAGACAGCGCCTGAAAAGAGCGACGTTGTCTTCATCTATCCGATGAAGCCTGGTCACCTGTCTTTGCGCCGTTATCCGTTATTTAATTCTTGCCCTATAATAACAAGCCCGCGCTAAGCACGGGCTTGAATAACATAAAGCGTCTTAGAACTGGTAGACCAGACCAACACCTACGATATCATCGGTTGCAATACCGTTGTTTGCGTAGAAGTCATCATCTTCGTCCAGCAGGTTGATTTTATAATCAACGTAGGTGGACATATTTTTGTTGAAGTAGTAAGTCATACCGACGTCAACATATTTAACCAGATCTTTGTCGGTGTAACGCCAGTTGCCACGATGGACTTCCTGACCGCCTAAATCTTTGCCCTTAGACTGCAAGTAGGCGATGGACGGACGCAGACCGAAATCGAACTGGTACTGCGCAACCACTTCAAAGTTCTGGGTTTTGTTAGCAATACTGCCATTACCTTCGCCATTGCCGCCGCCATAATAGGTCATGTTGCGGGTTTCAGCGTACATGGCCGCCAGGTAAACATTGTAGGCGTCATATTTGGCACCTATGGTCCAGGCTTCAGCGGTTTCACCGCCGGCATAGTTGTTGCGCTCATTCATGCCGTCGCCATAACCACGAGCAACCTGATTGTCCGAACGGTCAGAGGAAGAGTAGGCCGCACCCAGGCTTAACCCGAAGTCAAAGTCGTAGGAGGTAGACATACCGAAACCGTCGCCGTTTTCACGGGCCAGTTTGCGGTTGCCGCCGTTACCTGTACCTTCACCAGCACCAGCACCGCCGTTTTCATTATTACCCTGGTACTGCAACGCGAAGTTCAGGCCTTCCACCAGACCGAAGAAGTCGGTATTACGGTAGGTGGCAACGCCGTTGGTTCTGCCCAGCATATAGACATCGGTCTGGGTATAAGTATCACCGCCGAATTCCGGCAGCGCATCGGTCCAGGCTTCAATGTCGTAGATAACACCATAGTTACGGCCATAATCGAAAGAGCCGTACTCGCCGAATTTCAGACCGGCAAAGCCCAGACGAGTCCAGGAGTTTGCACCTTCGCCTTCGGTGGTGTTCACCTTAATGTTGTATTCCCACTGACCATAGCCGGTCAGCATATCGTTGATCTGCGTTTCGCCTTTAAAGCCAATACGGGCGTAGGACTGATCGCCATCGTCGCCTGCATTGTCAGAGAAGTAACGCAGACCATCAACTTTGCCGTACAGGTCGAGTTTGTTGCCATTTTTATTATAAATTTCAGCCGCATTTGCTGCGCCTGCCACTAATAACGCCGGGACAAGCAGTGCCAGAACTTTTCTGTTCATTATGTATTCCCTTATGATAATAATTTATATGAATATGTAGCCACTTCAACAAAACTACAAATTGATACTATTCTATGAAGTTCATGGAATTTAAAAAATAACATGTAACAAAGATATTTAAAATATTTCAATTTGTTTCTATTTGGTTTTTTATAATACAGGATATATAAGTGACTAAGAATATATAGTCTATAATTATCATTTTTTATCAATGAGTTATGTGTTTTGATTTGATGGCTGCTGGCGTGAATATAATTTGTTTTTTATATGTATTTGATGCTTTGATTATGAAAAAGCATAAAAAAAAACCGGCATAAATGCCGGTAATGTGGGTAATGATAAAATAAATGATAAAAGGCTAATAACCGAATCATTCTGACATTTAATGCTAATAAAATAAAACGCTATCGCGGTGCGTAAAAATAAGTTGTTCTGGTTATGGGTTATTCTGCATCAGAGTGCGATTCAATTACCATTCCCTTATTTAACAGCAGGTTCAGCGCCAGACGCAACATTAACTGAGAATAAACTATTTGTGGAATGAATAACCAGAACAGGTGGATAAGGTATTCCATGGTCGAAATGTGACTAATATCACATTATAATGTAATTAATGTCATATGACTTACATCACAAAAGCGGAGTAAAGTTTGAGTACCAGGGAGGACAACGCCACCCGTAGCATGGGCGGTAAATTAGCGTTATGGGTTTTTTATACCTTTTGCGGCTACTTCATCTGGGCGATGGCGCGTTGCGTGTGGCTGATGTCCGCCATACAAACCGAGCCGGTTCTCGGCCCAATCAGCACTCCTGGCAGCGCAACGGAAAAATGGCTTAACGCGCTTTCGCTGGGCGTCGTCTGGCTTATTCTGGGGAGTATTGCCTGGTACACCCGGCCTCGCAAAAACAGGGGGTATCCCGCCGACACTCAGCCAGAAACGCGCAAGCACGCAAGGATGTAAAGTGGTGGCGGATATGTCAGGATAGCGAACCCTGTGCTCAGGCATGTAATAAAAATGGTCTGCTATAAAGAGAGGGCGTATGGACTCAGGATACTGGCAATCGCAGTTTGAAGACTGGCTACGTCACCACCACCAGGAACAGGATGCCGCCCATGACATCTTCCATTTTCGTCGTGTTTGGGCAACCGCGCAAACGCTCGGGGAAAACAGTCCTGTCGACTGGCTGGTGGTGCTATCGGCATGTTATTTCCATGACATCGTCAGCCTGGCGAAAAATCATCCGCAGCGGCATCGTTCTTCCATTCTGGCGGCGGCAGAAACCCGGCGTATTTTTCTGCGGGATTTTCCTGACTTTCCGGCAGAAAAACTGGCGGGCATTTGTCATGCTATCGAAGCGCATAGCTTCAGCGCAAAAATTGCGCCTACCACGCCAGAGGCAAAAATCGTACAGGATGCAGACAGGCTGGAGGCGTTGGGCGCCATTGGTCTGGCGCGGGTCTTCGCGGTCTCCGGCGCGCTGGGCGTCGCGCTGTTTGATGCCGACGATCCCTTTGCCAACAGACGGCCTCTTAACGATAAGCAATTCGCGCTCGACCATTTTAAAACCAAACTGCTGAAACTGCCGCTGACGATGCAGACCGAACGGGGCAAGCACCTGGCGCAGCGTAATGCGGATTTTCTGGTGTCGTACATGGCGAAACTGAGCGCTGAGCTGAAAGGCGACTATGAAACACGGGATGATGCGGTCATCCAGATGTTTGCTACGTATCAGTAACCCCTGCCGCTGAAACGTAAACCGCGTCATTTTATGTTAGTCTGTCGGCAATTATTTTTGGCCGGTTAAATGTATGCAGGAAAATATTTCAGTAACACACGCCCGGAACCTCATCGCCGACGACGCCGGAAGCGAGATCCAGGCGATGCTGAGTCAATTGCTGGAAATCTACGATGTTAAAACGCTGGTGGCGCACCTTAACGGCCTGGGCGAACAGCACTGGAGCCCGGCCATCTTCAAGCGCGTAATGATGAACGCGGCATGGCATCGTTTGAGCGACAATGAACTCAGCTGTCTTAAAACAGAGTTGCCGACGCCGCCAGCGCATCATCCACATTACGCCTTTCGTTTTATCGATCTCTTCGCGGGCATCGGCGGCATTCGCCGCGGATTTGAAGCGATAGGCGGACAGTGCGTGTTTACCAGCGAATGGAATAAGCACGCGGTACGGACATATAAAGCGAACTATTTTTGCGATCCGCTGCAACATCGCTTTAATGAAGATATCCGCGATATCACATTGAGCCACCGGGAAGGGGTCAGCGATGATGAGGCGGCGGAACACATTCGCCAGCATATTCCGCAACATGATGTCCTGCTGGCGGGCTTTCCCTGTCAGCCATTTTCTCTGGCGGGCGTTTCCAAGAAAAATGCGCTGGGCCGCGCCCACGGCTTTGCCTGCGAGACTCAGGGGACGTTATTTTTTGATGTCGTAAGAATTATCGACGCCCGCCGCCCCGCGCTGTTTGTGCTGGAAAACGTGAAAAACCTTAAAAGTCACGACCAGGGCAACACCTTCCGCATTATTATGCAAACGCTCGATGAACTGGGATATGACGTGGCGGATGCCGCTGACAATGGCCCGGACGATCCGAAAATTATCGACGGGCAGCACTTTCTTCCTCAGCATCGGGAACGTATTGTGTTGGTGGGATTCCGTCGCGATTTAAACCTGAAAACCGATTTTACGTTACGCAATATCGCCCGTTGTTATCCACCGCGCCGTCCGACGCTGGCAGAACTGCTGGAGCCCGTCGTCGAAGCCAAATATATCCTGACGCCGGTGCTGTGGAAATATTTATATCGCTACGCGAAAAAGCACCAGGCGCGGGGAAACGGTTTTGGCTATGGCATGGTTTATCCTGACAATCCGGAAAGTGTGGCGCGCACGTTATCTGCTCGCTACTACAAAGATGGCGCCGAAATTCTGATCGATCGTGGTTGGGATATGGCGAAAGGCGAAGTGAATTTCGACGATGCTGGCAACCAACAACATCGTCCCCGCCGACTCACGCCGAGAGAGTGCGCGCGTTTAATGGGATTTGAGGCGCCGCAAACGTACCAGTTCAGGATACCTGTCTCGGATACGCAGGCCTATCGCCAGTTTGGCAACTCCGTGGTGGTGCCGGTATTTGCCGCGGTAGCAAAGCTGCTGGAACCCAAAATTCACCAGGCGGTGACGCTGCGTCAGAGAGAGACGGCAGATGGCGGACGTTCACGATAAAGCCACGCGCAGTAAAAATATGCGCGCGATAGCGACCCGCGATACGGCGATTGAAAAACGCCTTGCTGGCCTGTTAAGCGCGCAGGGGATTACGTTTCATACTCAGGACACGACATTACCGGGCAAGCCGGACTTTGTGGTGAATGACTATGATTGTGTGATTTTTACTCACGGCTGCTTTTGGCATCATCACCACTGTTATCTATTCAAAGTACCGGCCACGCGAACGGCTTTCTGGCTGGAAAAAATCGGTAAGAACGTTGAGCGCGATGAGCGTGATATTCAGCGTTTACAGGCGCTTGGCTGGCGGGTACTGATCGTCTGGGAGTGCGCCTTGCGCGGGCGAGCGAAATTGAGCGACGCGGCGTTGGCGGAGCGCCTGGAAGAGTGGATCTGCGGCGGCGGCGCCAGCGCGCAGATCGACACCCAGGGGATTCATCTACTGGCGTGAATCTTCCGTTTTACACGGTGTGATCACCGCCCTGGCGGGAAACAGGTACTTACCCAGAGTCACTAGCACTACGGCAAACACAATCACGCCCAGCGCGGCCCATTCAACGGGCGATAACCTCTCACCGCCTAGGCCAGTGCCAAGCAACACGGCGACAACCGGATTCACATAGGCGTAGCTGGTCGCCAGCGCCGGACTGACGTTGCGAATCAGGTACATATAGGCATTAATGGCGATAATAGAACCGAATAACGCCAGGTAGCCGACGGCCATAAACCCCGATAAACCAGGCAGCGTGGCGAGCTTTTCGCCGGAAAGAAACGCCGCGCAAAGCAATACCACGCCCGCCGCCAGCATTTCAATCGCGCCCGCCATCATGCCCACAGGCAGGGCGATGCGCGAGCCGTAAACGGAACCAAATGCCCAGCTCATCGAACCTATCAGGATCAAAATCGCGCCCCACGGATTGCCGCTTAAATTACCGCCGCTGTTCAGCAGAATAATCCCGGCAAGTCCAATGGCAATCCCCACCCATTCTAATTTGCGCGTTTTAATACCAAAAAAGTAGCTAAAGCACAGCGTAAATAGCGGGACAGTGGCGACCACGACGGCAGCAATGCCCGATGGCACGTTTTGATGCTCCGCCACCGTCACCAGACCGTTACCCACCGCCAGCAGCAGTAGGCCAATCAGCGCGGCGTTGATGGTCTGGCGCAGCGGCGGAAGTTTTTCGCCGCGCAACAGCAAAAACGCCATGAGCAACATCCCCGCCGAGAGAAAACGTACGCCTGCCATCATTAGCGGCGGCCAGCTTTCAACGCCTATGCGGATAACAAAATAGGTAGACCCCCAAATGATGTACAAGGCAAAAAGCGCGCCAAAAAGAGGTAATAACTGCCGGAAACGCATAATCACTCACGGTGAAATAAAAAGGGTGAATATAGTAAACGTCAAAATTATTATGCTGGCGAGCATTATAATTGTCCTTTTGGAATAAAAAGGCGTTGACCCGCGCCGCCGGTTTCGGCATTGCGCGTTTTGCTACATACTTAACGTCTTAGAAGAAAAGACCGAGGAAATCATTTTGGCAGGAAGTAGCTTACTGACATTACTCGACGATATCGCCACGCTGCTGGACGATATTTCGGTAATGGGCAAATTGGCCGCGAAAAAAACCGCAGGCGTACTGGGGGACGACCTGTCGCTCAATGCGCAGCAGGTGACCGGCGTTCGCGCTAATCGCGAGCTGCCAGTGGTATGGAGCGTGGCGAAAGGATCATTAATCAACAAGGTTATTCTGGTGCCGTTGGCGCTGTTGATAAGCGCATTTATCCCGTGAGCCATTACGCCTTTATTAATGTTAGGCGGCGCGTTTCTCTGCTTTGAAGGGGTAGAAAAAGTCCTGCATACCTTTGAGGCGCGAAAACACAAAGAAGACCTGGCGGAGCGGCAAAAACGTCTTGAGGCGCTGGCTACGCAAGATCCTTTGGCCTTTGAAAAAGATAAAGTAAAAGGGGCGGTCCGTACCGATTTCATTCTTTCCGCTGAAATTGTGGCAATTACCCTGGGGATTGTCGCGCAGGCACCGCTGCTTAATCAGGTGTTGGTGCTGGCGGGGATTGCGTTGGTTGTGACCATTGGCGTGTATGGCCTGGTGGGTATTATTGTCAAACTGGATGATATGGGGTACTGGCTGGCGGAAAAGCGTAGCGTGCTGGCGCAGGGCGTCGGTAAAGGATTACTGATTATCGCGCCCTGGTTAATGAAAGCATTATCCATTGTCGGTACGCTGGCGATGTTTCTGGTTGGCGGCGGAATTGTCGTACACGGTATTGCGCCGCTACACCATGCCATTGAACATTTTGCGCAGCAGCAGGGGGCTTTCATGGCGCATACGATCCCTGCGGGGCTGAATCTGGTGCTCGGCTTTATTATCGGCGCCATTGTGGTGGCGCTGGTGAAAGGTGTGGCGAAAATTCGCGGTGTTTCGCACTGATTTTCTACAATGAATTATGCAAAATTGTCCATCCTCGTCTAAGGTGAAAACGTTTCATCTGATACAGGAGGCAGGTATGGTCTTTTCTGTCAGTGAGGAAGTTACCGTGAAAGAGGGTGGACCCCGGATGATCGTCACCGGTTATTCCAGCGGAATGGTAGAGTGTCGCTGGTATGATGGTTTTGGCGTAAAGCGGGAGGCATTCCATGAGAATGAGCTCGTGCCAGGCAAGGAAAGGCGCGTGCGGGATGAAGCCCGATGACAAAACGCCCGGTTAATGCCGGGCGTTTTGCTGTGGAGAAAAAGAGTCGTCGCGCTGCGACATGCTGCTACCTGGTTATGCCAGGATTGAGTGGTATCCCTTGATGAGGTCTGGCTACCGTAAGCCATCAGGGGGCGTTGTATCAATAACCAGGAGTTACCAGGGTGCCGCACGAAACACTGTTAGACAATCAAGGCTGGTTTAAAAAGCTGGCGCGGCGTTTTGGTCCCGGTCATGTCGTCAACACCTGTTTTCTGATCGTGATGCTGTTCTCGACGCTACTTACCTGGCGGGAAGTTATGATACTGAAAGACGCGTATGTCGCCAGTCAGCGCAATCATCTGGGGAGCGTCGCGAATGTCCTTGACCGCCAACTGCAATTCAACATGGACAGGTTGATCTTTTTACGCAACGGTATGCATGAAGCGCTGGTGGCGCCGCTGGCTTTTTCCGCATTGCAAAGCGCGGTGACGCAGTTTGAGCAACGACGCGTCAGACATTTCTGGCAACTGGAGTTGGATAAACGGCGGACATTGCCGTTATATGGCGTTTCCGATCAATTTGTCGCCCGGACGACGCTTCTTTCGCGGGAGAGTCGTGACCTGGCAAATGAATTAACCGCCACGCTGGAGTTAGGGTATCTGGCGCGCTCATCCGCCATGCTGACGCTGGAGACGATGTATGTTTCTCGCTCAGGGTTTTACCTCTCAACTCTCCCTACGGCGTACGGTAGCGATATTGTTTCCCGTTACTATCAGTACGTGACCCAGCCCTGGTTTATCGAGCAAAGCCAACGGCGTAATCCACAGCGCGGCGTGCGGTGGTTTACCTCCGCACAGCCCTATGTTGCTGACGAGCAGAAAAAAGTGACAGCCAGTCTACCGCTGGATCACGATAATTACTGGTATGGCGTACTGGCAATGGATATTCCCGTCGCGTCATTACAGCAGTTTCTGCGCGATGCGGCCGAAAAGGATATTGAAGGGGAATATCAGCTATACGATAACCATCTCCGTTTGTTGACGGACTCCGCGCCGGAACAACAAACCGAGAATACGTTAAATGACCGTGAGCGCGCCTTACTGGCGCGTGAAATAGAAAAAGATACCCTGGGCGGGCTGCGTTTAGGAACGCATTATGTAAGCTGGGAGCGGCTGGATCATTTTGATGGCGTCCTGCTGCGCGTGCATACATTACGTGAAGGTATACAAGGGAATTTTGGCAGTATTAGTATCGCGCTGACGCTGTTATGGGGGCTTTTTACGGCGATGCTGTTGATCTCCTGGGGCGTTATTCGACATATGGTCAAAAATATGTTTGTTCTGCAAAATTCGCCGCAATGGCAGGCATGGCACGATCCGCTGACCCGGCTATATAACCGTGGCGCGCTGTTTGAAAAAGCGTCCAGGCTGGCAAAGCGCTATCGGGAAGCCCGCCAGCCATTTTCTGTGATACAGCTGGATTTAGATTATTTTAAAAGCGTTAACGATCGCTTTGGCCATCAGGCAGGCGATCGCGTGTTGTCCCATGCCGCTGGGCTCATTGGCAGCACCATTCGAGCGCACGACATCGCCGGACGGGTAGGGGGCGAAGAGTTTTGTATCGTGCTGCCCGGCGCGACGAAAGCGCAGGCGCTGCAGATTGCCGAACGCATACGCCAGCGCATTAATGACAAAGAGATTCTGGTGACGAAAAGCACGACGCTTCGTATCAGCGCGTCAATGGGGATCAGTAGCGCGGAGGAATACGGCGACTATGATTTTGAGCAGTTGCAGTCGCTGGCCGACAAACGGCTTTATTACGCCAAACAGTCCGGACGTAACCGTATTTGCGCCAGCGACGCGACTCAGGAGCGGGAAAAGAAATAGTCCATTCCTTCGCGCCAGCCATCCGGCCCTTCGTTCTGGCTACGGTAGACGCGCTGAGGATCGTCGTTACGCAAATGTACACCCTCCCGGTTTAGCCCTTTAACGACAACCGCATAATCCATCACATCCAGTAAGGGCGCATCATTGGGGCCGTCTCCTAGCCCCAACGTCAGAGGACGCGCGCGCCACTGCCGACGATATGCTTCAATTAGCCAGTTGGCAGCCTGATCTTTACCGGCGGAGGCGTCCAGCACATGCCAGAAACGGGCGCCATGGACAAATTGCAGTCCCAGGTCATTTAAACGGGCGACAAACTGCGCCATGCGTTCATCGCTATCGCGCCAGATCAGCGACACCGACGCTTCATGCAGACGGGTTAGGGCAGACTGTGCCCGGTTTAGGCCCGTCCATTCGCTTATCACCTGATCGTCAACGTCATCAAACGTGGTGAACTTAAACTGTTCCTTTTCACGCAACTTATGCAGGACGAGGCGGATTTCGTTGTGAGAAATACCGGCTATCAGGCGGGGATAGTTGGGATGGTCTTCCCAATGAACGTCCAGTTGGATCACCGCGCCGTTTTCCGCAATCAGCGGCAGTCCCTGTAGATTTAACGTCGTCTGGAGCTGGAGCATTTCAGCCGCGGTTTTACTGCTACAGAGGATCACAGGCACGCCGCTTTCATGCAGGCGTGTAAGCCAGGGGGCCGCGGGCTGCCACTCAAAAGTGTGGCTGTTCAGCAATGTGCCGTCCAGATCGGTAAAAATCAGCAAGGGGTCATGGATTGAGAGCATTTTTTCCTCATTTTCCGTTGCAACGGCGGGCTTATTTCCAGGAAAAATCCTAAAGCACATCCGAAAGAAGTCGAACGCTAACTGGAACCGATCCCGTCGCTTCCAGGCAGCACATGCGTTGTCACACTTTTGCTACCGAACTATTAGCGCGCTTAATCATTCATGTAAAAAATATTTACTTGTCATGCAAAAAAATTGCAGATAAAGTAAATCTCACATCAGATTTCCTGGTGTAACGAATTTTCAAGTGCTTCTTGCATAAGCAAGTTTGATCCCGACCCGTAGGGCCGGGATTTTTTTCGGCCATTTTTAACGGTTTACTTCTGTTACACTAAAATCATGAATATCCAGCTCGAATGCTTCAGCTAATTCATGCCATGTATGATATTCCCGTCCGTCTACGCTCACCCGCTCAGGATCTTCCTGGCTACGGTGAACCTCGCTTTCGCTGATTTCATTGATGGCCGCCAGTAGCGCATCTACATCGACGCTCACTTCGCGCTTGGCCGTATCACTGTACTCTTTTGCCGTTTTCATCTTCACTACCTCACGGGTTCCTGACAGCCTAAGTATAGACCGTTGAGAAAACCAGCAAACACGCCGGCAAGGCGCTGTCAGACGCAGAAAATTGTTCTACACTGGCACAAAGCGACAGGAGGAAAATGATGAAGGTGAATGATCGGGTAACCGTTAAAACGGACGGCGGTCCCCGCCGACCGGGCGTGGTACTGGCAGTGGAAGAATTTAGTGAAGGCACAATGTACCTGGTTTCGCTGGAGGATTACCCGCTCGGCATCTGGTTCTTCAATGAGTCAGGTCACCAGGATGGTATTTTTGTCGAGAAGGCGGAGCAGGACTAATTGAGCCGGACTGGAGGTACATTGCCAGTCCGGATGTCTCAGCGCATGTTAGCAAAAATGCCGTTAGTGACGTTATCTGTCAGCCGCACTACGTGATAGATCACTTGTTTATTATGCGTTTTTATCTTTCTTTTTATATTCCCCTTATGGGAGGATACTGTTTTTGCTTTAATATTCATTCTGTCAGAAATCTGAATGGTTCCCTGACCTTCCATCCACATTCGTAACATGCTGGATTCAGTTCGACTTAACGATAATGTTGGTAAATTTATGGTTCCTGAAATACCCGACTCTTTTTTCAGAATATCGCCAAGAAGGGTATCCAGCGAGTCAGGTTTAATCGATTTAGAGCTAATCAATAAGTTTTTTCTTACTAATAAATATTCATCAAAATGCACATTAGCAATTGCCATAAAAACAATAAATAACGTGTCAGGATGCTGATTAATGATTTGCTTTATTTGTTGACTGTCTGAAGGCGTATGAATGAAACAGTCCTCATTAATAAACACCACCGAAGGCTGATGTGCGCCACAAGCGATAGCGAGTTCGTCAACGGTTTCGATGTCGTTGATTTCCCTTTTTTTCACCCCTCTGCTGACCAGATACCCGCTTAACCCTAGCCGGGTGTAACTGCATAAATCCATAATAATCGTTGACATGGCATACCCTCACTCAATGCGTAACGATAATTCCCCTTACCTGAATAACTCACCATAATCAGACGGAACACGAATAGTCACCTTAGACAACGCTTACGCGGTTTTTCAGGCGAACTTACTATCCCGTAAAGTTACATATAATTTGCCAGGAATCATCTTAAAGTAAAGTGAATGTTGCGTTATGTGAGTGAAGTAAAAACAAATAAGGGGCAGCGGATATATCCTGGTGAATGTTTTTTAAAATTTATTTTCGGATAAACCTTAGTAAAACAGGATAAAAATTATGGGTTATTATTTATCGGCATCTCGCTAACAATATCAGCAAGCAAATTGAAAATTTCGCTGAATAAATGTTCGCAAAACGGCGCAATTAATGGCATTAGCGCGGCCATCAGCATAATGCCGACGGTGAGGGTAAGCGGGAAACCGATAACAAATATCGAGAGCTGCGGCGCCATGCGGTTTAATAGCCCCAGCGCCAGGTTGAGCGTAAGCAGGAGGGTAATGACCGGCAATGCCAGCATCAGTCCGTTTAAGAAAATGAGCCCTCCGGCCCTGGCGAGCGCCATAAATGCATTACTGTTCACCGGGTTACTACCGATGGGCAGAGTATGGAAGGTATCGACCAGCAGCGAAATAAGCCACAAATGGCCATTAAAGGTGAGAAACAGTAGCATGGCGAGCATATCCATAATACGCGCCAGAACCGGCATATTCAAGTGGCTGCCCGGGTCGACGAAGGTGGCAAAGGAAAGCCCCATTTGCAGACCGATAAACTCACCTGCGGTACGCACCGCCGCAAAGGCGAATTGCATGGTAAATCCCAGCGCAATACCGATCAGAATTTGTTGCATCGCCAGCCATAAGGCGGCAATAGAAAAAAGCGGCGTATCGTTTGCTGGTAGCGACGGCGCGATAACGAGGGTAATCATTATTCCCAACCCCAGTTTTACCCGCTTGGGAATAGCGCGCTCGCTGAGAATGGGCGCCGTTGAAATCAGCGCCAGTACGCGCAGCAAAGGCCAGAAATAGAGATGCAGCCAGTATAGCCATTGCTCGCTTATAACCTGTATCATCGTTCTGTTTATCCGATGATATAAGGTAAATTGCTGAACAGAGTGCGTACGTAGTCCAGCAGCAGGTTGAGCATCCACGGGCCGGCAACGATAATTGCGATGAATACCGCGACGATTTTAGGGATAAACGACAGCGTCATTTCATTAATCTGAGTCGCGGCCTGCAAGATGCTGATAATGAGGCCGGTAATCAGCGCGACGAGTAACAGCGGCGCAGCCAGGGCGAGAGCAACTTTCATCGCCTCGGTCCCCATCATCATGACGGATTCAGGAGTCATTTTGCGCCTCTAACTGTAAAAGCTTTGGGCCAGCGACCCCACAAGCAATTGCCAACCATCGACCAGCACAAACAGCATCAGCTTAAACGGCAGGGCGATTGTCGCTGGCGGCACCATCATCATCCCTAACGCCATCAGTACGCTGGCGATCACCAGGTCGATAATCAAAAAAGGGATGAAAATCGTAAAACCGATCTGAAACGCCGTCTTTAATTCGCTGGTGACATAAGCGGGCAGGAGGATACGCATCGGTACTGCTTCCGGTCCCTGTAACGGACCGCTATTGGCCAGACGGGCAAACAGCGCCAGATCGGCTTCGCGGGTTTGGCGCAGCATGAACGCGCGTAACGGTTGCGCGCCTTTATCCAGCGCTTCCTGCATAGAAATTTTCTGCTCGCTAAACGGCTGGTAAGCATCCACGTAAATCTTGTCAATGACGGGCGACATAATAAAAAAGGTCAAAAACAACGCCAGTCCGAGTAACACCTGATTTGGCGGTGCCGAGGGCGTGCCCAGCGCGTTACGCAACAAGCCAAAAACAATGATGATACGCGTGAAGCTCGTCATCATCAGTAAAATCGCCGGCAGAAACGTCAGCGAGGTGATGAAAACCAGCGTCTGGACGGATAATGACCAGCTTTGGCCTCCGCCCGCTAATGGTTGGCTGATAAGCCCCGGCAGTTGCGCAGCGGCGGCGGGACTAAAAAGCCACAGACCCGCCAGAGAAAGGAATAACAAACGGCGCATCAGGATCTCCCGGAACGCTTGAGTAAGCTCTTCATCATGTTCTGGAAATCCGCCGGTGGGGCAACGGGTGCTTCCGTGTCATTCTCCGCGGGCGGGAGGGTGTGCAGCAGGTTGATCTGCGAGGCGGTCACGCCCAGTACCAGGCGCGCATTTTCGACCTCGACAATCACCACGCGTTCGCGCGGGCCAAGCGAGGCGCTGGCTGACACCTTCAGTCCCCGGACGCTATTTCCTTTTGGCGCGAATCCCATACGCTTAATCACCCAGGCCGCCGCCAGAATGAGCGCAATAATGCCAATTAATGCGCCGCTCACCTGCATGAGCGGCGATCCGGCTGGCGCGGTGGGCTGAGAAACCGTGGCCTCTGTCTTCATCATTAACGACTCAAACGACGCATACGCTCGGATGGCGTAATAATATCGGTGATACGTACGCCGTATTTATCCGCCACGACGACCACTTCACCCTGGGCAATCAGGTAGCCATTAATCAGGATGTCCAGCGGCTCGCCCGCCAGCCCGTCCAGCGCGACGACCGACCCCTGCGTCAGACGCAGCAGTTCTTTAATGGTCATTCGCGTGCGGCCCAGCTCTACGGTCAGTTTGACCGGGATATCCATAATCAGATCGATATCCTGCATAGCACCGCTGACATCGCCGCCGCCAAGCTGTTGGAAAACCGCGTCGGCGGCGCTTTTATTGGTGGTCGCTTTTTTCTCGTTTAACGCGTCAGCCCACAGATCATCCAATGCGCCAGTATTCTCATCGGACGGATTATTCATGTCACTCATTTGGGCTGTTCCTCATTCAGCGAATTCAAAATTGGGTTGATCAAATGTTCTACGCGTAGCGCATACTGTCCGTTTACGGTGCCATATTGGCTGGTGAGTACCGGAACGCCGTCCACATGAGCAATAATGCGGTCGGGTTTTTCAATCGGCAGTACATCGCCGGGTTTCAGCTTCAAAATCTGGGAAAGACGTAACGGAATATCGGCAAAATTGGCCACCAGCTCCAGTTCAGAGTGCTGAACCTGGCGCACCAGGTTATCACGCCAGTTCTGATCTTCATGGCGCGAGTTTTCCAGCGGCGGATTCACCAGCAGCTCACGCAGCGGCTCGATCATGCTAAATGGCAGACAGATGTTAAATTCACCGGTCAGATTGCCGATCTCCACATGAAACGGCGTATTGACGACGATATCGTTCGGCGAGGTGGTGATATTGGTAAATTTCACCTGCATTTCGGAACGCACATACTCCACTTCCAGCGGATTAATGGCTTTCCATGCGTCGCTATAGCCTTCCAGCGCCAGTTTCAGCATACGGTTGATGACCCGCTGTTCCGTATGGGTAAACTCGCGGCCCTCGACTTTGGTCGGAAAACGACCGTCGCCGCCGAACAGGTTATCGACGGTAATAAACACCAGACTCGGCGAGAACACCACCAGCCCGGTGCCGCGTAGCGGCTTCAGGTGGATCAGGTTCAGGTTGGTCGGTACTGGCAGGTTACGCGCAAATTCGTGATACGGCTGAATACGTATGGCGCCCACGGTAATATCCGGGCTGCGGCGCAGCAGGTTAAATAATCCCATCCGGAACTGGCGTGCGAAACGCTCGTTAATAATCTCCAGCGCCTGCAAGCGTTCACGCACGACGCGACGCTGGGTATTGGGATCGTAAGGGCGAATATCGCTATCGCTTGCGATACCGGGAGTGGGTTCGTCTTTGGTGTCGCTGTCGCCGTTCAACAGCGCATCGATTTCAGCCTGAGAAAGAATACTATCGCCCATATCGTTACCGCAGAATAAAAGCTGTATAAAGCACGTCAGTGACGACCTGTTTTGGTTGTCCGGCAACGAGCGGCGCGGCCAGCGTCTCTTTAATGGCGGCAATCAGTTTTTGTTTGCCAGCTTCTGTTGAGAGCTCGGCGGCATTCTGACGGGAAAATAACAACAGCAGACGGCTGCGCACTTCCGGCAGATATTCATTTAATCGTGCGCGCGTCGCTTCGTCTTTCAGACGCAGGGTCACGCCGATATACAACACGCGATCCGCATCGCCCAGATTGACGGTAAACGTATCCAGCACAAAAAATACCGGCGCGGGCGGCGGAGCCGGTTCCGCTTTAGCGTTCGTGGTCGGTTGCTGCTGCATACGCCAGTAGCTATAACCGGCAGTCGCGCAGGCGGCGAGGGTAATCAACACCAGCAAAGGTATCCAAATCGAGCGTTTGCTCTTTTTGTTAATCGCGGAGTCAGTCATCTGATACGGGCTTCCTGTTTCGGTACTGCTTATTGGCTGATTATCCCGTGTCCTGTCCACGACAAAGCGTGGAAAAGACGCGGATAATCATGCTACCTCTGGCGTTAGGCGAAGATATCCACTGCGCCATTGCCGCGCGCGGCGGCCTGAAGCGAGGCCGGCGCCGCTAACGCTATATCATCTTCAGCGCCAAACGCGTCTGTGTGTTGGGCGCGGGCAGACTGTTGTTGCGATGAAGACTGCTGCTGTCCGGCAAAGCTTTCGCTACTGATACTACTTTGTCCCAACTGAATGCCGCTTTCCGCCAACTGGGTGCGTAACATGGGCAGGGCGGCTTCCAGCGCGGCGCGGACATGGCTGTGCGGCGATACCATCTGGAGCTGCGCCTGATTGTCATCCAGCTTGAGCGAAATGTGCACCTGACCTAACTCTTCCGGATGCAATCGAAGCTGCGCGCTTTGCTGTCCCTGACGCGTAAATAACATGACCTGCTGACTGAACGTTTGTTGCCATTCATGGCTGCCTAACGGCGCGCTGAGTACCGGGGCTGAGGCGACAGGTAGCGGTTGCGGTTGCGCCGTGGCGCTGCTGAGCGTCGGCATTGCCGCGCCATGCGTTACTGGCGCGGACGGGCTATCCACCTCCACCTCCACTTTCGCGCTGGTCGCGGCGGCAGCGACCACCAGCGGCGTCAGTGATGGCCCCATGGCGCGATCGTCGCTGGCGCGCGCAAGCGACGCCTCGGTTTTCCCTTTTTCATGCTCGCTAAAAGAGAGCGTATGTGTCTCTTCCTGCGGCGCCGATAGCATGTCGCCGCGTAACAGTGACGGCAAGGCGATGTGATTTTCAGCCGGCGTTTCTCCGGCGACAGGCGTCGCGACAGGTTGTCCGGGCAGCATGGCGAATAAGGCGCTCAGACTGGCAAGATCCTCATCGCTCAGCGCGGGCGTTTTCTCATCATGCTGCGCCGTTTTACTCAATGCGGCCAGAGCGCTGGTTTTCAACGATGGCGTTAGCGTAGACAGTAGATGCTGCGCTTGTGTCAGATTGGTAAGCGTTTCATCCGTCGCATTCGCTTTTTGCGCCAGCAGGTCGGCAAGCTTCACCGCCTGGCCCGGCTCGCCATGTTGGGCCAGTAGCTCTTTCGATAACTTGCCGCCTGCCGCCTGTAAATCGGCCAGCGTGATGCGGGCGTCTTTGCCCTGTGCGCCGTCTGCGCCTAACGCGCCCGCCAGGAGCGCCAGAAAGTCCTCGGCTGAACCGGTGGTTTTTCCTGACGTCAGACCCGCGGTCATGTCGGTATCGGTGGTGATCAGTTGGGGCAGGGTGATCATTCGGGTTTCCTCATTGCTGCACGCTGAGCAAATTCATCCATCTTTTTCTGATCCATGCGGTTTTCAGCTAACAGCGCTGCCGCGGTTTGTCGGTCCTGTAAGGTTTGCCAGGCCTGAAGTCGCTGCTTTTTCTCACGCCAGCTCTTCAGCGCCAGGTCGACTTTTTGCGTCCACTGCGTAAGCTGGAGGCGATGCTGCTCTATCGCCTTTTCCAGTGTCTGAATAAACTGCTGATAGTTGATCCAGCGATTACTGGCGATGCCGTTGCCCATATCGGTGTTCAAATTACTGCGATACTCATTCTGATAATCGATCAGCATTTTGAGCTGTTCTTCCGCCTGTTGGCAGCCGCGACGCATTTCGCCCAGTAAACGCGCCGCGTCATCTACCTCTTTTTCGGCCAGATCTTTGAGTGTTTCCAGAGCGCCATGTTGTGCCATGATCGTCGCCCTCCTGATTTATCACACCGTCGGGAAAATTAAATCGAGCGCCTGAAGAGAGTCCTCCCAGTCGGCCCGTTCAAAAATGCCTTGCTGTAAAAACGCTTCTAATTGCGGCCATAAGGTAATGGCTTTATCGAGCATCGGATCGCTGCCTTTGGCATAGGCGCCGACGCTGATCAGATCGCGGTTACGCTGGAAACTGGAAAGCAATTGTTTAAATAGCCGTACCCGCGCATAGTGCTGCTCGGTAATGAGCGCGGTCATCGCCCGGCTGATTGACGCCTCGATATCAATGGCCGGGTAGTGCCCGGCTTCCGCCAGGCGGCGGGACAAGACAATGTGCCCGTCGAGGATTGCGCGTGCCGAGTCGGCAATGGGATCTTGTTGGTCGTCCCCCTCGGTCAATACGGTATAAAACGCGGTGATAGAGCCGCCGCCGTGGATGCCATTACCGGCACGCTCGACCAGCGCTGGCAGCTTTGCGAACACCGAGGGCGGATAACCTTTGGTGGCTGGCGGTTCGCCGATTGCCAGGGCAATTTCACGCTGCGCCATCGCATAGCGCGTCAGCGAATCCATAATCAGCAACACATGCTGTCCGCGATCGCGAAAGTCTTCGGCGATGCGGGTGGCATAGGCGGCGCCCTGCATTCGCAGCAGCGGCGAAACATCCGCCGGGGCGGCGATCACCACCGAACGCGCGCGACCGTCGGGGCCGAGAATATTTTCGATAAAATCTTTAACTTCGCGGCCACGTTCGCCGATAAGACCCACGACAATCACGTCCGCCCGTGTGTAGCGCGCCATCATGCCAAGCAGAACCGATTTACCGACGCCGGAACCGGCAAAGAGTCCCATACGCTGACCGCGCCCTACGGTTAACAACGCGTTGATGGCGCGTACGCCGGTTTCCAGCACATGTTCGATTGGCGTTCGCTGTAGCGGGTTAAACGGCGGCGTGATTAACGCGCCGGTTTCCAGCGTATCCGGCGCAGGCAGTCCGTCGAGCGGTTTACCGCCGCCATCCAGCACCCGACCAAGCAGGGCCGGGCCGAGCGGTAACTGTTTGCCGCTTTGCAGACCGTCGCCATGCCCGTTACGGGCGTAAACGCGGGCACCGGGCAGAATGCCTTCGACCTCTTCCAGCGGCATTAAAAACAGACGCTGGCCGTTAAAACCGACGACTTCCGATTCCACCTCTTTGGTTTCAGGGCCGTCCTGGCGCTCAATAATGCAGGTGGCGCCCAGCGGAAGCTGGAGACCGGTGGCCTCCAGTACCAGGCCAGTGGCGCGGGTTAAACGTCCATAACGGCGCACCGCCGGCAATAACGCCATTTTTGCTTCAAAGTTGTCGAGCGCGGTAAGCCAGCGGGTCAGGCGCGTGGTCATCAGAGCACTCCCGGCGCCGCCAGGCGACACAACTCTTGCCAGCGAGTGGCGACGCTGGCGTCCAGATCGCCCTCATCGGCAGAGACTTTACACCCGCCGTGATGCAACGTTGGATCGCCGCGCAACCGCCATCCGTGAAGACTGAGCGTGGCGCCCAGCATCTCTTCCACCCGCTGTAAGTCGTCCGGATGCACGCGCAACTGCGGCTTGCCGCTAAAGAGCGGCTCTTGCTGCAACAGTTGTTGGATCTGTTTAATCAGCGCTGAGTTGTCCACCGCCGGCGTTTGGCCGATGACCTGACGTGCGGCCTCCAGGGCCATTTGCATCAGCCGTGAGGCGATAACGCTATCGAGCGCGTCAAGCGTGTTCTGAAACTCGCTCACTAACTGCTGCATACGGGCATGAATCGGCGCCTGCTGCGTCTGCGCCTGGGCTTGTCCTTGCTCCAGCCCTTGCGCTAACCCTTCCTGGTATCCCTGCGCGTGTCCTTTTTGCCGTCCCTCCGCCAGCCCGGCGTTATAACCTTGTTCATGGGCCTGTATTTTTAGCTGCGCCAGCTCCTGCTCCAGCTGCTGTTCGGCAGTGAGTTCGGGCTCCGGCGTATCGTCTGTCAAGGTAACGTTATCAGCCTCAACCGGCACAAACGTCTCCGGCGGCGGAGCGAGATCGTCGGGGGTCCAGACTTGCCACGGCAATTCATTAGACATAGGTATCCTCGCCGCTGCCAATCACCATTTCGCCGGTTTCCGCCAGACGACGCACAATAAGCAGAATCGCTTTCTGCTCGTTTTCCACCTGAGACAGACGAACCGGGCCACGGTTGGCAAGGTCGTCGCGCAGGATATCGGCGGCGCGCTGGGACATATTGCGCAGGAACTTCTCGCGTAATGGCGGTTCGGCGCCTTTCAGAGCGATCAGCAGCGACTCGGAATCCACTTCCTGCAGCAGACGTTGGATACTGCGATCGTCCACATCCACCAGATTTTCGAACAGGAACATCTCGTCGATGATTTTCTGCGCCAGTTCGCCGTCGAATTCGCGCACAGCGGTAATAACCGCTTCTTCCTGCTGCGTTTTCATCAGGTTGATAATTTCTGCCGCGGTTCTTACGCCGCCCATTTTGCTGCGTTTCAGGTTCTGACCGTCGAGCAGGCCATTCAGCACTTCGGTCAACTCCGCCAGCGCCGCCGGCTGTACGCCGCCAAATGTCGCGATACGCAGCATCACATCATGACGCAGTCGTTCGTCAAACAGTGCCAGAATATCGGCGGCCTGACTGCGTTTGAGGTGGACCAGAATGGTGGCGATAATCTGCGGGTGTTCGTCGCGAATCAGGTCGGCGGCGCTCTGCGGTTCCATAAAGTTGAGCGTTTCGATACCGCTGGTGGTATCGCGCGTTTCCAGAATATCTTCCAGCAGGCTGGAGGCGCGTTCTTCGCCCAGCGCTTTAACCAGTACGGAGCGCAGGTATTCGTTGGCGTTGATATTCAGCGCGGCGAACTGCTCCGCTTCTTGCTCAAACTCTGATAGTACGTCCGTCAGTTGTTTGTTGGAGATCTGACGCACGTTAGCCATCGCCGTACTTAACGCCTGTACTTCGCGGGTGGAGAGGTGTTTAAACACCTCTGCCGCCCGGTCTTCGCCAATGGTCATCAACAAAATGACGCTTTTATCGGTACCGCTAAGATTACTCATGATCGTTACTCATCCACTGGCGAATGACCAGCGCCACCACGCGCGGATCGTTGTCTGACATTTCGCGAATACGCTGGCTCATCACCTCAGCGCCCAGACGCTGGTTAGCCCGGCGTTGCTGGAGCTGCTCGTCTTTGCTAAGGCGTACTTCCACGGCTTCTTCGGTTTCCTGGCGAACCTGCGCCTGTTCCTGCGCCGCTTTCGCTTCTTCAACGCGGCGCGTCAACTGTGGATGTACCGCTTTGCGCCACAGAATCCAGGCCACCACCAGCACCAGTAACCAGCGACCTGCCGCGAGCAACTGATCGATAAAGGACTGCTGTTGCCAGAAGGGCAGTTCGCCGCCGGTGTTATCCACTGCGCTAAACGGTGAATTCACCACGTTTAGCGTATCGCCGCGTTTATCAGAAAAACCCATCGCTTCACGGGTTAAATCCTCGATCTGTTTCATCTGATCGGCGGTCAATGGCAGCGGTTTGCCATCCGCCAGCGTTTTGTAATTCACCACGACAGCTACAGAGAGACGCTCAATATCGCCCACATTCATTTTGGTGTGACGAATGGTGCGGTCCACTTCGTAGTTACTGGTTTCATTACGCTGCGTATTGCGCGGGCCAGCGTTGTTACTGTTGGTACTGGTGCTGGTTTGTGGCGTATTCTGCGCGTTTTGTTGATTGGTCGGCGGTGTGGCGATCGGCGCCTCGTTAGGCGGCGCTGGTTGGTTCGACAGCGCGCCAGGCACGCCGCCGGGATAGCCCGCGCCTACCTGTTCGCTAATATTCAACTGACGTGAACGCAGAGTGGCCTTCGACGCATCGCCGTTCGGGCTGTAGTGCTCTTCCGTCTGTTCTTTATTGGCAAAATCCAACTGGGCGGTTACCTGAGCGTGAACATTACCGTTCCCGACGATAGGCGACAGAATGGCTTCGATACGGCGTTGGATGCGGCTTTCCACATCATTAGCAAATTTTAATTGCGCGTCATTAAGGTCGCGACCGCTGGTATTGGATTGCGTGAGCAGATGACCGGATTGATCGACCAGAGTGACGTTTCCTGGCGGCAAACCGGCGACAGCGCTGGAAACCAGATGTACCACGGCGCTAATTTGTCCTTCATCCAGCGCCCGGCCCGGTTCCAGTGTGACGGTGACGGAGGCGGAAGGGGATTTTTGTTCCCGCACAAATAGCGACGGCTTTGGCATCGCCAGGTGAACGCGGGCGCTTTTTACCGGACCCAGCGTCTCGATCGTCCGGGCCAGTTCACCTTCCAGCGCGCGCTGATAATTCACCTGCTCGCTGAACTGACTGATACCGAATTTTTCCTGATCAAGCAGTTCAAAGCCTACCGCGCCGCCTTTAGGCAGCCCCTGCTGCGCCAGACGCAGACGCAGTTCATGCACTTTGTCGGCGGGCACTTCAATCGCGCCGCTGCCATTGGCAAAGCGATAGGGGATATTCATCTGGGTCAACTGCGCGACGATCGCGCCGCCGTCCTGATCGGAAAGGTTGCTAAATAGCGTGCGGTAATCGGGCGTTTTGGCCCACAGCACCATCGCAACGACGATCGCCACGGCGGCGGAACCCGCCACAATTAACGGAATTCGGGGATTCGCGCGTAGGCGATTAAGCCACTCGAGAGGTTTAGGTTGGGTTGCAGTCGATGCAGTCGCACTCATCTCGCACCTCGTGACTGATCGTGGACGGCGTTTTTTGCAAAGTGGAACAAGACTCACTCCCGGGTCAGCAAACTCGAAAAATTGACGGTCTCATTATTTGTGGTTTCGAATTTTTCTATGCGCTAAAAACCGAGGTTTTTTATCGTTATTTAACGCCTTTATCTTATTGACAAACTGGTAATCTCTGCTGCGTAAAAAATCATCCAGGGGAATAACATGGCAGCAATACAGGGGATTGAAGGGGGTATTAGCCAGTTACAGGCGACGGCGATGGCCGCAAACGGGCAAGAAACACACTCGCAGTCGACGGTGAGTTTTGCCGGCCAGCTACATGCTGCGCTGGATCGTATTAGCGACAGACAAACGGCGGCGCGCGTTCAGGCGGAAAAATTCACTCTGGGTGAGCCGGGCATTGCGCTTAATGACGTGATGGCTGATATGCAAAAAGCGTCCGTCTCTATGCAAATGGGGATTCAGGTGCGCAATAAGCTGGTCGCCGCGTATCAGGAAGTCATGTCCATGCAGGTTTAAGCCAGGGCTGACAACACATCCGCAGCGAACTCCCGGGCGCTTACCTAAGTCAGTGGCGGGGGACGCGACGCCCATGCAACCAGTGCGTGATTATGTGGGCTTGTTTTTGCGAGGCGCGCTCATTTTATTGATAAGCGGGTTGCACATTGTTGCAGGGACTTATTAAAAATAGGGTACGCCTGTTTACTGACGCCATTCATTCCTACTATTAGTTCTGAGGCTATTGTCATTGAGTTTGCAATCCAGAATGTTCCTGCAATATATGCGCCGTTGCGATAATACACGGTAAATTCTTTACTAATACCTGGAATATCTGTTTCATGGAGATCCAGTATATACCCATACGGGGACAGATTATCAGCGAGACAGCGGGCAATGGCGCTCGGATGTGCATTGACTACTGTGACGGGTGAGTAACGGGCAGCGGCAAGACAGACGACTCCAATAATGGAGATGAAAATAATTTTTATCATTTTTTTGGCTTCTGCTGTGCATAAATAAATCATCACCTGATAATGTCAGTGAGTAAAAATATAAATACCTGATAGTCTTTTATGACGTAGAGGGAAAATAATAATTATTTTATGTTTTGCTTAAAATAGTCATGGTTTTTTCATCGGCTCAGACAAAATTAAAACGGTATACGTTATATAATAGATTTATGCCACGGCGCACAAGACGACCTTGTCTGATTTCTTTTATGCGTTTTAGATTTTTGCCGGTTATGCCGTAAAAGGTCTCCCGCCGTAACGTACAGCGGGAGTATGCGCTTATTTTTGAATCAGATAACGAATTGTCGGGCCATCCTGCTGAATATCCAGCACCGTATAACCGTGATTGCGCGCATCCAGTGGAATATTATTAATGGACTGCGGACAGTCGCTGACCACTTCCAGGATCTCACCTTTTTTTAGCTGCGGCATCGCTTCCAGAGTGGCGACCGCCGGGTACGGGCAAGGTTCGCCAACCATATCCAGACGGTAATCAGGGACGATATTTTTCATACAGATTCCTTAGCAGGCGTCAGCCCCGCACGGCGGAAAAAACGTTTTTCCCAGCCGATGATTAACATCAGCGCGGTAAATAACAACAGATAGGTGACCAGCAGACCCCCCAGCGGACCAAAGGTATTCAGCAGGTTAACTTTATCCCAACTGGTCGCCAGCGCGGGCGCGAAATCATCCCAGTAGTAAGCCAGGATGGTCGAACCGATGACATTGCCGAGGCCCACCCACCAGTAATGCACCTGGACTTCTACGGCGCGGTACATCCAGCCGGTTTCGCAGCCGCCCGCCAGCACGATGCCAAAACCGAACAGCAGTCCGCCAATGACCGCATTCGGGCCAGCCCACATAATTTTAGGTGCAACGCCCAACTGCACGTAGCTGAAAATACCAATGGCGCTGACCGCCATGCCAAAAATAATCGCTTTCGCCATATGGGCGCGTCCGGAGATCCACAGATCGCGAAAGGCCGAGGTAAAGCAGATTTGCGCGCGCTCGATCAGCAGCCCAAACCCGACGCCGAACAGCATCGCCAGCCCCAGTTTCGGCTGATGCATTGCCGTTAATAACGCCCAGCCAATCATGCCGATAAAGACCAGCATACCGAGCCTGAAACGCCGTCTTGCCTGATCCGGTTTCTGCGTCAGTGGCGAAGCCGCGGAGACCTTTTGCATTTTCACCGGTATGCGAAATATCGGCAGCAACGTAAAGCGGGCGCCGAACCAGGAACCGATAGCGGTCGCCAGCGCAAAGAACCACGCGTGTAGGGAGAACTGCGGGATCCCGGTAAAAAAGGCGGCCAGGTTACACCCCATCGCCAGACGCGCGCCGAAGCCAGCGATCATGCCTCCGACCACCGCCTGTACGATACGGATTCGGCTGCGCGGCATACGCAGTTTTACGTTGTTGGCCCACAGCGCCGCGGCGAAACAGCCGCCGAACATGCCGAGGATCATCATGCCGTCGATACGCGTCAGCGGCGTACCTTCCAGATGAATCAGCTTGTAGTAGCCCCACTGTTCGGCATGAACGCCAAAAAGCTGCAAAATTTGCCCGCCCCAGCGGGTAAATTCGCCCGTCACGGCCCAAAACGTGCCGGTGATGCCAAAATAGTAGGTAGAGAGAATACCGGCTGCGATCACCGCAGGGGCCGGCGCCCAGAATTTAATTAACCAGGTTTGCTTGAAGTGTTGCCATGACATGTGTTTAGCCTCTGAACTCAGAAGGTGTGAAACAAGAAGTGCGCATACTACACCGATCACAGAATTTGCCTACACCTAATAAGCGGTAATACCGACTGGATCAAATTGCGGCCAGCGCCTGGAAAGGCTGGCGGCGTCAGGGCTTTAATGCCACAATTCTTCTTTCTTCTTTCTTCTTTCTTCTTTCTTCTGATGCAGGATGAATGATGAAAAAAGTAGCGATCGTTGGCGCATTGCTGGTTCTGGCCGGATGCGCCGAGGTGGAAAACTATAATGATGTGGTGAAAACGCCCGCGCCGGCCGGTCTGGAAGGGTACTGGCAGTCAAAAGGCCCGCAACGTAAGCTGGTGAGCCCTGAAGCTATCGCCAGCCTGGTGGTGACTAAAGAAGGCGATACGCTGGACTGCCGCCAGTGGCAGCGCGTTATTGCTCTGCCGGGCAAGCTGACCATGCTCTCCGATGACTTAACCAATGTTACGGTTAAGCGTGAGCTCTATGAGATTGAGCGCGACGGGAATACCCTGGAATATGATGGCATGACGCTGCAACGGGTCGCTCGTCCGACGCCGGAGTGCGCCGCCGCGTTAGAAAAAACGCCGCTGCCGACGCCGCTGCCGTAATTTCGCTTCCCGGCAGCGCTCTGCCGCCGGGAACGCTCATCACACGTCCTCAATGACCCACACGCTGACGCTGCCTGCGTTGCAGAAGAACGTCGCTTCGCCTTGATCATTAGTTACAACATGCTCACTGCGGTTTCCCAGAAAATCACGCCAGGTCTTGTTAGCGTAATTGTCGCCGAGCAGGAGGGTTTTTTCACCGTCGTCGCCATTGGAAAGTACGACCACACAGCCTGGATTCTCTTCAGTACCGCTGCGACTAAAGGCGATACAGTTGGGATGATCGAAAAAGAGTGTTTGTATACCGTGCGCAAAACGCTGACGAGCGAGGATCAGCCGATCCAGTTGGTTAATCACCGGCATGTCGACCCGACAGGTCTCGCCATTTTCGCCGTTATCCTCATAGCTGGCGCCGTATAAATCGGGATAAAACACCGACGGTACGCCGTTTTCACGAAGCAGGATCAGCGCATAGGCCAATGGTTTGAACCAGGGTTCTACCGGCGCTTCCAGCGCCTGTAACAGTTGTGTATCGTGGTTAGCGACCAGCGTCACCGCATGAAAAGGGTCGGCTTCTACCAGCGTGCCGGTGAAAATGTGGCGCATGTCATACTCCGCGCCCTGGCGCGAGGCTTCATGAAATTTCATCTGCAACGGCGCGTCGAACAGCATGGTTTTCCCGTCGGCCTGATCGATGTACGTTTGCAGTTTATCCACTTCATGCGACCAGTATTCTGCGACAATAAACAGCGGTTTTGGCGCAACCGCCTGTACATGCTCAATCCATTCTTTATAAAACCAGGCGGGTATATGTTTTACCGCGTCCAGGCGAAAGCCGTCACAATGGGTTTGTTCCATGACCCAACGAGCCCAATATTTAATCTCTTCCGTAACCGCGTGATTGCGAAAATCGATATTTTCCCCCATCAGATAGTCGAAATTACCCAGCTCATCATCAACCTGATCGTTCCAGCCATCGCCGGTATAGTCATTGACGATCTTAAAAATGCCGTCTTCGTCGGGATTCTCGATGTGATCAATGCCGCTGAAACAGTGATAGTCCCAAATAAAGTTGGAATACTGGCCCGCGCGGGCAGGGAAGGTGTAGCGCGTCCAGCCTTCGCATTCAATGATGTTGTCATCAATTTGCGTGCGGTCATCCTGATTCACGCGCTGAACGCGAATACGTTCTTTTTCGTCTGCGCCCATTTTGTGGTTCACGACGACGTCGAGCAGCACCGCAATATTATTTTTTTTGAGCGCGTCTATCGCCGTCAGTAACTGGCGTTTATCGCCGTACTTTGTCGCGATAGTTCCTTTTTGGTCAAATTCGCCGAGGTCAAACAGGTCGTAGCTATCATAGCCTACGGAATAGCCGCCGGAGGCGCCTTTACAGGCGGGCGGTAGCCAGACCATATTGATACCGATATCATTCAGCCCATCAGCACGTTCCGCCAGCTCAGACCAGAGTTTTCCTCCGTCGGGATAATACCAGTGGAAGTACTGCAATAACGTGGGGTTTTTCATCTTCCGTGCTCCAGAAGTCGTTTAGCCGACCTCTGGAGTATGGAAGAATTTTCATACGAGACGGGAAAATATTATGAGGCGCCAGGTGCGTCTGGCACGAGTAACATACCGGAAAGACGGCCATAAGCGTTGTTGAGTGATTTTTGGCGGGTGGATTGTCCGATCAAACTACTCAGTTCATCCAGTCGCTGTTGCAGCAGCCCTTTCAGGAGCTGCTCATTATCCAGCGTTTGTTTGATGTATCCGGCGACCATATCCTGAATACTTCGCGTAATGCCCGGTGGAGTTTGCTTTTCCATCACCGTTTCAATACTTTGCAGATAGGAGACCTCTTGTTGCAGTAAGAGATCCCATTCACCTCGCTGCGCAAGTTCAAGCAGCGATTGACTGAGCAGCGCAATACGCTGCCAACGGTTGATAAACTCCACGGTTGAGGTCATTAACGAGACTCCTGGAAAGATGCTTTCGGTGAAATCTGCTTCCAGGCTTCTGCAATATTGCTGAGTAACCTTTCCACTTCTTCGATGGCCTGAGCGTCGTTACGCAAATTAGCCTGCAGTAAACGGCGAATCATATAGTCGTATAGCTCGGAAAGATTCGTCGCAATCTCACCGCCTTTTTCCTGATCGAGGCCGGCTTTCAGCCCGTTATCGATAATATTGATGGCTTTGCTTAACGCTTCACCTTTCGCGACAACATCGCCTTGTTCTAAAAACAGGCGAGCGCGCACCAGAGCGCTATTCGCGCCATCAAACAACATTTCAATCAACTGATGCGGGCTGGCGCTCATCACGGCGCTTTCCACGCTGACTTGCGCATAAGCTTTGATACCGCTCGCGGTGTACATGGTGACCTCTGTTATCAGGACTTGTTCATAGCTGTAAATTGCTGGGTCAAATAACTACTGGTGTTATTCAGCTTACTCATCATGGTATCCAGTTGGGTAAACTGGGCCTTGTAACGGGCAACGGTTTCATCGATGCTGTTGCTAACGGACAGGTACTGTTTTGTCAGGCTTTTCAGCGTGGCGTTAACGTTGTCCTGCGCATTATCAATAATGCCGTCATCCGCCAGATAACTTTTCACTTCGGTGGCAATTTTGGTGGTGATACCCGTTTCTTTACCATCGCCTACCAGCAGCTCACGCGCTGCGGCCGTGTTATCTTTCAGTACCTTGGTCAGCTTATCATCGTCAATCTTCAGTTTGCCGGAAGTCCCATCCTGGGTGATGCCAATTTCCGCCATTGTTTTGAACGCAGAATTACTGCCGCTATTGGCAAATTGTGCCCGAATCCCGGTCTGGATAGCACGAACCACACTATCGCCTAACAGCGCGCCGTTTTTATCGCTGGCTTCTTCGCCCGGCTCAACGGCGGTATATTTAGTTAATGAGCTAAAAGTATCCACCAGCGAGTTATAGGCATCCACCCAGGATTTAATCGCCTCTTTCGCCTTGGTATCATCTTTCGTCACCGTCACGGTCGCGTCGGTCACTTTCTTGGTCAGGGTGAGTGTAATTCCCTGAGGGGCGTCGGTTACGGTATTGCTCTGACGCTCAATGTCGATGCCGTTTACGTTCAGCTTCGCGTTTTCTGCTTTCACCAGCTCTTGCATATTGCCGGTATTGGTGGTGCTGTCATAAGCGAGTAGATCGTTAAGTTTTGTATCGCCTTCCACCGTGATCTTCATCGTATTGTCGGTACCGCTATTGGCGGTAAGCACCAACTGGAATTCGTTCTCTTTGACCTTAACGATACTGGCGGCGATACCGCTGTCGGCGTCATTAATGGCGTCACGGATCGCCTCCATGGAGGTGTCGCCTTTATCCAGCTTAATTTCCAGCGGCTCTTTACGTCCCGGCTGTTCAATTTTAATTGTCCGGGATGTGACCGACGTATCGCCCAACTGCTCTTTGGTGGTTGCGAAGGTGGTTTTTGTCGCCAGCGACTGCGCGGCGGCAAGCTGGGTTACGCTAATCTTATAAGTCCCTGCGGCAGCGCCTGCGGTAGTACTGACTTTGAGGTCCTCTGTCGTGCTGGACGCCACGGTAGACTTAAATAAATCCGCTTTATTTAACGCGGTATTTGCCGTCTGGAATTTTTCTAATGCGCTTTTCAATGTGCCATAGGCGGTTAGCTTTGCCGAATTCGCGCTCTGCTGTTTGGTAATTGGCGTTAAGCGTCCTTTTTCGTTCTTTGTCAGGTCTGTCAACAACTGGTCTAACGGTAAGTTTGATCCCACACCTAATGATGAAATTGAAGCCATGCCTTCTTCCTTTTTGATTGCAAACAGTAGTTAAGCGCGTTATCGGCAATCTGGAGGCAAAGTTTAATGATAATTTTGCAAAAATAATGCGCGGAATAATGATGCATAAAGCGGCTATTTCGCCGCCTAAGAAAAAGATCGGGGGAAGTGAAAAATTTTCTAAAGTTCGAAATTCAGGTGCCGATACAAGGGTTACGGTGAGAAACCGTGGGCAACAGCCCAATAACATCAAGTTGTAATTGATAAGGAAAAGATCATGGCACAAGTCATTAATACAAACAGCCTGTCGCTGTTGACCCAGAATAACCTGAACAAATCCCAGTCCGCACTGGGCACTGCTATCGAGCGTTTGTCTTCCGGTCTGCGTATCAACAGCGCGAAAGACGATGCGGCAGGACAGGCGATTGCTAACCGTTTTACCGCGAACATCAAAGGTCTGACTCAGGCTTCCCGTAACGCTAACGACGGTATCTCCATTGCGCAGACCACTGAAGGCGCGCTGAACGAAATCAACAACAACCTGCAGCGTGTGCGTGAACTGGCGGTTCAGTCTGCGAATGGTACTAACTCCCAGTCTGACCTCGACTCCATCCAGGCTGAAATCACCCAGCGCCTGAACGAAATCGACCGTGTATCCGGCCAGACTCAGTTCAACGGCGTGAAAGTCCTGGCGCAGGACAACACCCTGACCATCCAGGTTGGTGCCAACGACGGTGAAACTATCGATATTGATTTAAAAGAAATCAGCTCTAAAACACTGGGACTTGATAAGCTTAATGTCCAAGATGCCTACACCCCGAAAGAAACTGCTGTAACCGTTGATAAAACTACCTATAAAAATGGTACAGATCCTATTACAGCCCAGAGCAATACTGATATCCAAACTGCAATTGGCGGTGGTGCAACGGGGGTTACTGGGGCTGATATCAAATTTAAAGATGGTCAATACTATTTAGATGTTAAAGGCGGTGCTTCTGCTGGTGTTTATAAAGCCACTTATGATGAAACTACAAAGAAAGTTAATATTGATACGACTGATAAAACTCCGTTGGCAACTGCGGAAGCTACAGCTATTCGGGGAACGGCCACTATAACCCACAACCAAATTGCTGAAGTAACAAAAGAGGGTGTTGATACGACCACAGTTGCGGCTCAACTTGCTGCAGCAGGGGTTACTGGCGCCGATAAGGACAATACTAGCCTTGTAAAACTATCGTTTGAGGATAAAAACGGTAAGGTTATTGATGGTGGCTATGCAGTGAAAATGGGCGACGATTTCTATGCCGCTACATATGATGAGAAAACAGGTGCAATTACTGCTAAAACCACTACTTATACAGATGGTACTGGCGTTGCTCAAACTGGAGCTGTGAAATTTGGTGGCGCAAATGGTAAATCTGAAGTTGTTACTGCTACCGATGGTAAGACTTACTTAGCAAGCGACCTTGACAAACATAACTTCAGAACAGGCGGTGAGCTTAAAGAGGTTAATACAGATAAGACTGAAAACCCACTGCAGAAAATTGATGCTGCCTTGGCACAGGTTGATACACTTCGTTCTGACCTGGGTGCGGTTCAGAACCGTTTCAACTCCGCTATCACCAACCTGGGCAATACCGTAAATAACCTGTCTTCTGCCCGTAGCCGTATCGAAGATTCCGACTACGCAACCGAAGTCTCCAACATGTCTCGCGCGCAGATTCTGCAGCAGGCCGGTACCTCCGTTCTGGCGCAGGCGAACCAGGTTCCGCAAAACGTCCTCTCTTTACTGCGTTAATCCGGCGATTGATTCACCGACACGTGGTACACAATCAAGGCAGCGAAAGCTGCCTTTTTTAATTCCGGAGCCTGTGTAATGAAAGAAATCACCGTCACTGAACCTGCCTTTGTCACCCGCTTTTCCTGTTCTGGCTCGGCCTGTCGCGACCATTGTTGTAAGGGCTGGAAAATCACGCTGGATAAGACGACGGTTAAAAAGTATCTCGCCAGTAAAGACACGACGATTCGTACCATCGCGCAAGACCATATTATTCTGCTGAAAAAGAACAATAATCATTGGGGGGAAATTAAACTGCCTTCGGCGCTGGGAAGTTGCCCTTATCTGGATGAGGACCGTTTGTGCCGGGTACAAAAACGTTAGGCGCAAAGGCATTAAGTCATACCTGTTCCTCTTTCCCACGGGCGCACCATACCTATAAAAATGAGGTACGTAACTCCCTGAGTCTTGCCTGTCCGGAGGTAACGTCCCGCATTTTAAACGATCCTGACGCAATGGCGCTCGGCGAAAAAACAATCATTCAGCAGACATTCAATACTGCGCCGTTATTCTCACCGCAGCAAAAGTTACTCAATCTGTTTTGCCTGAGTCTGATCAACCATGCCAACAGCAGTACGGAAACGGCGCTCTATGGGTTGATTAAATTCGTCATGTATGCACATAAATTTGCCAAAATTGATGATGCCGCGCTGGGTGAACTGGAACAGGTGTATGCCGCGTTACTTGAGCAGTTGCAGACCGGCGTGCTGGCGCAGGAATTGATGAATATCGCGCCGGACAGCAAGGTAAAAACCTCGCTGGTATTGCAGATGCAGAACTATTTCCGCTCGCTCCCGCTTAGTCGTGGCAGTGTTATCCTCGATCACTATATCCAGTGTCTTCTGCGGGTGCTGACGGCGGAAGAGGGCGTTTCAATGGAGCAGAAGGTTAGCGATATTGAGTCCTCATTAGCGCGCTGTTTACAGGCGGATGAGCAGCAGAAGAACTGGGCTTTCAGAAATTTAATTCTCTATAAAATTTGGGAAAATAATTTCCCCAACCAGCCGAATGTCGACCCGTTACGCGCGCTGTATATTATCGTGGCGGAATATGCCTTTATTAAGCTATTAACGGCAGCCAGCGTGCATGAGCGCGGGCGGCTTGAGTGGGATGACGTTACCAATATTGTGTATAGCTTTCACTCCCGCAGCCAGCATAACAGCGAGGTGGCGGCGAATTTTCATCGCCATATAGAAACGGTGCGTACTGGCGACGATCTGTCGATGATTCATCTTCTGACATAGTTTTGTTCGGGGTGGGCTTTTGCGCATCCCGTTTATCCTATCTGGCTGATTTTATTCTGCTCTTTGAACCGCTAAAAAGGCGCTACAGGTTACATAAGTGAAATAACCCTTCTTTTATAGCCTTATTCCTTCGATAGAACCCTCTGTAGAAACGGATAATCATGCCGATAACTCATTTAACGCAGGGCTGTTTATCGTGAATTCACTGTATACCGCTGAAGGTGTAATGGATAAACACTCGCTGTGGCAGCGTTATGTACCGCTGGTGCGTCACGAAGCATTGCGCCTGCAGGTGCGATTGCCGGCGAGCGTGGAACTGGACGATCTGCTACAAGCGGGCGGCATCGGGTTATTAAATGCGGTCGACCGATATGACGCTTTGCAAGGAACGGCATTTACCACTTACGCAGTGCAGCGTATTCGTGGGGCGATGCTGGATGAATTACGCAGCCGCGATTGGGTGCCGCGTAGCGTCCGGCGTAATGCCCGCGAAGTGGCGCAGGCGATGGGACAACTGGAGCAGGAACTGGGGCGTAATGCGACGGAAACCGAAGTGGCGGAACGTCTTGGCATCCCTGTTGCGGAGTATCGTCAGATGTTGCTCGATACCAACAACAGCCAACTTTTCTCTTACGATGAGTGGCGGGAAGAGCATGGCGATAGCATCGAACTGGTGACTGAAGAACATCAACAGGAAAACCCGTTACATCAACTGCTGGAGGGCGACCTGCGACAGCGGGTAATGGATGCGATTGAATCGCTGCCGGAACGCGAGCAACTGGTGTTAACGCTGTATTACCAGGAAGAGCTCAATCTCAAAGAGATTGGCGCGGTACTGGAAGTCGGCGAATCGCGGGTCAGCCAGTTGCATAGTCAGGCCATCAAACGATTACGCACCAAACTGGGTAAGTTATAGGTAGCGCATGATCGCACCCGAAAAGTGCCGCACAACATATAGACTACCAGGAGTTCTCATGACGGTGCAGCAACCTAAAAGGCGGCCCTTGAGCCGCTATCTTAAAGACTTTAAACACAGCCAGACGCATTGCGCGCATTGTCACAAATTGCTCGACCGCATTACGCTGGTTCGCCGTGGCAAGATCGTTAATAAAATCGCTATTTCACAGCTGGATATGCTACTTGACGACGCTGCCTGGCAGCGGGAGCAGAAGGAGTGGGTGGCGTTGTGTCGCTTTTGCGGCGATTTGCACTGCAAAAAGCAGAGTGATTTTTTCGATATTATCGGTTTCAAGCAGTATTTGTTTGAACAAACCGAGATGAGCCATGGCACGGTGCGGGAATATGTCGTGCGTTTACGACGTCTTGGCAATTACCTCAGCGAGCAAAACATTTCCCACGATCTGCTGCAGGACGGTTTTCTCGATGAAAGCCTGGCGCCATGGTTGCCGGAAACCAGCACCAATAATTACCGTATCGCACTGCGTAAATACCAGCAATATAAAGCGCATCAGCAGATTGCGCCCAGACAGAAATCCCCCTTTACCGCCAGTTCTGATATATATTAAAAAAGCATAAGATGTAGCAGAGTCGTGTTGGTGAAACGTGGCAAACCTTCTACATTAGGCTGAGTCCCCCAAAGGTTCGCGAGACGTGACGATGCGCCATGGCGGGACACAGTCTATGGTCATTAACGGCAATATTCGGGGTTACTATGAAATTAGCACTGCTGGGACGTCAGGCACTGATGGGAGTAATGGCTGTAGCGCTGGTGGCGGGAATGAGCGCGAAGAGCTTTGCCGATGAGGGTTTGCTGAACAAAGTTAAAGAACGCGGCACGCTGCTGGTAGGGCTGGAAGGTACCTATCCGCCGTTTAGCTTTCAGGGCGACGACGGCAAATTAACCGGTTTTGAAGTCGATTTCGCCGAGGCGTTGGCAAAACATCTGGGCGTTAAAGCGTCGTTGAAGCCGACCAAATGGGACGGAATGCTGGCGTCGCTGGACTCTAAACGCATTGATGTAGTGATAAACCAGGTCACGATTTCAGACGTCCGCAAGAAAAAATATGATTTCTCTACGCCTTATACTGTCTCCGGCGTTCAGGCGCTGGTGAAAAAAGGCAATGAAGGCACGATCAAAACGGCGGCCGATCTGCAGGGCAAAAAAGTCGGCGTTGGGCTGGGGACTAACTATGAAGAGTGGCTACGTCAACATGTTCAGGGCGTGGATATCCGCACCTATGACGATGATCCTACAAAATATCAGGATCTGCGCGTAGGCCGTATTGACGCGATTTTAGTCGATCGTCTGGCGGCGTTGGATCTGGTGAAAAAAACCAAAGGTACGCTGGCCGTCACCGGTGATGCGTTTTCGCGTCAGGAGTCCGGCGTTGCGTTACGTAAAGGCAACGAAGATTTGCTGAAGGCGGTAGATAATGCCATTGCGGAAATGCAAAAAGATGGCACCTTAAAAGCGCTCTCCGAAAAATGGTTTGGCGCTGACGTGACCCAATAATGCTCTACGTTGCCCGGCAGGTAGTGCGCCGCCGGGCAATATCAACCTCATACTATGTCAGCAAACGGAGGCGCGTGAATCGGCGCCTTTTTTATTTCCATTAGATCAACGTGCATAATAAAAAGAACACACCACAACGTTACCGGAGGCTCAATGCCACTACATCACTTAACGCGCTTTCCTCGCCTGGAGCTTATTGGCGCGCCGACCCCGCTCGAATACCTGCCGCGATTGTCTGATTATCTTGGCCGTGAGATTTACATTAAGCGCGATGACGTTACGCCCATTGCAATGGGCGGCAATAAACTGCGTAAGCTGGAGTTTCTAGTGGCCGACGCGCTGCGAGAAGGGGCGGATACGCTGATAACCGCAGGGGCGATTCAGTCAAACCATGTCCGTCAGACGGCGGCGGTTGCGGCCAAATTGGGGCTGCATTGCGTCGCCTTGCTGGAAAATCCAATCGGTACCACCGCGGAAAATTACCTGACGAATGGTAATCGCCTGTTACTGGATTTATTTAATACACAAATTGAGATGTGCGATGCGCTAACCGATCCGGATGCGCAGCTGCAAACGCTGGCGACGCGCATTGAAGCGCAAGGGTTCAGGCCCTATGTGATTCCGGTCGGCGGCTCCAGCGCGTTGGGCGCAATGGGATACGTAGAGAGCGCCCTGGAGATCGTCCAGCAGTGTGAAGAGGTCGTCGGGCTCTCTTCGGTGGTGGTGGCCTCCGGCAGCGCCGGAACGCACGCCGGGTTAGCTGTCGGGCTGGAACATCTGATGCCGGATGTCGAACTGATTGGCGTGACCGTTTCACGTTCTGTCGCCGAGCAGAAACCCAAAGTGATTGCCTTGCAGCAGGCTATTGCCGGCCAGCTGGCGCTGACGGCGACGGCGGATATTCATTTATGGGATGACTATTTTGCCCCGGGTTACGGCGTGCCAAATGACGCGGGGATGGAGGCGGTGAAACTGCTGGCGAACCTGGAGGGGGTGCTGCTGGATCCGGTATATACCGGTAAAGCGATGGCGGGTCTGATAGATGGCATCAGCCAGAAACGCTTTAACGATGACGGGCCGATTCTCTTTATTCATACCGGTGGGGCGCCTGCGCTGTTTGCCTACCATCCTCATGTATAACCTCCAGGTAATCAACGCGAATGCAAGAAAGTATCCAACTGGTTATTGAATCGCTGCCGTATTTGCTTAAAGGCGCCGTCTTTACCCTGCAACTGAGTATTGGCGGTATGTTTTTTGGTCTGCTGCTGGGATTTGTGCTGGCGCTGATGCGGATGTCTCCGCTATGGCCGGTTCGCTGGCTGGCGCGCTTTTATATCTCGATTTTTCGCGGTACGCCGCTTATCGCCCAGTTATTTATGATCTATTACGGCCTGCCGCAATTTGGTATTGAGCTGGACCCTATCCCGGCGGCGATGATTGGTTTATCGCTCAATACCGCGGCTTACACGTCCGAGACGCTGCGCGCGGCGATCTCGGCTATCGACAAGGGACAATGGGAAGCGGCGGCGAGCATTGGCATGACGCCGTGGCAAACGCTACGCCGCGCTATTTTGCCGCAGGCGGCCCGCGTCGCGCTTCCGCCGTTGAGCAACAGCTTTATCAGCCTGGTGAAAGATACATCGCTCGCCGCGACGATTCAGGTGCCGGAGTTGTTCCGCCAGGCGCAGTTAATTACCTCGCGAACGCTGGAGGTGTTTACCATGTATCTGGCCGCGTCGTTAATCTACTGGGTAATGGCGACCGTCTTATCGGCACTGCAAAACTATTTCGAAAACCAGCTTAACCGCCAGGAGAGAGAGCCAAAATGAGTGCTATCGAAGTCACCAACCTGGTCAAAAAATTTCATGGTCAAACGGTGCTGCACGGTATCGACCTTGAGGTGAAGCCCGGAGAAGTCGTCGCCATTATCGGCCCGAGCGGCTCAGGGAAGACAACGTTATTACGCTGTATTAACCTGCTGGAACAACCGGAAGCGGGCACCATTAAAGTAGGCGATATTATCATCGATACCGCCCGCCCATTCAGCCAGCAAAAAGGGTTGATTCGCCAGCTACGTCAGCATGTCGGCTTTGTCTTTCAGAGTTTTAACCTGTTCCCGCATCGTACCGTGCTGGAAAATATCATTGAAGGTCCGGTGATTGTAAAGGGAGAGCCGAAAGCTGAGGCGACGGCGCTGGCGCGGGAACTGTTAGCCAAAGTCGGGTTGGCCGGTAAAGAGACCCGTTATCCGCGCCGCCTGTCGGGCGGGCAACAGCAGCGCGTGGCGATTGCGCGCGCGCTGGCGATGCGCCCGGAAGTGATTCTGTTTGATGAGCCGACGTCGGCGCTTGATCCTGAATTAGTCGGCGAGGTGCTTAATACGATTCGCCAGCTGGCGCAGGAAAAGCGCACGATGGTGATCGTCACTCACGAAATGGGCTTTGCGCGTGACGTGGCTGACCGGGCAATATTTATGGATCAGGGGCAAATCGTCGAACAGGGGCCGGCGAAAACCTTGTTCGCCGATCCTCAGCATCCGCGTACTCGCCAGTTCCTTGAGAAATTTTTAGTGAAATAATACCTTTTCAACGCTCGCCCGAATTAGCCGTGCCTCGGGCGAGCGCAATGAATAATTATGAAGTCATTCTGCCAGATTATTAACCTCGCTCTTTGGCGGAAGTCGAAAAACTGTAATGCCGCTCAAGTATTCTATGATTCGTCCGATATTCCTTATATATAAACACCATTTATGTGTTAATTTAAGTCATTCATAATAATGATTATCAATATCAAAGGCGTGACCATAAAATATGCAGGAAAATGATTTCTTCACCTGGCGACGCGCAATGTTGTTACGCTTTCAGGAGATGGCGGCAGCAGAGGATGTTTATACTGAATTGCAATATCAGACACAGCGGCTGGAATTTGATTATTATGCCCTGTGTGTTCGTCATCCCGTTCCCTTTACCCGGCCTAAAATATCGCTTCGTACCACTTATCCTCAGGCGTGGGTAACGCATTATCAGTCCGAAAACTATTTCGCGATTGATCCGGTATTAAAGCCGGAAAATTTCAGGCAGGGTCATTTACATTGGGATGACGTGCTATTTCATGAAGCGCAGGCGATGTGGGATGCCGCCCAGCGTTTCGGATTACGCAGAGGCGTAACCCAGTGTGTGATGTTGCCGAACCGGGCGCTGGGCTTTTTATCTTTCTCCCGTAGCAGTTTACGCTGCTCCTCGTTTACCTACGATGAAGTGGAGCTGAGGTTGCAACTGCTGGCGCGGGAGAGTCTTTCGGCGCTGACAAGACTTGAAGACGACATGGTGATGGCGCCTGAGATGCGTTTCAGTAAACGTGAGAAAGAGATTCTGAAGTGGACGGCGGAAGGGAAGACCTCATCGGAGATCGCCATTATTCTGTCGATTTCTGAAAATACCGTTAACTTCCATCAGAAAAACATGCAGAAGAAATTCAATGCGCCAAATAAAACACAGATTGCCTGCTACGCTGCGGCGACAGGTCTGATATGACGTGCTGACGATGCTTCGCGCCAGACGCGAAACCGGCTGAAAGCGATGCTAACAGCCGGTTTTTTACTACTGGCGGTAAGCCTGTTTAATTTGCTTAACCGTACTGGAAAATACCGCCGCTTGTGCTTCATCATCCATCTGCGCGATCTGTTTTTCCATTTTAAGAATCACGCGCCCTGCATCGGCCTGGCCCATCGCCTGCAGCATCAGCGTTAACATGGCTTTCAGGCAGTTGACTTCAGTAGCCAGTTCTTGATTATTCTCAGCGGTGGAAAAATCAGGCGTACTCATTTATTTTCCTCGTTATGTTTCAGTGAAAATGTGCGATAGCAGATGTTAAGGCGGCGGAGTATACCATAAGCTACGCTAAAAATAGCAGTGGTTGTTTTTTGATCAAAAAGCAGAGGGGTTACCCACAAAATAAACGTTGCCGCGTGATGCATATATTTTCTTCATTCTTTGTTTATTACGCGTATTTTACTCGTTAATTATTGTTACAAAGTTGATTCCCTAATTAGTGTTTAGACAGCGGAACGTGAAATTTTTGTCACCATTATGAAATAGCAGCCCGGAACAGCGCCGTCAGAAGGGGCTACAACGTTGGCAGTTGCCACATGACGTACAACATAATTTCCAAAAACGAGAGCAAAATCGAATACCCGGTGTTTTTTTACGTTTCAAAGTTGAGATAAAACCAGCTAATATAAGGGCGATTAACTATCAGTAGCGTTATCCCTATTCTGGAGATATTCCTTTGATCAACGTTCTTCTTGTTGATGACCACGAACTGGTGCGCGCAGGGATACGACGCATTCTTGAAGATATAAAGGGCATTAAAGTTGTCGGTGAAGCGTGCTGCGGAGAGGATGCGGTAAAATGGTGCCGTACTAACGCCGTTGACGTCGTGCTGATGGATATGAACATGCCCGGTATTGGCGGCTTTGAGGCGACGCGTAAAATTGCCCGATCGACAGCGGATATCAAAGTGATCATGCTGACCGTCCATACGGAGAACCCGTTGCCCGCCAAAGTGATGCAGGCTGGCGCAGCTGGCTATCTCAGCAAAGGCGCTGCGCCTCAGGAGGTGGTGAGCGCTATTCGTTCGGTGTATTCCGGACAACGTTATATCGCCTCCGATATCGCTCAACAGATGGCGCTCAGTCAGATTGAGCCTGCAAAAACGGAAACGCCGTTCGCCAGTTTGTCTGAACGCGAGTTGCAGATTATGCTGATGATCACCAAGGGCCAGAAGGTCAATGAGATTTCAGAACAGCTGAATCTCAGTCCTAAAACGGTGAACAGCTATCGCTATCGTATGTTCAGTAAATTAAACATTCATGGTGATGTTGAGCTGACTCACCTGGCAATCCGCCATGGCCTGTGTAATGCGGAGACGTTAACAAGCCAGTGAGTGAAATATTTGACGCAAAGGCGTTCCTGAAAACCGTTACCAGCCAACCCGGTGTCTATCGTATGTATGACGCCGGCGGTACGGTTATCTATGTTGGTAAAGCAAAAGACCTGAAAAAGCGTCTTTCCAGCTACTTTCGCAGCAACCTGGCTTCGCGTAAAACCGAAGCGCTAGTTGCGCAAATTCAACACATTGATGTCACGGTAACGCATACCGAAACGGAAGCGCTGCTGCTTGAGCATAATTACATCAAGTTGTATCAACCGCGTTACAACGTGTTGTTGCGTGATGATAAATCCTATCCTTTTATTTTTCTGAGCGGCGATACCCATCCGCGTCTGGCGATGCACCGTGGCGCCAAACATGCGAAAGGCGAGTACTTCGGTCCATTTCCTAATGGCTATGCCGTTAGGGAAACGCTGGCGCTGTTACAGAAAATTTTCCCTATCCGCCAGTGCGAAAACAGCGTGTATCGCAACCGCTCGCGTCCTTGCCTGCAATACCAGATTGGCCGCTGCTTAGGCCCCTGCGTTGCAGGACTGGTCAGCGAGGAGGAGTACACGCAACAGGTGGAGTATGTCCGGTTGTTTTTGTCCGGCAAGGACGACCAGGTCTTAACACAGCTGATTGCCCGGATGGAAAAGGCCAGCCAGGATTTGGCATTTGAAGAGGCGGCGCGTATTCGCGATCAGATCCAGGCGGTACGCCGGGTCACGGAGAAACAGTTTGTCTCCAATGCGGGCGACGATCTCGACGTTATCGGTGTGGCTTTTGATGCGGGTATGGCCTGTGTGCATGTGTTGTTTATTCGCCAGGGTAAGGTACTGGGCAGCCGCAGCTATTTTCCAAAAGTGCCTGGCGGTACGGAACTGGGCGAAGTGGTGGAAACCTTTGTCGGGCAGTTTTACCTGCAGGGTAGCCAGATGCGCACGCTACCGGGCGAGATACTACTCGATTTTAATCTGAGCGATAAAACGCTGCTGGCCGATTCGTTGTCGGAGCTTGCCGGACGGCGTATTCATGTCCAGACAAAACCGCGCGGCGATCGCGCCCGCTATCTCAAGCTAGCGCGGACCAACGCGGCAACGGCCTTAGTCACTAAACTTTCGCAGCAGTCCACCATCACGCAGCGTTTGACCGCGCTGGCGACGGTATTAAAACTTCCTGCGATCAAGCGGATGGAATGTTTTGACATCAGCCATACCATGGGGGAGCAAACGGTCGCATCCTGTGTGGTATTTGACGCTAACGGGCCGTTACGCGCCGAGTATCGTCGTTATAATATCGCGGGCATCACGCCGGGTGATGACTACGCGGCGATGAATCAGGTGCTACGTCGGCGTTATGGCAAGGCCATAGAAGAAAGTAAGATTCCGGATGTTATTCTGATCGACGGCGGAAAAGGGCAGCTCGCCCAGGCGAAAGCCGTTTTCGCTGAGCTGGATGTCCCCTGGGATAAGCATCGTCCTTTGCTGCTCGGCGTCGCCAAAGGCGCGGACAGAAAAGCCGGTCTGGAAACACTCTTTTTTGAACCGGAAGGCGAGGGGTTTAGCCTGCCGCCGGACTCGCCGGCGCTGCATGTTATTCAGCATATTCGCGATGAGTCGCACGATCACGCGATCGGCGGGCACCGTAAAAAACGCGCGAAGGTTAAAAATACCAGTACGCTGGAAACTATTGAAGGCGTTGGGCCTAAACGTCGCCAGATGCTGCTGAAATATATGGGCGGTTTGCAAGGATTACGTAACGCCAGCGTAGAAGAAATTGCAAAAGTGCCGGGTATTTCGCAAGGTCTGGCAGAAAAGATCTTCTGGTCGTTGAAACATTGAGGCCACTGTAGCAACATAGGGGTAATTTCACTGACAACAGATAGTTACCCGTCACTATGCAATTTAATATCCCTACGTTGCTCACGCTGTTTCGCGTCATCCTGATTCCATTCTTTGTCGTGGTGTTTTATTTGCCGTTCGCCTGGGCGCCGATGGTCAGCGCGCTGATTTTCTGTATTGCCGCGATTACCGACTGGTTTGACGGCTTTCTGGCGCGACGCTGGAACCAGAGTACGCGTTTCGGCGCTTTCCTCGACCCCGTCGCCGACAAGGTGCTGGTGGCGATCGCCATGGTGCTGGTCACCGAGCATTATCATAGCTGGTGGGTGACGTTACCTGCGGCGACGATGATCGCCCGCGAAATTATTATCTCTGCTCTGCGTGAATGGATGGCGGAGCTGGGCAAACGCAGTAGTGTAGCGGTCTCCTGGATCGGTAAAGTCAAAACTACCGCGCAGATGGTGGCGCTGGCGTGGCTCTTGTGGCGTCCGAATATCTGGGTAGAGTATGCCGGGATCGCGCTTTTCTTTGTCGCAGCGGTGCTAACATTGTGGTCCATGTTGCAATATTTGAGCGCTGCACGCGGAGATTTGCTTGATCAGTGATCGTTTCGCCGCAAATTTCAGCAAACGATCGTGAGTGACGAAAAATATCGTTGACTCAGTGCGTCAGGTAAGTAGAATGCAACGCATCGGACGGCAGCACTGATTGCCAGACGATAACAAAATCAAGCGATTAACAAAGTTGCTTGATACTGCGGGAATAGCTCAGTTGGTAGAGCACGACCTTGCCAAGGTCGGGGTCGCGAGTTCGAGTCTCGTTTCCCGCTCCAGTTTAAAAGCATTGGCGTAAAGCGGATGCTGGCTGAAAAGCCAAAAAAATTTGGCGCGTTAACAAAGCGGTTATGTAGCGGATTGCAAATCCGTCTAGTCCGGTTCGACTCCGGAACGCGCCTCCAATTTTTCCCGAGCCCGGATGGTGGAATCGGTAGACACAAGGGATTTAAAATCCCTCGGCGTTCGCGCTGTGCGGGTTCAAGTCCCGCTCCGGGTACCATGGGAAAGACAAGAATAATCAAAGCAATAAGCAGTGTCGTGAAACCACCTACGGGTGGTTTTTTTGTGCTTTCAGTTTGTATGCCGACCGCGAGCGTGAACTCTCCAGCGCGATACACAGTAAAAAACATCGGTAGCGGCATTTCTGCCAGTACAACAGTTATGTGCTACCGACCCGCAAGAACTTATGCCTGGTAAATACTAAACGTCGGGTAAATCAGCCGATAAAATCCATTAATCTCTATAAAAAATGCTGATATGTTTTATGCCTGCTTTATTAAAGAGAGTAGGTCTGCCAGTGAAATATACCGATAATGCAAAATTATTTATTAGCTTCATTAATATTGGGATTGTAAGTTGCGCTTTGCTACTTTTTTATTTTGTATGAGCCTGAGAGTGCAATCGTAACCTACTCTCTTCCCGGTGAGCTTTCCTCTTCGACATGTGATGCACATAATTTTATTGGCTACGTCGATGCAAATGACTTTGCAGAGTATATAAAAAAAGTAGAACTGACGCGCTACAATATGTATTGTCTGAAAAAAACAGGGGCAGGCCAGTGGAGTATTTATGCAAATTAAACGAGTATATAACTGTTCAGGGGTATTTTCTGCACAATTTAATTAAAGGTAGATAGCGAACTAATATTCATCACTAGGTAATGTGATCCGCTTCATGCTTTAATCACGTTTTGCAATATTGTCTTAATAACAGGTCAACTACAGATAATTTCGGGTTTTCGTGAATGGCGGTTTTGGTCAGTCTCTATATTATGCTTTCCCCGCTTTACGGAGATGATGATGCAAAAGAAAACCTGGGCCGTTTTATTGATACCATTGTGCCTCACCGCTTGCCACCAGACGACCAACCGATCAACAGCCAAAGATGAAATTCTCACAGGGAGCTATATTGACCCGACAAAAACACGCTTTCCGTTAGCGGATTATTCACAGTCGGTTGATAAATGGATACCTCCGGACTCGGCTGATTACACTATTCCGGTTATTGATAGTGCTACCCAACAACGCTACTTTAGCGCACTAAAATCTCATTATTTCGGAATGGACAGTGAAGCGCACTCGCCGTGGAATGATTTTTATATTACCGCATTGCTGAAAAAAAACGCAGCACAGGCCCGGGATGCCAGTATTAAGCAGTTTCTTAGCGACGGCAGTGCTTATTGGGGGGAAAACTTCAGACTTTATACCTCTCGCTGGAAAGAGGAGGTTAGAGGGAATACGGATACGCAGATTGACAATATCTATCATGCCTCCCGGCGAGGCATTATGGTCAGAGAAAGTTTAGTCAGAGCGCTGCCAACGGACGACCCGCTCTTTAACGATCCCCGTCAGGCGGGCGAGGGGTACCCGTTTGATAATTTACAAATGTCTTCGCTGCGTCCCGGTACGCCGGTCTATACGCTGACGAAGAGCAAAGACCAACGCTGGCAATATGTCGTTTCACCAGCGGTAACTGGCTGGGTTCACAGTGAAGATATTGCCAGTACGGATCAGAAATTTATAACACAGTGGGTTTTGCTCGCTCACAAGCAACTGGGGGCATTTATCAACGCGCCGGTTTCTGTCCATGCCGCAGGCGTCTATTATTTCACCGGGCGACCGGGTACTATTTTACCGTTCCGACATCAACGGGCGGGCCAGTTCCTGATTGCGGCGCCAGTTCGCGGCAGCAACGGTCGCGCGTTTATCCATTGGGTCTGGCTAAGCGGTAACGAGTTTACGGCTATGCCGTGGAAAATGACGCCGGAAAATATCGCCGTGCTAATGAAAGCAATGCACGGCGCCCCCTACGGTTGGGGAAATTTTAACTTTTATAATGATTGTTCAGCCGAAGTCCGCAGCCTGTTAATGCCGTTTGGCATATTCCTGCCCAGACATTCATCCGCGCAGGTAGAGTCTGCTGGACGGGTGGTCGATCTTAGTCATAAAAATCCCCAAATGCGGATCGATTATCTCACCAGATACGGAAAAGCGTTTACTACGCTGGTCTATATTCCAGGGCATATTATGCTGTATATCGGTAACACAACCATGAATGGGCAGGTCGTGCCGATGACTTATCAGAATATCTGGGGATTGCGCCCAAACCATGCTAATAGCCGGAGCATTATCGGTGAGGCGGTATTTTTGCCGTTACTGCGTTTTTATCCTGAAAATCCTGAGCTGATATCGCTGGCTGGTAAGGTTCTGTTTAAGCTTGGTTATATAGAATAGGTTGACAAACTGTGTTATCGCGGAAGACATGATTAAGGCAACCGTGCGCGTGGATATAAAGATAGTATCCCTGTAAACTGTGTCTGAAAAAAGTATACGCTATAGTGCGGGCTGTTTATTTGAAATACTATCTGGAGCTGATTCTGGATGTGATTATGTGCCTCACACATTGAAGTGAGAGTTATTGTTGGCGGTATCTGGCTGGAGGCTGGGTGGTAAAAAGACGTAATTTATTGCATTTTAATAACGGTGCCCGGTCAGAGCGCGATCTTGGGGATCTGGTCACTAAAGTTTTTGAGAAAGCGGCGAAAAAAGAACCGCAACCGCTATACACATTTAGCCTGCCGTTGCTGAGTGTGCAAGATGAGATCCGTGTTTACTGTAAGAAAAAAATATCAAAATAGGGTACGATACGCTGTTTATGGAAATAACCTTTTCTGCTGACAGAGAAGCGGTAGACGAACTCATTAAACACTTTTTTACTGAAAATAAGCTCTATTTGAGAGGGCGGTTTTATCTGTCCGCGGCGGTGGTATAAGTTAGCATGAGTATAATATAGCGAGAAACCTATCTCTCACTTTTGTGTGGGGCGAGCGCTTCCTGGCGGAAAATCTGCGCCCTGATCCTCCTTTTGTGCGTTAACTTCCGGAATCCTCCTCATTTCGTGTTAATCTGGCCCCTGATGGTTGCCATCCAAACTGCCTGCAAAAAAATTATTTTTATCCGCTGCAATGTAAGAGGCCTACAGGCGGAAGTCATCACTGAGGAAAAGCATTATGAAAATGGAACCATTAAACGAGAACGAGCTGGAATGGCTGGATGATGTGCTGACGAAATACAATACCGATCAGGTCATTTTGGATGTCGCGGAGCTGGACGGTCTGATTACTGCGGTACTAAGTTCTCCGCGTCCCATCGAGCCGGAACAGTGGCTGGTCGCGATATGGGGGGGACCCGCGTACGTACCGCGCTGGACATCTGAAAAAGAAATGACGCGATTTATGGATCTGGTATTCCAGCACATGGCGGACACAGCCGCCCGGCTTGAAGACTATCCAGAACAGTTCGAGCCGCTGTTTGGCCTGCGAGAAGTTGATGGCCATGAATTAACGATTGTTGAAGAATGGTGCTTTGGTTACATGCGCGGAGTGTCGCTGTCCGACTGGTCTGACTTGCCGGATACGCTAAAACCGGCGCTGGAAGCGATTGCCTTACACGGCACGGAAGAAAACTTTGCGCTGTTGGATAAAATGAGCCCGGAAGCGTTCGATAAAAGCGTTGACGCTATCCGTATCGCGGCGCTTGAGCTGCATGCCTGGTGGATGGCGCATCCGCACACGACGCCGCTACAGATGCCGATAAAAGCGGAGGTGAAAGTGGGGCGTAACGATCCTTGTCCATGCGGGAGCGGCAAAAAATTTAAGCAGTGCTGCCTGCATTAATGGCTCGTAAACGGCCATAGCGTGATGATTATCGAGCCTGGACGGCGTCCGGGCCCGGTAATCTTTGCCTGGCGTTAACCTGGATCGGGCAGGAACCCCAGTGCGATCGAAAACTGGACGCCAATCACGACAATGCCGCAGATAAACACCAGCGCCAGCGCTGGCGTGCCGCCTGCCACACGATATCCCGCCTGAGGGCTCTGTTTACGGCATTGCCAGACCAGCATGGCAGGGATGAGTAGTGCCAGCACTGCCAGCGCTACGCCGGCATAGCCTAATGCCATCACAAATCCACGTGGGTAGAAAAGCGCAAACGCCAGCGGCGGCAGAAAGGTAATCAGCCCGGTTTGCAGGCGTCCGGACACCGTACTGCGGCGCTGGAATAGATCGGCCAGGTAATCAAATAATCCTAGCGCTACGCCCAGAAAAGAGGTCGCCAGCGCCAGATCGGCGAACAGGTGGACCGCCAGTTCGACATGTGGCGAAGCGACCACTTCTCTGAGCGCCTGCAGCAGGCCATTTAACCCGGCATGGCTGGCCAGTAGCCCTCTGAATGTCGGCGAGTCGATACTTCCCAGCGTGGCGAGCTGCCAAAAAATATAGGCCACTAGCGGAATGGCGCTACCCGTCATAAAGACCCAACGCAGCCGGCGAATGTTGCCGTTCATATAACTCACAATACTCGGTACGCTTCCGTGAAAACCAAACGAGGTGAAAATGACCGGTATGGCGGACAATGCCAGCCCCTGCTGTAAAGGAAGCGTAAGAAGATTTACTTTATGAATATGTGGCGTGAGCAACGCAAGCATGATGACCAGAAAAATGATCTTCGCGCTAAACAGGAAGCGGTTAAAAAGGTCGACCAGCGAGGTGCCCACACACACCACCCCACCGGCAACAAAGGTGAACAGCAGCACCCCGGCAGCGGGCGAGAGCGTGGCGCCAAGCCAGTTATTAATACTGGATGCCAGTAATTCTCCGGCTCCGGAAATGTAGGCGGCGGTGAGCGCATACATTAAGAACATCATGCTGAATCCCGTAAGCCACTGTCCGTAACGTCCAAGATAGCGTTTTGCCAACGAGCCCAGCCCGGTATCCGCCGGAACATGTTGATATACTTCCAGTAATAGTAGCGCGGTATAACACATCAGCGCCCACAGACCAATCAACAATCCCAGCGTGACGCTGAAACCAACGCCAGCCGCTGCCAGCGGCATTGCCAGCATCCCGGCGCCGATAGTGGTGCCTGCCACGATAAAAATACTGCCCAGAGTTCTGTTTTTCACGCTTTCTACTACCCCGGTAACAAAGAACGGTGATATCCGCGGCGCAGGGTAAGGCATTACGCTATTTTCGTCAAATGGTCGTTACAATAGGTGTACTGGAAATTTTACAGTTCCGGGCATAAAAGCGAATATGGGAGGAGACGCGGACAACCGCCGCAAACCTGCGCTAGCGCAAAGTCGCTCGCACAAGGACACATTAGGCTACAAGTTTTATTCAGGAGGGCTTATGGATTCCATTCACGGTCACGAAGTACTCAACATGATGATTGAGTCTGGCGAGCAGTACACGCATACCTCGCTGGAGGCGGCAATAAAAGCGCGCTTTGGCGAGCGGGCACGATTTCACACCTGTTCAGCATCAGATATGACGGCGGCGGAACTGGTCGCGTTTCTGGCGGCGAAAGGAAAGTTTATTGCGGTGGAGGACGGTTTTTCAACGCATGAGAGTAAAATCTGCCGCCATTAATACGCCACGGTGAGAGCGCGTCTCACCGTGTAAGGACGTGCTGGATTAATTTTGCGTATCCAGGGTGGAGAGTTCTTTATCAATGAAATAAAGCCCTTCGCCGCTTTTTCCCGCCAGCGTTAATTTATCAATAATAGATTTGAACAGTTTTTCTTCTTCATGCTGTTCCGCCACATACCACTGCAAGAAATTAAATGTCGGATAATCCTGGCTGGTCATTGCGGCATGAGCCAGTTCATTAATTTTTTGCGTAATAAGCTGCTCATGCTCATAGGTCGCGCGGAACAGTTCATCCAGTGAGGTGTACTCAGCGAAGGGCGAAGAAACGCTATTAATGCGCGGCAGGCTTCCGGTATCGGTAAGGTAGTCAAACAGGCGCTGCATATGCGTCATCTCTTCTTGCGCATGGCGACGAAGAAATGCGGCCGCGCCTTCAAAACTGTGATAGCTACACCACGCGCTCATTTGTTGATAGAGCAGGGAGGAGTACAACTCCAGATTCATTTGCTCATTCAGTTTGTCGATCATTTCTGTTTTCAGCATGGTTCCGCTCCACAAATAGCAAAAGATATACGGTAATGTGGCGCCACTATAATTTGTTATTTTATTATTTGCAAAAGGTAAAATATTAAATTTAATTATTAAAAATACGAATGGGAATAAAACGCATTAACGCCAGTGTATAGCGTATAAAAATAAAGGAAAGCCAGCACCTTCATGCTGGCAATAGCGACCCTGCACTCTCCTCTATTGTACATGGTGTCGGCGTTAAGCCAGCCGCCTTAATAATAAAGCGGCATGATTTGCGGGACGGAAACGCCCCGGCACTGCCAGGAGAGGGTAAATCGGGTGTTCAGACACAACGAGCCCGCATAAATGCTACAGGTTCCTACCGGCTGACCAAACGAAACGGCATCGGCATAGCCCATCTGCTGGCATTCGCGTGTTGCGGTTCCGTGAGATACATAGTCATCTGTCCGTGAAGTAAAAAATAGCGGCTGGTTATACGTCAGGCGCACGATGCCGCTTATCGGGCTGGCTTCGCTGACCTGCGCTTGTCGAGTAATGGTGCATCCCGTCAGGGCTAGCAGTGAAAGAGTAAAAATAAGAGGCTTCATAAAATCGCTCCGACAGTTCGGTATCAGACCATGCTACCTCGTGTCTTGCACCGTCAATGGCTGGAATAACTTACGGATTCGCCTTGATTAAAGGTAACGGCAGGGGATTTACAGCGGGAACAGAAAATGTGTGAGCGTCTTTTCATTTAATGAAACTTTGTTTCATTAAATTTGAATGTGTGTTCGTAAATGTGTAGTGTAGGCAAAACGTCATGATTTATGCAGGCGCCACCTCTGGCAAACAGACCAGAAACGGTGTAGGCCGGATAAGCTGCTTCGCGTTGCTATCCGGCTAATAACGTCTCAATATTGTCGCTCGGGGTGCCGCTATCAGTGATGCTGATAGGTCACGACGTTAAGGAGATGCTGATCGGTTTGCGCCAGGCATAGCCCTGCTCGTTTAGCGCTGCGAACTTCTTCGAGAATAGTTTGTAAAAGTACGCCATCCTGCTGCTGCTCTTTTTCCAGGGTATGGAGAAAATCGAGCGTTGAGGCATCATTCAGCGCTTTCGCTTCATCTGCCAGACGCGACAGCGTGCTGGCGCGTTGCTGATAATCCTCCAGGGTTTTCTGGAACAATTCTTCCAGAGAGCAGAGCTCTTCACCCGGAACGTCAATGGCTTTAACGATAGGGGTGGCGCCGGCGTTTTTCATAAAATTAAACATGCGCATCATTTGCGTCACGTTGCCTTGCGCTTGGGTACGAAGAAAGGTGGCTGTACCTGTTAAACTGTGTTCAGAACACCATTCGCTTAGATGGAGGTAAAGATTTGATGCGTAAAACTCAAGATTCATTGGCGTGTTGAGCTTTTGAACCATTCCTACAGCTGCCATAACAATATCCTTATTTCCAGAAAGTGTTGATGTGCATGACAGACGAGAATGCAACGGATCGTTGTCACATTCTTACCTCTATGCACAATAAATACTCTTAGCAGAAGAACTCCGTTCCGCCAGTCCCTTATGCGATCTCATTTCCTGTTTATCGATCGGTAATGAGAATAGCGCGTCAATGAAAATAAGAAAATCCTTAAATGCAATTGTTTATCTTTTTTTACATTTTCAGCTGTGTGATTTTTTCATCAGAAATGATTTTTGGTATGTCATTCTTATAACTATTTGAAAGATAAAAGATATTCTATTTTTTCTGGTTTATGAAACATTGTTTCAGATCATAAGATAGGCCTTTCAAGTATGGTAATTTCAATAAAATAAACATTAGCCAGTCTGGATATCACACGCATAAACGGTTGAGAGCAAATATGCCTGTTTTTATAAACTAGCCGATTTTGCGGTAGATCATTTTTAATATCATTAATCATACGAGCACGTTATTCGGTTGAGCGCAGTTTTGCTGGGTGACTCGTTAACAAGGAGCAGTCAATGAAAAAGGTCGCGGTGCTACTGGCGCCAGGATTTGAAGAAGCAGAGGCCATTGTTACTCTTGATATTCTGCGACGTTTGCATATCGACGTCGAAACGCTGGCGTGTGCTGAATCACGGGCGGTGGTGAGTTACCATGATATTCCTATGGTTGCGGACAGCACGCTGAGTGAACGCCAGCAGGCGCTTTTTGATGCGGTAGTGCTGCCGGGCGGTCCGCAGGGGAGCGCTAATCTGGCGGCTAATCCGGCGGTGATCGCTTTCGTTGCGCGTCATGATGCGGCAGGCAAATTAATTTGTCCTATCTGTTCCGCGGCGGCAAGGGTGCTGGGTGCTCACGGATTGCTGAAGGGGCGTCGTTATGTCTGTTCCGGCGACCTGTGGAAAGCGGTTCCGGAAGGTGTCTATGTGGATGCGCCCGTGGTTGAAGATGGTAATTTAATTAGCGGCAAAGGGTTGGGTCATGTCTTTGATTTCGCGCTAACCCTTTCCGCCAGACTGCTGGGAGACGATGCGCTGGTTCGCGAACAAGCTGAACATATCTATTATCCCTGGTAATCGTTATTCACCCAGGGCCGTAAGGATTAGCTGGCTGATGTTATGGATTAATGTGCTGGCTTTCCTGCCTTTTGGCTGATGAATTCGCTCTGGGTTATGTCATTTTCCGCTAAAACTATTCCAGCCATCAGCATTTATCTAATGAATGAAAGACAGTGCACCGTTTTACGTCTTCTCTAACAAGAATCGTTTGATTTTACCCTACATAAAAAACGCTAAAGCAGGTCAATGAATTCCCTGGGTTATGAGTTAATCGTTATTTCTGCGTGCGTATTAGGGGGCGTTTTCCTGAGAGGCGGCCTCGGAAAAATCTCATATGTGGTGGCGAGCGTACTGATATCAGGAACGGTGGAGAACGCGATGAACCTGCTCAACATTTCACCTTTTGCACAGTACGTGGTTCGCGGCTGAATCCTTCTGGCAGCAGTTATCTTCGACCATTATAAGCAAAAAGCGAAGCGTATGATTTGATGAATTAACACTCAACTAAACAGTATAGCTTCACGTCATCGCCAACCGCTACCCCGGCTGGCGATGGTCTTTCTAAATGGCGAGCAGCGTCACACTGTCTATACTTACATGACTAATGAGACCGTTTGTGAGTCTCAATATGATGATAAGGAGGAGACCAGGGTGGCAGAACCGTTAACCGTATCCCCCGAACTCACTGCGAACTATGCGTATTTTTTTGACCTTGATGGCACATTGGCAGAGATAAAGCCTCATCCCGATCAGGTAGTGGTACCGCATAAAATCCTTCAGTTGTTAGACCGTCTCGCGGCGCACAACGCAGGGGCACTGGCATTGATTTCAGGGCGTTCAATGACTGAGCTGGATGCTTTGGCGAAGCCTTTTCGCTTTCCGCTCGCTGGCGTTCACGGGGCAGAGCGTCGTGACATCAGTGGTAAAACCCATATCGTGCGCCTTCCTGAAGCGGTAGTCCGTGAGGTGGAGGCGTTATTACGTTCGACGCTTGCAGCGCTGCCCGGAACGGAGCTGGAGACAAAGGGGATGGCGTTTGCGCTGCACTACCGTCAGGCTCCGGAACATGAAGCGGCGCTGTTGGCGCTTGCGCAACACGTTACGCAGCACTGGCCGCAACTGGCGTTGCAGCCTGGTAAATGTGTTGTGGAAATCAAACCTAAGGGAACTAATAAAGGCGAAGCGATTGCCGCCTTTATGCAGGAGGCGCCCTTTACGGGACGGATTCCCGTTTTTGTGGGCGACGATTTGACCGATGAGGCTGGCTTTGGCGTGGTGAATCACGCTGGCGGAATTTCCGTAAAAGTGGGCGTCGGGGCAACCCAGGCGGCATGGCGGCTGGAAAGCGTACCCGATGTCTGGCGCTGGCTGGAACAAATCAATTATCCACAACAAGAACAACAAGTAATGAATAACAGGAGAGATGGCTATGAGTCGTTTAGTCGTAGTATCTAATCGAATTGCCCCCCCGGATAATAAAGGCGGCGCCGGCGGCCTCGCTGTTGGCGTGCTTGGCGCGCTAAAAGCGGCTGGCGGGTTGTGGTTCGGCTGGAGTGGCGAGACAGGTAACGAGGATGAGCCATTAAAAAAGGTGACAAAAGGTAATATTACCTGGGCATCGTTTAACCTGAGTGAACAAGATTACGAAGATTATTACTGTCAATTTTCCAATGCGGTTCTCTGGCCAGCGTTCCACTATCGTCTGGACCTGGTACAGTTTCAGCGTCCTGCATGGGAAGGCTATATGCGGGTGAATGCGTTATTAGCGGATAAGTTATTGCCCCTCATTAAAGAGAACGACATCATTTGGGTGCATGACTACCACCTGTTACCGTTTGCCAGCGAGCTGCGTAAACGCGGCGTGAACAACCGAATTGGTTTTTTCCTGCATATTCCATTCCCGACCCCGGAGATTTTTAACGCTTTACCGCCACATGATGAACTGCTGGAGCAGTTGTGTGACTTTGATCTGCTCGGGTTCCAGACCGAAAATGATCGCCTGGCTTTTCTGGATAGCCTTTCGAGTCAAACGCGAGTCACGACTCGCAGCGGCAAGCAGCATATCGCGTGGGGTAAAGACTTCCAGACAGAAGTGTATCCTATCGGTATTGAGCCCGATGAGATTGCTCTGCAGGCTGCCGGGCCGTTGCCGCCAAAACTGGCGCAGCTCAAGGCGGAACTGAAAAATGTGAAGAATATTTTTTCCGTTGAGCGGCTGGATTATTCGAAAGGGCTGCCGGAACGTTTTCTGGCGTATGAAGCGCTACTGGAAAACTATCCGCAGCATCGGGGAAAAATTCGTTATACCCAAATTGCGCCTACGTCACGCGGCGAAGTACAGGCATATCAGGATATTCGCCACCAGCTTGAGACAGAAGCAGGCCGGATTAATGGGAAATATGGACAATTGGGCTGGACGCCGCTCTATTATCTGAATCAGCATTTCGACCGTAAACTGTTAATGAAGATATTCCGTTATTCAGACGTCGGGCTCGTCACCCCGTTGCGTGACGGGATGAACCTGGTGGCGAAAGAGTTTGTCGCCGCGCAGGACCCCGCTAATCCTGGCGTACTGGTACTGTCACAGTTTGCCGGCGCGGCGAATGAACTGACGTCGGCGTTAATCGTCAATCCTTACGATCGGGATGACGTGGCGGCGGCGCTCAATCGTGCGTTAACGATGCCCCTTGCCGAGCGTATTTCGCGTCATGCGGAAATGCTGGACGTGATCGTTAAAAATGACATTAACCGCTGGCAGGAGCGTTTTATTCATGACCTAAAGGAGGTCACGCCGCGTAGCCCTGAGCGTCAGCAGCAGAACAACGTGGCGACGTTCCCTAAGCTGGCCTGAGATATCGCGAGCGGCGACTAGTCGCCCGCTAACGGCACCAGCAACACATCTACCTGGCTGGCGCTGACGACACTTTTGCCGAGCAGGACGCGCGCGAAAAGAAACTGTGGTTATGGTTGCCGCAAATGACCAGATCAACATGGTGTTTGCGGCACACAGCCAAAATATGCTGGCTTAACTCACCTGATGCGATGAAAGTTTGTTCAATCGGATAATCCGCCTTTTCCCCCAGCATTTTAAGAAAATTCTCGGTCTCTTCATGCATAACCGCGCGTAAATCCTCCATCATGGGCGCGGCGAACTGGTTATACAGTTCAGGATCGGAAGCGAGAGTAATCAGGCTTACTTTCGCCTGAACAGGGCGGGCGATAGAGACCGCTTTAGCCAGTAGCTGGTGACTTTCCGGGGTGACGGCAACGGCGACAAGAATATGGGTGTAGCTCATAACTCGCTCCTTGATTGCAAGAATATGAGATTGTGCTTTAGCTTTACTCTGTTTATCGCATTTCTGCAATGCGCTAATGCCACATTAATGTGAAGGACATCATAATTAATCATTGATTATTCTTATGTAAAGAATCGTGGCATAAGACACTTTTTACACACCACCAGGATGCTTTATTTAAACGGGTGAACAAGGAAAGCTAAAAGTTAAATCAAATGAGCTTATTTTTAACAGAGGAGGGCGTATGCTGTGACGAGATTAATTAATAACGTTTAATATTTAAGCCACTGTTTACTAAAGGTAAAATAAAATTGTTTCTAAAATAGAAATAATAGCCTGTTATCTATTATCCTGGCGTTATTTTAACAGAGAGAAACAAAAAAGAATTTGGTGTTGACGTACCCCTATTCAGCAGTGTGGAATAGAAAAAGTGAATATTAGGTTATTAATTAAACAAAGTAAAAGCCATACTGATGGTTTTATCGTAAGTATTCTGTTAAATTATGTGATCTGCATCGCATATTTTCTAAAATCGCCGTCCCGCTCCGTTGTATGTCACGAAACTGACGAGTAGAGTTGCGTCGAATTAGGAAAAATCTTAGGCATTTGTAAAAATTGATGTAAACGTGTAAGGCGAATCCCAGTGGGAAGCTGCGTTATACGTCACAATGTCCATAATGTCTGAGCGCTGCTATGCATTTGACCTTTTTGCTTCTTTTACCGGGCCTTCCCGGCGACATCACGGGGTGCGGCTACGTCGCACAAAAATAAAGTTGGTTATTCTGGATGGGAACAATGCATACATCCGAGTTGCTAAAACACATTTATGACATCAATTTGTCATATTTACTCCTTGCACAGCGTTTGATCGTCCAGGATAAAGCATCTGCGATGTTCCGCCTCGGTATCAACGAAGAGATGGCAAACACACTGGGCGCGTTGACCCTGCCGCAGATGGTCAAACTGGCGGAGACGAACCAGTTAGTTTGTCATTTCCGGTTTGACGATCATCAGACGATCACCCGTTTGACTCAGGATTCGCGCGTCGATGACTTACAGCAGATTCACACAGGTATCATGCTTTCAACGCGTCTGCTCAATGAAGTGGACGATACGGCGCGTAAGAAAAGGGCATGATAATGAGCGAAAAAAGCATTGTTCAGGAAGCTCGCGATATCCAGTTGGCGATGGAGTTGATTAATCTTGGCGCTCGTCTACAAATGCTGGAAAGCGAAACACAGCTCAGCCGTGGTCGCCTCATCAGGCTGTACAAAGAATTACGCGGTAGCCCGCCGCCTAAAGGGATGCTGCCATTTTCGACAGACTGGTTTATGACCTGGGAGCAAAATATTCATGCCTCCATGTTCTGCAACGCCTGGCAATTTTTACTGAAGACCGGCTTATGCAGCGGTGTGGATGCGGTGATTAAAGCTTATCGGCTTTATCTTGAGCAGTGTCCGCAACCGCCTGAAGGGTCGTTGTTGGCGCTGACTCGCGCATGGACGCTGGTGCGTTTTGTTGAAAGTGGGTTGCTTGAATTGTCGAGCTGTAACTGCTGCGGTGGGAACTTTATTACCCATGCGCATCAGCCCGTAGGCAGCTTTGCGTGTAGTTTATGCCAGCCGCCATCCCGCGCAGTAAAAAGACGTAAACTTTCCCGAGATGCTGCCGATATTATTCCACAACTGCTGGATGAACAGATCGAACAGGCTGTTTAACCGAAACGGTGTGGACAAACACTCCAGCAGCGGTAAGCCATTACCGCTGCTTTTTTTTTTTGCCTTGCCTTCGCGTTAATCGCCCGACTGCGCATCCTGTCATAGTCAACAGCGGAAGGATGATGTCGTGCTTATCTTATTAGGTTACTTGGTGGTTATCGGTACAGTTTTCGGCGGTTATGTCATGACCGGCGGACACCTTGGGGCACTCTATCAACCTGCTGAACTGGTCATCATTGGCGGCGCGGGGATGGGGGCGTTCATTGTCGGCAACAACGGGAAGGCCATCAAAGGCACGATGAAAGCGATCCCGTTGTTATTTCGCCGTTCGAAATACACGAAATCTATGTACATGGATTTGCTGGCGTTGCTCTATCGCCTGATGGCCAAATCACGCCAGCAGGGGATGTTCTCCCTTGAACGCGATATTGAAAATCCGAAAGAGAGTGAAATCTTCGCCAGTTATCCGCGTATTCTGGCCGATGCGGTAATGCTTGATTTTATTGTCGATTATCTGCGTCTGATCATCAGCGGCAACATGAATACGTTCGAAATTGAAGCGTTGATGGATGAAGAGATTGAAACCCATGAAAGCGAGGCGGAAGTCCCGGCCAACAGTCTGGCGATGGTGGGGGATTCGCTGCCTGCCTTTGGTATCGTCGCGGCGGTAATGGGGGTGGTTCACGCTCTGGCTTCAGCCGATCGTCCGGCAGCGGAGTTGGGGGCGCTGATTGCCCATGCCATGGTAGGTACGTTCCTCGGTATTTTACTGGCTTATGGATTCATTTCACCGTTAGCGACCGTTTTGCGCCAGAAGAGCGCCGAAACCACTAAGATGATGCAGTGCGTAAAAATTACACTGCTGTCTAATCTGAACGGCTATGCGCCGCCGATTGCCGTGGAATTTGGTCGTAAAACGCTTTATTCCAGTGAGCGTCCATCGTTTATTGAGTTGGAAGAACACGTTCGCGCAGTGAGAAACCCAAACCAGCAGCAGACGACTGAGGAAGCATGAAAAATCAGGCTCATCCCATTGTCGTCGTAAAACGCCGCAGGCACAAACCGCACGGCGGCGGGGCGCACGGTTCCTGGAAAATTGCCTACGCCGATTTTATGACGGCGATGATGGCTTTTTTTCTGGTGATGTGGCTGATTTCCATCTCCAGCCCTAAAGAATTAATTCAGATTGCCGAATATTTTCGTACGCCGTTGGCCACCGCGGTAACGGGGGGAAATCGGATTGCCAATAGCAAGAGCCCGATACCAGGCGGCGGCGATGATTACACCCAACAGCAGGGTGAAGTGGAAAAGCAGCCGAATATCGACGAGCTGAAAAAACGGATGGAGCAGAGTCGGTTAAACAAACTGCGCGGCGATCTGGATCAACTGATCGAATCCGATCCCAAACTGCGCGCGTTACGTCCGCATCTGAAAATTGATTTAGTTCAGGAGGGGTTGCGCATCCAGATTATCGACAGCCAGAACCGCCCGATGTTTAAAACCGGCAGCGCCGAAGTTGAGCCGTATATGCGCGATATCCTGCGTGCGATTGCGCCAGTGTTAAACGGTATACCTAATCGCATTAGCCTGGCCGGCCATACCGATGACTTTCCCTACGCGAACGGCGAAAAAGGCTATAGCAACTGGGAGTTATCCGCCGATCGCGCCAATGCCTCTCGTCGCGAACTGGTCGCTGGCGGGCTGGATAACGGAAAAGTATTACGGGTGGTTGGCATGGCCGCCACGATGCGGCTGAGCGATCGCGGTCCTGATGACGCCATCAACCGCCGTATAAGCCTGCTGGTGTTAAACAAACAGGCGGAACAGGCCATTTTGCATGAAAACGCTGAAAGCCAGAATGAGCCGGTAAGTGTATTACAACAGCCTGCGGCAGCCCCGCCGGCAAGCGTACCCACATCGCCAAAAGCGGAACCGAGGTGATAGCGTGAGCATGGATATTAGCGATTTTTATCAGACATTTTTTGATGAAGCTGACGAGCTGTTGGCTGATATGGAGCAGCATCTGCTGGATTTGGTGCCGGAATCCCCGGACGCTGAACAACTGAACGCCATTTTTCGCGCGGCGCACTCCATTAAAGGCGGCGCGGGCACATTCGGCTTCACTATTCTGCAGGAAACCACACATTTAATGGAAAACCTGCTGGATGAAGCCCGACGCGGTGAAATGCAGCTCAATACCGACATTATCAACCTGTTTTTGGAAACGAAAGATATTATGCAGGAACAGCTCGACGCCTATAAAAACTCCGAAGAGCCGGATGCCGCAAGCTTCGAATATATCTGCAATGCGCTACGCCAGTTGGCGCTGGAGGCGAAAGGCGAAACCACGCCGGCGGTCGTAGAAACCGCGGCACTAAGTGCGGCGATCCAGGAAGAGAGCGTAGCCGAAACCGAATCGCCTCGTGACGAGAGTAAACTGCGCATTGTACTTTCACGGTTGAAAGCCAATGAGGTCGATCTGCTTGAAGAAGAGTTGGGCAATCTGGCTACTCTGACGGATGTCGTTAAGGGGGCGGATTCACTGTCGGCAACTCTGGATGGCAGCGTCGCGGAAGATGACATTGTCGCGGTGCTCTGTTTTGTCATCGAGGCCGATCAGATCGCTTTTGAAAAAGTGGTCACCGCGCCGGTTGAAAAAGCGCAAGAGAAAACCGAGGTAGCACCGGTAGCGTCTCCGGCAGTCGTTGCGCCAGCCGCCAAAAGCGCGGCCCATGAACATCATGCGGGGCGTGAAAAACCTGCGCGTGAACGCGAGTCCACCAGCATTCGCGTGGCGGTAGAGAAAGTGGATCAGCTCATAAACCTGGTCGGCGAGTTAGTGATTACCCAGTCAATGTTGGCCCAGCGTTCTAACGAGCTGGACCCGGTAAACCACGGCGATCTCATTACCAGTATGGGGCAGTTACAACGTAACGCCCGCGACTTACAAGAGTCGGTGATGTCGATTCGTATGATGCCTATGGAGTACGTCTTCAGCCGTTTCCCGCGTCTGGTACGCGATTTAGCGGGCAAACTGGGCAAGCAGGTAGAGCTGACGCTGGTGGGGAGCTCCACTGAACTTGATAAAAGCCTGATCGAACGCATTATCGACCCGCTGACGCACCTGGTGCGCAACAGTCTCGACCACGGGATTGAAATGCCGGAAAAACGCCTTGAGGCGGGGAAAAATGTTGTCGGCAATCTGATCCTTTCTGCAGAACATCAGGGCGGGAATATTTGTATTGAAGTGACCGATGACGGCGCGGGGCTTAACCGTGAGCGTATCCTGGCGAAGGCCATGTCGCAGGGGATGGCGGTGAATGAAAACATGACCGACGATGAAGTAGGCATGTTGATCTTCGCGCCGGGATTCTCAACTGCGGAACAGGTCACGGATGTCTCCGGTCGCGGCGTTGGCATGGATGTGGTGAAACGTAACATTCAGGAGATGGGCGGTCACGTTGAGATCCAGTCAAAACAAGGCTCCGGCACCACGATTCGTATTCTGCTGCCGCTGACGCTGGCCATCCTCGATGGGATGTCGGTTCGCGTGGCGGGGGAAGTTTTTATCCTGCCGTTAAATGCGGTGATGGAGTCGCTGCAACCGCGTGAAGAGGATCTTCATCCGCTGGCGGGCGGCGAACGGGTTCTGGAAGTTCGCGGCGAGTATTTGCCGCTGGTCGAATTGTGGAAAGTGTTTGACGTGGACGGGGCGAAAACCGAATCCACGCAGGGCATTGTTGTGATCCTGCAAAGCGCGGGACGCCGTTACGCGCTGCTGGTCGATCAGCTCATCGGTCAGCACCAGGTGGTGGTCAAAAATCTGGAAAGCAATTATCGCAAGGTACCGGGGATTTCCGCCGCGACGATCCTGGGCGACGGCAGCGTCGCGCTGATTGTTGATGTTTCCGCATTGCAGGGTTTAAACCGCGAACAACGTATGGCGATCACAGCCGCCTGATTGAGTGAGAAGGGAATAATATGACCGGTATGAGTAATGTAAGCAAACTGGCCGGCGAGCCGTCAGGTCAGGAATTCCTGGTGTTTACACTGGGAAATGAAGAGTACGGCATCGATATCCTGAAAGTGCAGGAGATCCGTGGCTATGACCAGGTGACGCGCATCGCCAATACACCGGCCTTTATAAAAGGGGTGACTAACCTGCGCGGCGTGATTGTCCCCATTGTCGATCTGCGCGTGAAATTCTGCGAAGGCGACGTTGAGTATGATGACAATACGGTAGTGATCGTACTGAATCTGGGGCAACGTGTCGTCGGGATAGTGGTAGGCGGCGTGTCTGACGTACTGTCGTTAACGGCGGAACAGATCCGTCCGGCGCCAGAATTTGCCGTGACCTTGTCAACAGAATATTTGACGGGATTGGGCGCGCTCGGCGAGCGTATGCTGATTCTGGTGAATATCGAAAAACTGCTTAACAGCGAAGAGATGGCGCTGCTGGATATCGCAGCATCACACGTCGCGTAATAACGTTGCCGGATGGCGTCGCGCCATCCGGCAATATTCACCGTTATGCTTCCGCCAGCGGTGAGAGTGCCTCTTCATCGCCCGCGCCCAGCCCCTGCATTTTGCGCCGGCATCGCCGCTGCGACACTGTCATTGGCAATGTCGTCTTCCGGAACAGCGTATTTCCTTTTTGCAAAAGTAAAGTTATCACCGCAGGTGCCGATAACGTTGATAACTCGTTATCAGGAAGGTGCCTTATGTTTAACCGTATCCGCGTTGTCACAATGCTGATGATGGTGCTGGGGGTTTTCGCACTGCTACAGCTTGTTTCCGGTGGTTTGCTGTTTTCTTCATTACAGCATAACCAGCAAGGTTTTGTTATTTCTAACGAATTACGCCAGCAACAAAGCGAACTCACGTCGACATGGGACTTAATGCTGCAAACGCGCATTAACCTGAGCCGCTCCGCCGCACGCATGATGATGGACGCTTCTAACCAGCAGAGCAGCGCCAAAACGGATTTACTCCAGAATGCAAAAACGACCCTCGCACAGGCGGCGGCGCACTACGCCAATTTCAAAAACATGACGCCATTGCCAGCGATGGCGGAGGCCAGCGCGAACGTCGATGAAAAATATCAGCGCTATCAGGCCGCATTAGCCGAACTTATTCAGTTTCTGGACAATGGCAATATGGATGCCTACTTCGCCCAGCCAACCCAGGGAATGCAAAACGCGTTGGGCGAGGCGCTGGGCAATTACGCCCGGGTGAGCGAAAACCTGTACCGCCAGACATTTGATCAAAGTGCTCATGACTACCGTTTTGCGCAATGGCAACTGGGGGTTCTTGCGGTCGTGCTGGTGCTGATTTTGATGGTGGTTTGGTTCGGCATTCGTCATGCCTTGCTTAACCCATTAGCGCGAGTGATTACTCATATCCGTGAAATTGCCAGCGGCGATCTGACGAAAACGCTCACCGTCTCAGGACGTAATGAAATTGGCGAACTGGCGGGAACGGTTGAACATATGCAACGCTCGCTGATTGACACCGTGACGCAGGTTTGTGAAGGTTCGGATGCGATTTATTCCGGCACCAGTGAAATTGCCGCCGGTAATACCGACCTCTCTTCCCGTACCGAACAACAAGCCTCCGCTCTGGAGGAGACGGCGGCCAGCATGGAACAACTGACGGCCACCGTGAAGCAAAACGCCGATAATGCCCGTCAGGCTTCGCAACTGGCGCAAAGCGCCTCCGAGACCGCGCGTCATGGCGGCAAAGTGGTCGACGGCGTAGTAAACACTATGCACGAAATTGCCGACAGTTCGAAAAAAATCGCTGACATTATCAGCGTTATCGACGGTATTGCCTTCCAGACTAACATTCTGGCGCTGAACGCGGCGGTAGAAGCGGCGCGCGCGGGAGAGCAGGGGCGCGGTTTTGCGGTCGTGGCAGGCGAGGTGCGTAATCTGGCCAGCCGCAGTGCCCAGGCGGCGAAAGAAATAAAAGCGTTGATTGAAGATTCCGTCTCGCGTGTCGATACCGGTTCAGTGCTGGTGGAAAGCGCCGGGGAAACCATGACTGACATCGTCAATGCCGTTACGCGCGTCACGGATATCATGGGCGAAATCGCCTCCGCCTCGGATGAGCAAAGCCGGGGTATCGATCAGGTCGCTTTGGCCGTTTCCGAAATGGATCGCGTAACGCAACAGAACGCCTCGCTGGTTCAGGAATCCGCAGCGGCCGCCGCCGCGCTGGAAGAGCAGGCCAGCCGTCTGACCCAGGCGGTATCGGCTTTCCGCCTGGCATCGCGACCGCTGGCGGTAAATAAACCTGAGATGCGTTTATCAGTGGACGCTCAGTCCGGCAATACGCCGCGGCCCTTAGCCGCCGGGGATGATGCGAACTGGGAAACCTTCTGATCGATGTGCGCTGTGTGCTGTCGGTTATCGATTAATTTGCGAACCCGCCGATCCCTTTCGTCTGGTTCGCATAGATAAAAGCAAAAAATGTGTAATACGGGAAGCATGGCGCTGCCGCAGGGCGCGCCCGTTGTACTTTGAATGTGATTAAGAAGGCGCTATGACATCATCTCTGCCCTCCGGGCAAACGTCAGTATTGTTACAGATGACACAGCGCCTCGCGCTGTCCGACGCGCATTTTCGTCGGATATGTCAATTAATCTACCAGCGTGCAGGGATCGTGCTGGCCGACCATAAGCGGGATATGGTTTATAACCGCCTGGTCCGTCGGCTGCGTGCCCTGGGACTGGATGATTTTGGCCGTTATCTCAGTATGCTGGAGGCTAATCAAAACAGCGTTGAGTGGCAGGCTTTTATCAACGCTCTGACTACCAACCTGACCGCTTTTTTTCGCGAGGCGCACCATTTTCCCATCCTTGCGGAACATGCGCGTCGCCGCCACGGCGAGTACCGCGTCTGGAGTGCGGCGGCATCGACAGGAGAAGAACCTTACAGTATCGCCATTACGCTGGCGGATGCGTTAGGGATGGCCCCCGGTCGCTGGAAAGTATTCGCCAGCGATATTGATACTGAAGTGCTGGAAAAAGCGAGAAGCGGTATTTATCGCCTCAGCGAACTGAAAACGTTATCGCCGCAGCAGCTACAACGTTACTTCATGCGCGGTACGGGGCCGCATGAAGGACTGGTGCGCGTGCGTCAGCAACTGGCCAATTATGTTGAATTTTCCTCCGTTAATTTATTGGAAAAGCAGTACAACGTACCCGGTCCCTTTGACGCGATTTTTTGCCGTAACGTCATGATCTATTTTGATAAAACGACTCAGGAGGACATTCTGCGCCGTTTTGTTCCACTCCTTAAACCTGACGGACTGTTGTTTGCCGGTCACTCAGAAAACTTTAGCAACCTCGTGCGCGAGTTTAGCCTGCGCGGACAGACGGTGTATGCGCTAAGTAAGGATAAAGCATGAGTAAAATCAGGGTATTGTCAGTTGATGATTCCGCGCTAATGCGCCAAATCATGACTGAAATTATTAATAGCCATAGCGATATGGAGATGGTAGCGACTGCGCCGGACCCGTTGGTCGCCAGGGATCTCATCAAAAAATTTAATCCGGACGTATTGACCTTGGACGTTGAGATGCCGCGTATGGACGGCCTCGATTTTCTGGAAAAACTGATGCGCCTGCGACCGATGCCGGTGGTGATGGTCTCTTCGCTGACCGGGAAAGGTTCCGAAGTGACGCTACGGGCGCTGGAGTTGGGGGCCATCGATTTTGTCACCAAACCGCAGCTTGGCATTCGTGAAGGTATGCTGGCGTATAGCGAGATGATTGCCGAAAAAGTGCGTACCGCCGCGCGGGCCCGCATCGCCGCACATAAACCGATGGCGGCCCCGACAACCTTAAAAGCCGGTCCGCTGCTCAGTTCGGAAAAACTGATTGCTATCGGCGCTTCAACGGGCGGTACTGAAGCTATCCGACATGTGCTGCAACCGCTGCCGCTTTCCAGTCCGGCAGTGATTATTACGCAGCATATGCCGCCTGGCTTTACCCGCTCGTTTGCCGAGCGCCTGAATAAACTCTGTCAAATCAGCGTGAAGGAGGCGGAGGACGGCGAACGCGTATTGCCAGGTCATGCCTACATTGCGCCCGGCGACAAGCATATGGAGCTGGCGCGTAGCGGGGCGAATTATCAAATCAAAATTCATGATGGCCCGCCGGTAAACCGGCATCGGCCTTCCGTGGATGTGCTGTTTCATTCGGTGGCGAAACACGCGGGGCGCAACGCCGTAGGCGTCATTCTTACGGGGATGGGCAACGATGGCGCCGCTGGAATGTTAGCGATGTACCAGGCTGGCGCCTGGACCATTGCGCAAAACGAAGCAAGTTGTGTGGTGTTCGGCATGCCGCGCGAGGCCATCAATATGGGTGGCGTAAGCGAAGTGGTCGATCTTAGCCAGGTAAGCCAGCAGATGCTGGCGAAAATCAGTGCCGGACAGGCGATACGTATTTGAACCAGGAGTAGTATTTTATGGCGGATAAAGAGCTTAAATTTTTGGTTGTGGATGACTTTTCGACCATGCGTCGTATCGTGCGCAACCTCTTAAAAGAGCTTGGATTTAACAATGTGGAAGAGGCCGAAGACGGCGTCGATGCGCTGAACAAGCTCCAGGCAGGCGGCTTTGGTTTTATTATCTCTGACTGGAACATGCCGAACATGGATGGCCTGGAGCTGCTGAAAACCATTCGCGCCGATAGCGCCATGTCGGCGTTACCCGTGTTGATGGTCACGGCGGAAGCCAAGAAAGAGAATATTATCGCCGCCGCACAGGCTGGCGCCAGCGGTTATGTCGTAAAACCGTTCACCGCAGCGACTCTGGAAGAGAAGCTCAACAAAATCTTTGAGAAACTGGGCATGTGAGGATGCGATGATGATGCAACCATCTATCAAGCCTGCTGATGAAGGCTCAGCAGGAGACATCATTGCGCGCATCGGTAGTCTGACCCGAATGCTGCGCGACAGCCTGCGTGAACTGGGGCTGGACCAGGCGATTGCCGAAGCGGCGGAGGCGATCCCTGATGCGCGCGACCGTCTGGATTATGTCGTCCAGATGACGGCGCAGGCGGCGGAACGCGCGCTAAACAGTGTCGAAGCCTCGCAGCCGCATCAGGATGCGATGGAAAAAGAGGCGAAAGCGCTAACCCAACGTTGGGACGAGTGGTTTGACAATCCGATCGAGCTTTCCGACGCCCGTGAACTGGTGACGGATACGCGCCAGTTTCTCAGGGATGTCCCGGGCCATACCAGCTTTACTAACGCGCAACTGCTGGACATCATGATGGCGCAGGATTTCCAGGATCTGACGGGTCAGGTGATCAAACGCATGATGGACGTGATTCAGGAGATTGAGCGCCAGTTGTTAATGGTGCTGCTGGAAAACATCCCGGAACAGAGCGCGCGACCAAAACGCGAGAACGAAAGCTTGCTCAACGGCCCGCAGGTGGATACCTCGAAAGCTGGCGTCGTCGCCAGTCAGGAGCAGGTGGACGACCTGCTGGACAGTCTTGGCTTTTAAGCTTTTTTGACCTGATGGCGCTGCGCTTATCGGGTCCGAATCCGTCAACCCGGCCGGATACGATACTTTCTTATCGTATCCGGCTATCTCTATTAACGCCATAAACCCCGCCTTTTTTACCGCTTACTCTGCCCATTGGCGTAAAGCGGTTCTGGCATCATTCTCGCTTATCAATCTATCCAGGGTTTGCTGCGTGGCAGAAGAGAGCGACGACGACAAAACAGAAGCCCCCACACCCCACCGACTTGAAAAAGCGCGGGAAGAAGGGCAGATCCCCCGTTCCAGAGAACTGACCTCACTGCTGATATTGCTGGTGGGCGTTTGTATTATTTGGTTCGGCGGCGAGTCGTTAGCGCGGCAGCTGGCGGGAATGCTCTCAGCAGGCCTGCACTTCGATCACCGTATGGTGAACGATCCTAACCTGATCCTGGGGCAGATAATTTTGCTGATTAAAGCGGCGATGATGGCACTGCTACCGCTCATCGCGGGCGTGGTGCTGGTGGCGCTTATCTCGCCGGTTATGCTTGGCGGCCTGATTTTTAGCGGTAAGTCGCTACAGCCAAAATTTTCTAAATTAAACCCGCTGCCGGGAATTAAGCGCATGTTTTCGGCGCAGACCGGCGCGGAACTGCTAAAAGCGGTGTTGAAATCCACGCTGGTCGGCTGCGTTACCGGCTTTTATCTCTGGAATCACTGGCCGCAAATGATGCGCCTGATGGCGGAGTCGCCGATCGTCGCAATGGGGAATGCGCTGGATCTGGTTGGACTCTGCGCGTTACTGGTGGTACTGGGCGTGATCCCGATGGTGGGATTTGACGTTTTTTTCCAGATCTTTAGCCACCTGAAAAAATTACGCATGTCGCGGCAGGACATTCGCGACGAATTTAAAGAGAGCGAAGGCGATCCGCATGTTAAGGGCAAAATTCGCCAGATGCAACGCGCCGCCGCGCAGCGCCGCATGATGGAAGATGTGCCGAAAGCGGACGTCATTGTCACTAACCCGACGCACTATTCCGTGGCGCTGCAGTATGACGAAAACAAAATGAGCGCGCCGAAAGTGGTCGCGAAGGGGGCTGGATTAATAGCGCTGCGCATTCGCGAGATCGGCGCTGAACATCGGGTTCCCACTTTAGAAGCGCCGCCGCTGGCGCGGGCATTATATCGCCACGCCGAAATCGGTCAGCAAATTCCCGGGCAGTTATATGCTGCCGTTGCGGAAGTGTTGGCCTGGGTCTGGCAGCTTAAACGCTGGCGGCTTGCGGGCGGGCAACGTCCTCCACAACCTGAGAACCTTCCGGTGCCAGAAGCGCTGGATTTTATGAACGAGAAGAATACTGATGGCTAATCTGGTCGCGATGCTGCGCCTGCCCAGCAACCTGAAATCGACGCAATGGCAAATTCTTGCCGGGCCGATCCTCATTCTGCTGATTTTGTCGATGATGGTGCTGCCGCTACCTGCTTTTATCCTCGACTTATTGTTTACCTTTAATATTGCGCTATCGATCATGGTGCTGCTGGTGGCGATGTTTACCCAGCGTACTCTGGATTTTGCCGCGTTTCCGACCATCCTGCTGTTTACCACGCTACTGCGTCTGGCGCTTAACGTTGCCTCAACGCGCATTATTTTGATGGAAGGGCATACCGGCGCGGCGGCGGCGGGAAAGGTGGTAGAGGCGTTCGGTCATTTCCTGGTCGGCGGTAACTTCGCGATCGGGATTGTGGTTTTTATCATCCTCGTCATTATCAACTTCATGGTCATCACCAAAGGTGCCGGACGTATTGCCGAAGTCGGCGCGCGCTTTGTGCTGGATGGTATGCCCGGTAAGCAAATGGCGATTGACGCCGATCTTAATGCCGGTCTGATTGGTGAAGACGAGGCCAAAAAACGGCGTTCGGAAGTCACTCAGGAAGCCGACTTCTACGGTTCGATGGACGGGGCAAGTAAATTTGTACGCGGCGACGCCATCGCCGGTATTCTCATCATGGTCATTAACGTGGTAGGCGGGCTGCTGGTCGGCGTATTACAGCACGGAATGAGCATGGGCAGCGCGGCGGAAAGCTACACCCTGCTGACCATTGGCGACGGCCTGGTCGCCCAGATCCCGGCGCTGGTTATCTCCACGGCGGCGGGCGTCATTGTGACCCGCGTCAGTACCGATCAGGATGTAGGCGAGCAGATGGTTGGCCAACTGTTCAGTAATCCAAGGGTAATGCTGCTGGCGGCGGCGGTGCTGGGGCTGCTTGGCATGGTGCCTGGAATGCCTAACCTGGTATTTTTACTCTTTACCGCCGCTTTGCTCGGCCTGGCATGGTGGCTGCGCGGGCGTGAAGAAAAAGCGCCGGAGGAGCCGCAGCCGGTAAAAATGCCGGAAAATAACTCGGTGGTCGAAGCCACCTGGAATGACGTACAGCTTGAGGATTCACTGGGAATGGAAGTGGGCTACCGCCTGATCCCGATGGTGGATTTTCAACAGGATGGCGAATTGCTCGGACGTATTCGCAGTATTCGTAAAAAATTCGCGCAGGATATGGGGTTCCTGCCGCCGGTGGTCCACATTCGCGACAATATGGATTTACAGCCTGCGCGCTACCGTATTTTGATGAAAGGGGTAGAGATCGGCAGCGGGGACGCCTATCCGGGACGCTGGCTGGCTATTAACCCCGGCACGGCGGCGGGAACGCTACCGGGCGAGAAAACCGTCGATCCAGCTTTTGGCCTTGATGCCATCTGGATTGAAAGCGCCCTGAAAGAGCAGGCGCAAATTCAGGGCTTTACCGTCGTGGAAGCCAGTACCGTTGTGGCGACGCACCTTAACCACTTGATTGGCCAATTCTCCGCCGAACTGTTTGGCCGCCAGGAAGCGCAGCAACTGTTGGATCGTGTCTCTCAGGAGATGCCTAAACTCACGGAAGATCTGGTCCCCGGCGTCGTGACCCTCACGACTTTACACAAAGTCCTGCAAAACTTACTGGCGGAAAAAGTCCCTATTCGCGATATGCGCACCATTCTGGAAACGCTGGCGGAACATGCGCCGTTACAAAGCGATCCGCATGAATTAACCGCCGTGGTACGCGTGGCATTAGGGCGAGCGATTACGCAACAGTGGTTCCCCGGTAATGAAGAAGTGCAGGTGATTGGCCTGGATACCGCGCTGGAGCGTTTGCTGCTTCAGGCATTGCAGGGCGGCGGTGGACTTGAGCCTGGGTTGGCGGATCGCCTGCTGGCGCAGACCCAAGAGGCACTTTCTCGCCAGGAAATGCTTGGCGCGCCGCCGGTATTACTGGTTAACCATGCGCTACGTCCATTATTGTCCCGCTTTTTGCGGCGCAGTTTACCGCAGCTGGTGGTGTTGTCGAACCTTGAGCTTTCCGATAACCGTCATATCCGCATGACGGCGACCATTGGAGGAAAATAATGCGTAAATGGCTGGCATTGTTGCTCTTTCCCCTAACGGTTCAGGCCGCAGGCGAAGGCGCGTGGCAGGATAGCGGTATGGGCGTAACCTTAAATTACCGGGGCGTTTCCGCATCGTCTTCGCCATTGTCGGCGCGCCAGCCGGTTTCCGGTGTGATGACGCTGGTCGCCTGGCGTTATGAACTGAATGGCCCGACCCCCGCAGGATTACGGGTACGTTTATGTTCCCAGTCCCGTTGCGTAGAACTTGATGGTCAGAGTGGCACGACCCACGGTTTTGCTCATGTTCCCGCAGTCGAGCCGCTCCGCTTTGTCTGGGAAGTCCCCGGCGGCGGCAGACTTATCCCGGCGTTAAAAGTGCGGAGCAATCAGGTGATTGTGAACTACCGCTAACCGCCCCTTTCTTTGCCAGGTAGCAGACCTGACTCTCTTTTTGAATAAATAGAAACGTCGTTTTATAAAATGGTGAGGTAGGTTGCCGGACTCTTTGCGTTTTTGCCATTTACGCTCTGACAATGGCAGAAACAAAAAGGTTTCCGCCCAGCTTAGCTTTTACTGTAGCGAATCGACTGCGTCGGCGGTAAAACTGCACGCAGCACTGAATTCGACATTACACAGAGGTTAAGCAAATGATGGTTTATCCAGTCAAACACAGTCCGCTATTGCGTCAGCCTGAGCATTTTATCGCCAGAGATGAACTAAAAGCCCTGGTGCAAAAGGTGACGCATAACCTGGTCAATATTAAAGATGAGACAGGCGAATTTTTATTGCGACTGGACGACGGACGCGTGATCGATACTAAAGGCTGGGCCGGATGGGAGTGGACGCACGGCGTGGGCCTGTACGGAATGTATCACTATTACCAACAGACCGGCGACCAGACGATGCGTAAGATCATTGATGACTGGTTTGCCGATCGCTTTGCGGAAGGCGCGACGACGAAAAACGTTAATACGATGGCGCCGTTTTTAACGCTGGCGTATCGCTATGAAGAGACGCGTAATCCAGCGTATTTACCGTGGCTGGAAACGTGGGCCGAATGGGCGATGAATGAAATGCCCCGTACCGATTACGGCGGAATGCAGCACATCACGCTGGCGGAGGAAAATCATCAGCAGATGTGGGACGACACGCTAATGATGACGGTGCTGCCGCTGGCGAAAATCGGTAAGCTGTTGAACCGGCCGGAATATGTGGAAGAGGCAACCTATCAGTTCCTGCTACACGTGCAGAATTTGATGGATAAAGAGACGGGGCTGTGGTTCCACGGCTGGAGCTATGACGGTCATCATAACTTCGCTAACGCTCGCTGGGCGCGCGGCAACAGCTGGCTGACCATTGTGGTCCCGGATTTTCTTGAACTGCTGGACTTGCCGGAAAATAATGCCGTGCGCCGTTATCTGGTCCAGGTACTGAATGCGCAGATCGCCGCGCTGGCGAAATGTCAGGATGAAAGCGGTTTGTGGCATACGCTGCTTGACGATCCGCACTCTTATCTTGAGGCGTCGGCGACGGCGGGTTTTGCCTACGGTATTCTTAAAGCGGTGCGCAAACGCTATGTCGAACGGCACTATGCGCAGGTGGCGGAAAAAGCTATTCGGGGGATAGTGAAACATATCTCGCCGGAAGGCGAACTGCTGCAAACATCATTTGGCACTGGCATGGGCCACGATCTCGATTTTTACCGTCATATTCCGTTGACCTCTATGCCTTACGGGCAGGCGATGGCAATGCTGTGTTTGACGGAATATCTGCGTAACTATTTCTGATGTATGCAGATATTCCGGTCGTATCCTTGTCTGATGGCGCTTTGCTTATTTGACTATGGCGCCTGACCCGACTGTGTGGTATCAGCCTGTGGATCAAACAGGTGGTCAAGGATTTTTCGCATGATGGGCGCGGCGGTAACGCCGTCGCTTCCGCCGTTTTCCAGAATCAAGGCAATAGCGACCTTAGGGTTTTTATACGGTGCAAAAGCGGTATAAAACACATGATCGCGCAGGCGAATGGGGATCATTTTCGCATTGTAGGTCTGATTTTCTTTCAGGCTAAACACCTGCGACGTGCCGCTTTTGGCCGCAATGCCGTAGGGCGCGGTGTGAAAGAACTTATAGCCCGTTCCGTTGGGTGCATTCGCCATGCCGTACATCGCCTGACGCACCAGTCCCCAGTATGGCGACGCCGGATCGGCTATCTGTGCCGGTGTTCCTGAAGGACGATACGGAACCACCGTTTTGCCGCTCTCTTCATTGAGTAACAGGTGAGGGGCAATCACCTTACTGTTGTTGATGAGCGCCACCATCGCTTTTACCATCTGGATGGGGGTGGCAATCCAGTAGCCCTGGCCGATGCCGACAGAGATGGTATCGCCCTGATACCAGGCTTTTTTATGGACCCGCTGTTTCCATGCGCGGCTGGGAAGCAGCCCGTCATACTCTTCACTAAGGTCGATACCCGTCGGTTTGCCATAGCCGAACTGAGACAACATCGTGTCGATACGGTCAATACCCATCATATAAGCGACCTAATAGAAAAAGGTATCCGCAGATTCCTCAATCGCTTTAGTGACATCCAGCATACCGTGTCCGGTTTTTTTCCAGTCCCGGTAATGACGCTGCGTGCCGGGAAGCGTCCAGGTTGGCGCGCCAAAGAAGGTGGTTTGCGGCGTAATAATCCCGCATAACAGCGCGGACATCGCCATATAGGGTTTAACCGTTGACGCCGGGGGATAAAGCCCTTGCGTCACGCGGTTGATCAGCGGCAGATTTTTATCGTGCAGCAGTTTGCCGTAATCCTGATAGCTAATGCCTTTTACAAAGGGGTTCGGGTCGTAGCTGGGCATAGATACCATCGCTAGCACTGAACCATCGTGCGGATCTTCAACCAGTACGGCAGCACGCTGCCCGGCCAGCAAACTTTCAATGTACTCTTGTAAATGGAGATCCAACGTCAGGTGAATGTTCTTACCCGCGATGGGAGGAACGTCTTTCAGCAGGCGGACAATACGCCCGTGATTATCCACCTCGACCTCCTGATAACCGGTTTTGCCATGAAGATCGTTTTCGTAGTAACGCTCAATCCCCTGTTTACCGATGTTATGGTCCGCCGCGTAATTCTCTGCCAGCCCTTTTTTATCCAGCGCTTTAAGGTCGTTATCGTTTATCTTTGACACGTAACCGAGAACATGCGCCAGCTCCGCGCCGTAAGGATACTGCCGATCCTGATAGCTATTGATCGTGACGCCGTTGAAATGAAACTGATTGACCGCAAAGCGTGCGATTTCAACATCCGTTAGCGCGTTTTTGAGCACTACCGGACGATAGCGGCTACTGGATTTTAGCGCGCGGCGAAAGTCGGCGATATCGTCGGGGGAGAGATCAACAATAGGGGTGAGCTGTTTTAGCAGCGCATCCATATCGGCAATTTTATAGGGCGTAACCGCGATATCATACCAGGTTACGTTACGCACCAGCGGAATGCCGTTGCGATCGTAAATGATGCCGCGCGTGGGCGCGACGGGTAGCATCTTGATATCGTTCTCATTCGAACGGGTGGTGTAGTAGTGGTGCTGGCGGATTTGCAAGTTATAGAGGTTGAAGATCAGGATACCAAAGCAGACAACCACTACACCAAACGCCACAATCACACGTCTCAGGAAGAGTTTCTCTTCCGCATCAAAGTCTTTAAAAGTCATTACCTGTACCTGAACAATCCGCCGCCTAATGATACGGGGCGGTCAGCGCCAGCACAGGTAAAAGATGTTCCATCTCTCTATAGAAATGTGTCATTCCTTGTGATTTGTTACAGATATACCGCTGTGGCAATAAAAAGGCCTGAGTCCGTTACCCGGAGTCAGGCCTGATGATGTTAACGACGGCGCGTTTACATGCGTTCTACGGTTTCGATACCCAACGTATCCAGACCCAGTTTCAGCGTCTTCGCCGTCAGTTGCGCCAGTTTTAGGCGGCTATTGCGAACCGCGTCATTCTCGGCGCTGAGAATAGGGCAGTGCTCGTAGAAGCCGGAGAACAGCCCGGCGACGTCATACAGATACGCGCACATGACGTGCGGCGTACCTTCACGCGCGACCACCGTCAGGGTTTCTTCAAACTGCAGCAGACGGGCAGCGAGCTGCGCTTCGCGATCTTCGCTAATGATAACCGGCGCGCTCGCCAGCGCCTGCTCGTCGATGTCCGCTTTACGGAAAACAGACAGCACACGCGTATAGGCATACTGCATATAAGGTGCGGTATTGCCTTCGAAAGCCAACATATTATCCCAGTCGAAGATATAGTCAGTGGTGCGGTTTTTTGACAGATCGGCGTATTTCACCGCGCCAATACCGACGGCGTTAGCCAGTTTTTCCAGCTCGTCAGCCGGCATATCCGGGTTCTTCTCCGCCACCAGACGACGCGCGCGCTCCAGCGCCTCATCCAGCAGGTCCGCCAGTTTCACCGTACCGCCCGTGCGAGTTTTAAACGGTTTACCGTCTTTACCCAACATCATGCCGAACATGTGGTGTTCCAGCGGAACGGAATCCGGCACATAACCGGCTTTACGCACAATGGTCCAGGCCTGCATCAGGTGCTGGTGCTGACGGGAGTCAATGTAGTAGAGCACGCGGTCGGCGTGCAGCGTTTCGTAACGGTATTTGGCGCAGGCGATATCGGTAGTGGTATACAGATAACCGCCATCTTTCTTCTGAATAATGACGCCCATCGGGTCGCCTTCCTTGTTTTTAAACTCATCAAGGAAAACCACCGTTGCGCCTTCGCTTTCAACCGCCAGGCCTTTGGCTTTCAGATCGGCGACGATGCCCGGCAGCATCGGATTATACAGACTTTCGCCCATCACATCGTCACGCGTCAGAGTGACGTTCAGACGATCATAGGTGATCTGGTTTTGCGTCATCGTGATATCAACCAGCTTACGCCACATCTCACGGAAATAGGTATCACCGCTCTGCAATTTGACGACGTAGTTACGCGCGCGCTCGGCAAACGTTTCATCTTCGTCATAATGTTTTTTCGCATCGCGGTAAAATCCTTCGAGATCCGCCAGCGCCATGTCGCCCGCGTTTTCCTGCTGCTGTTTTTCCAGCCAAGCGATAAGCATACCGAACTGGGTGCCCCAGTCGCCGACGTGGTTAGCGCGAATAACATGATGGCCCAGAAACTCCAGCGTGCGCACTGCCGCATCGCCAATGATCGTGGAGCGTAGATGACCAACGTGCATCTCTTTCGCGACGTTGGGCGCGGAGTAGTCGACGACAATCGTCTGGCGAGTCGGCTGAGAAACGCCCAGACGATCGGAGGTCAGCGCCTGTTGCACCTGTTCAGCGAGAAAAGCCGGTTCGAGGAAAATATTGATAAAGCCAGGGCCGGCGATTTCAACCTTGCTGGCGATGCCGCTGAGATCCAGATGAGTCAGCACCTGCTCTGCAAGTTGTCGGGGGGCCATACCCAGTTTTTTCGCAACTGCCATCATGCCGTTGGCCTGATAGTCGCCGAACTGAACTTTGGCTGACTGACGAACCTGGGGCTCGCAATCTGCAGGCGCGCCTGCAGCAATCATGGCCTGACTAACTTTTTCTGAGAGAAGAGCCTGAATATTCACCGGAATACCTTACGTTTATGAAGCGGACTGTATTGCCCGCGCCAGTTTAAGAATTAGGGCGGGAGTATACTGCAAATGCCCGTTGGCGTCAGCATTGCGCGCGCGGCGCGTCGCCTGAAATATACGCAACAATAATCTGCATAAGCATTCAATAAACGCCCAATCAAATCAAAGGTTGGTTGCCGGGGCGCAACAGCGTAAATTAGCGGTTTTCACAGCAAGAAGAGCGTCCTGATATGGCGAACTGGCAACACATTGATGAACTGCATGATATTTCCGCAGATTTACCGCGATTCACTCTGGCGTTCAGAGAACTTTCCACTCGCCTTGGTCTGCAGATTAACGCCCTTGAGGCCGATCACATTTCATTGCGCTGTCACCAGAATACGACGGCGGAGCGTTGGCGTCGCGGTTTTGAACAATGCGGCGAGCTACTGTCGGAAAATATCATCAACGGCAGGCCGATTTGTCTGTTTAAACTGCATGAACCGGTATGTGTGGAACACTGGCGGTTTTCTGTTATTGAATTACCGTGGCCGGGAGAAAAACGCTATCCACACGAAGGGTGGGAGCATATTGAAATCGTGCTGCCCGGCGAGCCGGAGACCTTGAACGCGAGGGCCCTGGCGTTGTTGTCGGATGAGGGGCTTAGTCAGCCGGGGATCGTGGTTAAAACCAGTTCGCCACAGGGCGAGCATGAACGTTTGCCAAACCCTACGCTGGCTGTGACCGATGGCCGCGTCACGGTAAAATTTCATCCATGGTCGATTGAAGCGATTGTCGCCAGCGAACAGGCGGCCCATTAACCTGCCGAGCGGAGTGAATATGGCGTTACTTGAGATCTGTTGTTACAGCATGGAATGCGCGCTCACCGCGCAGCGAAACGGCGCGGATCGTATCGAACTGTGCGCCGCGCCGAAAGAAGGGGGGCTTACGCCTTCTTTCGGCATCTTACGCAGCGTACGCGAGCATATTACGATTCCCGTACATCCGATTATTCGTCCTCACGGCGGAGATTTTTACTACACTGACGGCGAATTTGCCGCCATGCTGGAAGATATCCGTCTCGTCAGAGAGTTGGGGTTTCCCGGGCTGGTTACTGGCGTGTTGACCGTTGATGGGGATGTCGATATGTCGCGAATGGAAAAAATAATGGCGGCGGCCGGGCCGCTGGCGGTGACATTCCACCGCGCCTTCGATATGTGCGCTAATCCCTTCAATGCGCTAAAGAATCTGGCTGACGCAGGCGTAGCAAGAGTACTGACTTCCGGGCAAAAAGCCGATGCGGCGCAAGGTTTATCAATAATTATGGAACTTATTGCCCAGGGGGATGCTCCAATCATTATGGCTGGTGCGGGGGTTCGTGCAAATAACCTGCAGAATTTCCTCGATGCCGGAGTACGGGAAGTACACAGTTCCGCCGGAGTCTTACTGCCTTCGCCGATGCGCTATCGCAATCAGGGGTTATCGATGTCTGCCGATATACAGGCGGACGAGTATTCTCGCTATAGGGTAGAGGGTGCGGCGGTCGCTGAGAATGAAAGGAATCATTGTTCGCCATCAGGCCAAATGATTTTTACCGTTGCATCATGTCGCCCAATATGATGCTTGCTCGTACCAGGCCCCTGCCAATTCAACAGGGGCCTTTTTTTCTCCTTCATATTTCAAGCCGCAGCAGCGTTGGCCGCCTCGCGCACCCCGGTCACGTAGCTACCTACGTTCCCGGGGATTTGCTGCGTTGCCGCCTTGCTGCAACTTGAACTATTTTGGAGAAACGGTGCTATACGTAACGGTCATTCGGCAATCCATCACGGTTTACGCGCAATCAGCACCGCGCGCTGCGGGGCGGGATAGCCTTCCACCGTCTTGCTGCGATCGTTCGGGTCAAGAAAATCGGCCAGCGACTCGGTAACCATCCATTCGGTACGGCGCTGCTCTTCGGTGGTAGTGACGCAAACGTCAGCGATACGCACATCAACAAAGCCGCATTTTTCCAGCCATTTTTTTAATGCCGGCGCGGAAGGAATAAAATAGACGTTACGCATCTGCGCGTAGCGGTCACCCGGCACCAGTACGGTATTTTCGTCGCCGTCGACGACCAGCGTTTCCAGTACCAGCTCACCCTCGTTGACCAACTGATCTTTTAATTGCCACAGATGCTCCAGCGGCGAGCGACGGTGATAAAGCACCCCCATTGAAAAGACGGTATCAAATGCTTTCAGCGCCGGGAGTTGTTCAATGCCCAACGGCAGCAGATGCGCGCGCTGATCGTTACCCAACAGTTTACGCACCGCCTCAAATTGGCAGAGGAAAAGCTGTGTAGGATCGATGCCGACCGCCAGATGTGCGCCCGCGCCAATCATCCGCCACAGGTGATAGCCGCTGCCGCAGCCGACATCAAGGATCGTCCGGCCGGTTAAATCTGACAGATGCGGCAGTACGCGATCCCACTTCCAGTCTGAGCGCCATTCGGTATCAATATCTACGCCATAAAGCGAGAACGGGCCTTTACGCCACGGCATCAGATTACGCAGCAATGTATCAATACGCTTTAGCTGACCTTCGCTGAGCGGCGTTTCGCTTTCCGCCGTGACGCTGTGCAGTAAATCCAGCCGCCAGGGCGTAATTTCCGGTAAAAATTCTACCGCGTTCGACCACTGTTTAAACAAGCCATGCTGCTGCTCGCGTTGCCAGGCGGCAATCTGCGCGGGCAATGTTTCCAGCCAGTGGGAGAGATGATTTTTAGCAATGAGCTGATAAAAGTTACCAAACTCGATCATGCGGCAACTCCGGCTTTTAACGCGACAAGCGACCCGAAGTTAAAGCACTGGAACCACAGTTCGCTGTGTTCGAAACCCGCCTGACGCAGGCGCGCTTTATGTGTTTCCACCGAGTCGGTGAGCATCACGTTTTCCAGCATACTGCGCTTTTGGCTGATCTCCAGTTCGCTGTACCCATTAGCGCGTTTAAAATCGTGGTGCATGTTGAATAACAGCTCGCCCACTTTCGCGTCTTCAAAGCTAAATTTTTCCGACAGTACCAGCGCGCCGCCGGGATTCAACCCCAGGTAAATCTTATCCAGCAATGCCTGGCGTTCGGCAGGTTCAAGGAATTGTAGGGTAAAATTCAGCACCACCATCGAGGCGTTTTCAATAGTGATATCGCGGATATCGCCTTCAACGACTTCAACCGGCGTAGGCGCTTTATACGCATCAATATGACGGCGGCAGCGTTCAATCATGGCCGGGGAGTTATCGACGGCGATAATGCGACAATGCTCATGGCGGATATTACGCCGAACAGACAGCGTCGCGGCACCCAGCGAGCAGCCCAGATCGTAGACCTGCGTGTTCGGCTGCACAAAGCGTTCAGCTAACATGCCGATCATGGAGATGATGTTGGAGTAGCCTGGTACCGAACGCTGAATCATGTCGGGGAAAACTTCGGCTACTCGTTCATCAAAAGTCCAGTCGCCGAGACGGGCGATAGGCGCAGAAAAAAGCGTGTCGCGGTGAGACATAACGTATACATCCGGGAAAAATAAAGGCGCATATTGTGCGCTAATACAGGGAGAAAACCAACTCCCAGGGCATATACCACAGGTTTGCCAGCACCATCAGCAACAATGCGCACCAGGTCGCGCTCATCCCCGCCCGCCGCCAGCGGAACAGGCGGTGGTGAAAACCGTAATAATGCATCAGCCGACCGGCGATTAAAATGATGCCGCAGATATGCACCATCCACGTTTCGGCGCCGTTCATTTCCATAAACAGCAGCAGCACCAGCGCGACAGGAATATATTCCACCGCGTTGCCATGAATACGGATGGCGCTTTGCAATTCGCTAAAACCGCCGTCGCCATAGGCGACACGGTACTGCATTCGTAAGCGAACGACATTAAAAGAGAACTTCATTAATAATAACGCACCCAAAACGGCATACAGCGCGCTTACCATACAAACTCCCTTTTAAAATGGCTGATGGCACTGTCTATGATAGGGGGCATTTTCAGAAAAGAGAAGATTGCTGTGGAATGGACGGAGCAGTGCCGATTTCCGGTAAGACGCTGCGTAAATCATGCCAAAGCGTATTCACCAGTTCCGGCGCCTGCGCGATATCCGGAGTATGTAAAAACAGAAAAGGCGTGGTGGTCTGCCGCCACTGCGGGAGTTTCTGCAACCAGGCAGCGAAAAACTCACGGTTTTGCGCCATATTATCGCTACCGATAAAACGCACCATCGGATGGCTGGCCGTCACGACCGCATGTACCGGGACTTTGGGTTTTTTTCGCTGCGCGTCACGGACGGCCTCGCTGTGGGGATGGGCGGCATGTACCGGACGACTATCCAGGATCACGCGGTTTACGCCGCGCGCGTGTAACCCGCGATTGAGCCGCTGTTCATCCTCACCCTTGTCAAAAAAACACGGATGACGAACTTCTACGCCATAGGTAAACGTGGCGGGGAGCGCATCAAGAAACTGCCATAAGGCGGGGAGATCGCGCGGTCCAAAGGCGGCGGGCAACTGCAGCCAGTATTGGCCAATACGCGTTTCCAGCGGCGCCAGGCGGGTAAAAAACGCCTGTACCAGATCGTCGCAATGGCGCAGAGCGGCCTGGTGAGAAATGGTGGCGGGAAATTTAAAGCAAAAACGGAAATCGTCCGTAGTTTGCGCATACCAGCGATCGACAATTTCCGCTTTCGGCAGCGCGTAAAGCGTGGTGTTGCCCTCCACGCAGTTAAAGTGGCGGGCATACTCTTCCAGACTGGTGATGCCGAGCCGCGCCCATTTCGGGTGCGACCATTGCGGCAAGCCAATGTAGATCATAAGGCGTTTAAAATATCCTCTACGCTGCGTACCCGGCCAATGCGCGGGAAAATATGCGTCATACTGCTCTGATGCTGCTCACTGCTGGCGGCGCTACAGGCATCTTCGGCAATAATAAGGTTAAATCCCAACTCCCAGGCGTTACGCGCTGTGGATTCGACGCCGATATTGGTTGAGATTCCGCACAATATGATGGTGTCGATACCCCGGCGGCGAAGCTGTAATTCCAGGTCGGTGCCGTAAAACGCGCCCCACTGGCGTTTAGTCACTTCCAGATCGCTGTCCTTTTTACCCAATGCCGTAGGCCAGGTCCACCAGTTTTCCGGCAACGCGTGCGCAGGCGTTGCGGCATCCACCGGCTGTTTTAACGCTTCGGCATAATCATCAGACCATCCAACGCGTACCATAACCACGGGCGAGCCGTTGGCGCGACACTTTTCCGCCAGCCGCGCGGCGCGGGCGACCACCTCATTTGCCGTATACGGGCCGCCGGCAAACGGAAGAATTCCTTCCTGTAAATCAATAACCACCAGGGCGGTTGTGGTCGCGTTGAGTTTCAGCATGATAATCACTCTCCTAAAAATAGCGGATTTCACTACACCTTAAGCGCGATTAAAGAGGAAAGCGGCGACAAATATTGTTAATTTTTGTGAGCATACGCAATACCCGCGTGAAAAACCCGGGTACAGTCAGTATGAACCAAGTGTCGATACCGCATGAAACGGGCAAGTTATCGCTCCCATGCTGGATTGACTCTTATCGTGCGGCAGAATTTCCAGTATAATAGCCGCCTTTTTTCATCCAGTTGTGACATACAGCTAAAGCTGCGACTTCGTCGCCTGCATGGCAGGCAACAATCCGCCTGCGGCTAAGTTAAGGGATATCTCATGCGTACAGAATATTGCGGACAGCTACGTCTGTCCCACGTGGGGCAGCAGGTGACTCTGTGTGGTTGGGTCAACCGTCGTCGTGATCTTGGCAGCCTGATCTTTATCGATATGCGCGACCGCGAAGGTATTGTGCAGGTGTTCTTCGATCCGGATCGTGCGGACGCGTTAAAGCTGGCCTCTGAACTGCGTAATGAGTTCTGCATTCAGGTTACGGGCACCGTGCGTGCGCGTGACGCGAAAAACGTCAATGCGGATATGGCGACCGGCGAAATTGAAGTGCTGGCGTCCTCTCTCACTATCATCAACCGCGCAGACTCACTGCCGCTTGACGCTAACCACGTTAATACCGAAGAGGCGCGTCTCAAGTACCGCTATCTGGATTTGCGTCGTCCGGAAATGGCGCAGCGCCTGAAAACTCGCGCCAAAATTACCAGCCTGGTGCGTCGTTTTATGGACGATCACGGTTTCCTTGATATTGAAACCCCGATGCTGACCAAAGCGACCCCGGAAGGCGCGCGCGATTACCTGGTACCGTCCCGCGTACACAAAGGTAAATTCTATGCGTTGCCGCAGTCGCCGCAGCTGTTCAAACAGCTCCTGATGATGTCCGGTTTCGACCGTTACTATCAGATAGTCAAATGCTTCCGTGATGAAGACTTACGTGCTGACCGTCAGCCGGAGTTTACTCAGATCGACGTCGAGACCTCCTTCATGACCGCGCCACAGGTGCGCGAAGTGATGGAAGCGCTGGTGCGCCATTTGTGGCTGGAAGTGAAAGGCGTGGATCTGGGGGATTTCCCGGTCATGACGTTTGCCGAAGCGGAACGTCGCTACGGTTCCGACAAGCCAGACCTGCGTAACCCGATGGAGCTGGTAGATGTCGCTGACCTGCTGAAATCGGTAGAGTTCGCGGTCTTCGCGGGCCCGGCTAACGATCCGAAAGGCCGCGTGGCAGCGCTGCGTGTGCCTGGCGGCGCACAGCTTAGCCGTAAGCAGATCGACGATTACGGTAACTTTGTTAAGATCTACGGCGCGAAAGGACTGGCATATATCAAAGTTAACGAGCGCGCGAAAGGTCTGGACGGGATTAACAGTCCGGTGGCCAAGTTCCTGACCGCCGACATCGTCGAGGCTATCCTTGAACGTACCGGCGCGCAGGACGGCGACATGATCTTCTTCGGCGCAGATAACAAAAAAGTGGTTGCCGATGCGCTGGGCGCGCTGCGTCTGAAACTGGGCAAAGACCTGAGCCTGACCGACGAAGACAAATGGGCGCCGCTGTGGGTGATTGACTTCCCGATGTTCGAAGACGACGGCGAAGGCGGTCTGACCGCGATGCACCATCCGTTCACCGCCCCGCGTGACATGACGGCGTCTGAACTGAAAACTGCCCCGGAAGAAGCCGTCGCTAACGCTTACGATATGGTGATTAACGGCTATGAAGTGGGTGGCGGTTCGGTGCGTATTCACAACGGTGAAATGCAGCAAACCGTATTTGGTATTCTCGGTATCAATGAGCAGGAGCAGCGCGAGAAGTTCGGCTTCCTGTTGGATGCGTTGAAATACGGTACGCCGCCGCACGTGGGCCTGGCGTTTGGTCTGGACCGTCTGACCATGCTGTTGACCGGCACCGACAATATTCGTGATGTTATCGCCTTCCCGAAAACGACCGCCGCCGCGTGTCTGATGACTGAAGCGCCGAGTTTCGCCAACCAGGCAGCGTTGACGGAGTTGGGGATTCAGGTTGTGAAGAAAGCCGAGAATAACTGATATGAACAATGTACACGACATCATTCGCGTGATATCGCGGCGGCCCGCAAGGGGGAGTCTCATCAATGCGCGGCGTCACCCAACAGCCAACAACGAGGTCGCGTGAAGGATAAAGTGTACAAGCGCCCCGTTTCGGTCCTGGTGGTTATTTTCGCGCAGGATACGAAACGGGTGCTAATGTTGCAGCGACGCGACGACCCGGATTTTTGGCAGTCAGTGACTGGCAGCATAGAAGAAGGGGAGACCGCGTTGCAGACCGCCGTGCGTGAAGTCAAAGAGGAGGTCACGATTGATGTTGCGGCAGAGCAACTGACCTTAGTCGACTGCCAACGTACGGTGGAGTTTGAAATTTTTTCACATTTACGTCATCGCTATGCGCCGGGCGTCATGCACAATACAGAATTCTGGTTCTGCCTTGCGTTACCGCATGAGCGGCAGGTGATATTCACTGAACATCTAACGTACCAGTGGCTTGATGCGCCTGACGCGGCGGCGCTTACCAAGTCCTGGAGTAACCGGCAAGCGATTGAAGAGTTTGTCATTAACGTCGCCTGAAAAGGCGCGCTTTTTTTGAGGAAATATTTATGGCAGGTCATAGTAAATGGGCCAACACCAGACATCGTAAAGCTGCGCAAGATGCCAAGCGCGGTAAAATCTTCACTAAAATTATTCGTGAACTGGTAACGGCAGCTAAATTGGGCGGCGGCGATCCGGATGCCAACCCGCGTCTGCGCGCGGCTGTAGATAAAGCGCTGGCCAACAACATGACCCGCGACACTCTGAACCGTGCCATCGCTCGCGGTGTGGGTGGTGATGAAGACTCGAACATGGAAACCATCATCTATGAAGGTTATGGTCCTGGCGGCACGGCCATTATGATTGAGTGTTTGAGTGACAACCGTAACCGTACCGTAGCGGAAGTGCGTCATGCTTTCAGCAAGTGCGGCGGTAATCTGGGTACCGATGGCTCAGTGGCGTACCTGTTCAGTAAGAAAGGGGTCATCTCCTTTGAGAAAGGCGATGAAGACACCATCATGGAAGCCGCACTGGAAGCTGGCGCGGAAGATGTTGTGACCTATGATGATGGCGCGATTGATGTTTACACTGCCTGGGAAGAGATGGGCAAAGTGCGTGACGCGCTGGAAGCGGCGGGTCTGAAAGCGGACAGCGCCGAAGTGTCCATGATCCCGTCAACCAAAGCGGATATGGATGCGGAAACCGCGCCGAAACTGCTACGTCTTATCGATATGCTGGAAGACTGTGACGATGTTCAGGAAGTCTACCATAACGGTGAGATCTCTGATGAGGTGGCGGCGACCCTGTAATGGTGCTGCTAAACGCCGGCGGGCAGGGGGTATAGCGTGTCGATTATTCTCGGTATTGACCCCGGCTCGCGTATTACCGGTTATGGCGTTATCCGCCAGGTAGGCAGACAACTGACCTATCTGGGCAGCGGATGTATTCGTACCAAAGTCGATGATTTGCCGTCTCGTTTGAAGCTCATATACGCAGGCGTGACGGAAATCATCACGCAGTTCCAGCCGGACTATTTTGCTATCGAACAAGTGTTTATGGCGAAGAATGCCGATTCAGCCCTCAAGCTGGGACAGGCGCGCGGCGTAGCGATTGTCGCCGCGGTCAACCAGGAACTGCCCGTGTTTGAATACGCGGCGCGTCAGGTGAAGCAAACTGTCGTCGGTATTGGTAGCGCGGAGAAAAGCCAGGTACAGCATATGGTTCGTACGTTGCTGAAGCTCCCCGCTAACCCGCAGGCAGACGCCGCAGATGCGCTGGCTATCGCCATTACGCATTGCCATGTTAGCCAGAACGCGATGCAAATGAGCGAGAGCCGACTCAATCTGGCGCGGGGAAGGTTGCGCTAAATTATTCTCCCTCAGCCTCGCGTTGAGGGTTTTCAATTCCACAGGCGCTAATTAATTCTAAATTGGGATGTTGCCACAGGCTGGCGGGCGTCACCGTCTTACGATCCCACGGGATTGAACCTAAAAACCAGAATTTCCAGAAGGTGAGTTTCGCATCAGGATTGCTGTGAAGTAATTCTTCGAATGTCTCAATATCGCCTACCGGAATACACAATGCTTCTTTATAGATATCAAACACAAATTTCGAGCAGAACTGGCGCGATGACTCGTATTTAAACCCCGTGTGATAAAACTTATTCAGCCGGGCGGGAACCTGCTCCATGATGGCGAGTTTCTGCTCGACCGTCAGGCCGCCGCACAGGCGACGAACCGCGTAACGTTGTCCGGCTGAACGTTGTATAAACAGTGACAGCGTGGTGACGGTTGAGAGGGGGACGCGACTTTCCGCCACCAGATAGTCATCACCATTATGACCAATAATAATCCCAACATGGTTGCTCCAGCACTGTGAAGCGGTGGATATCTGGCCGAAAAGCGCGGCACCTATACAGGTAAAGACGATATCCCCGGTTTCATATTGGACAGGATAATGTTTTTTCATCTCTGCATTCCATTATTTGAAATAAATTCCTTTTATTTATTCTACAGGGTAGTTAGCATTATACCAGATAAATGACAAGCCTTAGTGTCATCGAAATATGTATGGTGAATATTTCATTTGTTGGAATTAATGTCGCAAATATAACTGGGGAGGAATTAAGGTGGTAAATTTCTCATTATCTGCTCTCTTATATTGACAGGGAGTACGACGTGGTTGATGATAAACCAATGAAAATAGGTTGGGTGTTTTATTTTTCTTATATTTTTGTTGCTATTATCTTTCATCTGTTTATTAGTTTTTGTTATTGTTTGAGTATTGATATGGCAGAGGCTAATACCGTTGTTTTTTTATTAAAGCCAGGGACGATTTCATTATTATTTTTACTTCTCCCTGCCAGGCGGTTCAGAACCAGACTGTTGGCAACATTGAGTTCAGTTTTCATTGCCTTAGTATTTAACCAGTGGCATTTGGTTGCCGGGAATAAAGAACTGGTTTTGTGCATGCAGGCAGCGTGCTTTATGGCTTTCCTGGCTATGACATCGGTAAAAAAATCCGGGTGGATGATTAGCGCATCATTATTTTTGGTTTGTGCGGCCGGAACGATTCGCCAGTGCTGGCTGGAACAGTTGTTTAACGCTGCCGATATATATATTGTTGATGATGGGCGGAGCTGTGGTGCCAGCGGCCACTGCTTCCAGTATATTGCAGCAAAAGGCCGTGGGTTAGCAGCAAAACGACAGGCACTTTTTAGTAGTGAAGAGTATGTGAATATTTATTATAGTTATTCAGAAGGGATACCAGCCGTGAATTTCGATGGCATGAAAAATGAGTTTGCACAATATTTATTGTGTCATGGTGAATTAAAATATGTTGTGCGCGACGATAAAACAACATGCGATTAAATTCAGCGCTAGTGGTTAATTTTATTAAATCTATTCTCGGGTCTGTTTTTTGGGGGGACCGATGTTCCGCTGTTGGCATTCGTACTGGATACAGTATTAGTGTTATCAGGATACTCATTATTGAAGACTACCAAACTTGCGCCACGGCATGTTGGCAAAAAGTTATTCGCGTAGGACGCAAAAAGTTGTCAATGAGTGTACGACTTATTTTGTACGCAGCGGGGAGCGTGCCCGTCGTTAACTATCGCGGGTTGTCGGAGTACAGAAATATCGGGATAAGTGTTTTTCATCTGGATAAACATCCAGTCTTTTTTTATGATAGTGCATTATCTTTTCAGCCCTTTACGCAGGAGCGTCATGTGATAGGCAGACTCAGAGGCATTATTCTCGAAAAACAACCCCCGATCGTGCTGCTGGAGACAGGGGGCGTAGGCTATGAAGTACATATGCCTATGACCTGCTTTTACGAGCTGCCGGAGGCCGGGCAGGAGGCAATCGTCTTCACCCACTTCGTGGTGCGTGAAGATGCGCAGTTGCTGTACGGATTTAACAATAAGCAAGAGCGCACGCTATTTAAAGAGCTAATTAAAACGAATGGCGTCGGGCCTAAGCTGGCGCTGGCGATCCTCTCCGGCATGTCGGCGCAGCAGTTTGTGAATGCGGTTGAGCGCGAAGAGCTGGGTGCGCTGGTGAAGCTGCCGGGTATCGGCAAGAAAACCGCCGAAAGGCTGATTGTCGAAATGAAAGACCGCTTTAAAGGGCTACATGGCGATCTCTTTACGCCAGCGGTCGATCTGGTATTGACGTCGCCGGCCAGCCCAACCTCGGAAGATGCAGAACAAGAAGCAGTTGCTGCGCTGGTGGCGCTGGGTTATAAACCGCAAGAAGCCAGTCGGATGGTAAGTAAGATCGCCCGTCCGGACGCAAGCAGTGAAACACTGATTCGCGACGCGTTACGCGCCGCGCTATGAGGTAAAGGATGATAGAAGCAGATCGCCTGATTTCAGCAGGCGCCACGATCGCAGAAGACGTCGCCGATCGCGCCATTCGCCCGAAGTTATTGGCGGAATATGTCGGCCAACCGCAGGTGCGCTCCCAGATGGAGATCTTTATTCAGGCGGCAAAACGGCGTGGCGACGCATTAGATCACTTGCTGATTTTCGGCCCGCCAGGGTTAGGTAAAACGACTCTGGCGAATATCGTTGCCAATGAAATGGGCGTCAACCTCCGAACCACGTCCGGCCCGGTGCTGGAAAAAGCAGGCGATCTGGCGGCTATGCTCACCAATCTTGAACCGCATGATGTGCTGTTTATTGATGAGATCCACCGGCTTTCACCGGTGGTGGAAGAGGTACTCTATCCGGCGATGGAAGATTACCAGTTGGATATTATGATTGGCGAAGGGCCGGCTGCACGTTCAATTAAAATCGATCTGCCGCCGTTTACGCTCATTGGCGCGACGACGCGCGCCGGGTCGTTAACGTCCCCGCTACGTGACCGTTTTGGTATTGTGCAGCGCCTGGAGTTCTACCAGGTGCCCGATCTGCAGCACATCGTCGGGCGCAGCGCAAGGCACATGGGGCTTGAGATGAGCGATGACGGCGCGCTGGAAGTGGCGCGTCGGGCGCGCGGTACGCCGCGTATAGCCAACCGCCTGCTCAGACGTGTGCGTGATTTTGCTGAGGTGAAGCATGACGGGGCTATTTCAGCGGAAATTGCCGCGCAGGCGCTGGATATGCTGAACGTCGATGCGGAAGGGTTTGATTATATGGATCGCAAGCTACTGCTGGCGGTTATTGATAAATTCTTCGGTGGCCCGGTGGGACTGGATAATCTGGCGGCGGCGATTGGCGAAGAGCGTGAAACCATTGAGGATGTGCTGGAGCCGTATCTGATTCAGCAAGGCTTTTTGCAGCGCACGCCGCGTGGGCGTATGGCAACGGTGCGCGCCTGGAACCACTTTGGTATTACGCCGCCAGAGATGCCTTAACGCCTGAAGTCGCTGCGCTCATCAGGCCTGGGCGATTTTGTAGGCCCGGTAAGCGCAGCGCCACCGGGCAACACACGCTTAGCTTGCCTGCTTTTTCATCATACTGAAGATAAACAGCAGCGCGGCACACAGCACTACGGATGGCCCTGCCGGGGTATCATAAAAGGCTGAGAAGGTCAGTCCACCTGTAACCGCTATCATACCTACACCAACGGCGACGCCCGCCATCTGCTCCGGCGTACGGGCAAAGCGACGCGCGGTTGCGGCGGGGATAATCAGCAGCGAGGTGATAATCAGCGCTCCGACAAACTTCATCGTTACGCCAATGGTTAACGCCGTTACCAGCATCAATAGCAGCTTCACGCGCTGTAACTTCACGCCATCGACAAAGGCAAGATCCGGACTGATAGTCATTGACAGCAAGTTGCGCCACTGCCAGAAGAGAATGGCCAGCACAATAACGACCCCAATAGCGATCGAGATAAGATCTTCCGGCGTCACGGCCAGCAAATCGCCAAACAGATAAGCCATTAAATCAACGCGGACGTTGGACATCAGGCTGACCACGACCAGTCCTAAAGACAAGGCGCTGTGTGCCATAATGCCCAGTAAGGTATCAATCGCGAGGTGAGGGCGTTTCTCCAGCCATACCAGACCGGAGGCCAGCAGCAGCGTAACGGCGATTACCGCATAAAAGGGGTTAACGTCCAGCAACAGGCCAAACGCCACGCCCAGAAGCGACGCGTGAGCCAGCGTATCGCCAAAATAGGACATCCGACGCCAGACCACAAATGAGCCCAACGGACCAGCAGCGCAGGCCAGCATCATCCCGGCCAGCCAGCCGGGCAGTAATAATTCAATCATGAGTGACCATTTCCCCGGCGCAGTACAATACGACCCTGTAAATCGTGGCGATGATTATGATGATGGCGATAAATCCCTAATTGCTCCGCGCCACGCGGGCCAAACATAGAGATAAATTCCGGATGCATAGACACCACTTCCGGCGCGCCGGAACAGCAAATATGATGGTTCAGGCATAACACTTCATCCGTTTTTGCCATGACCAGATGTAGATCATGCGACACCATCAGAACGGCGCAATCGAGTTCACGGCGCAGCTGATCGATAAGGTCGTATAACGCGACCTGGCCGTTGACATCCACGCCTTGCGTCGGCTCATCAAGTACCAGCAACTGCGGCCTGTTAAGCAGAGCACGGGCCAGCAGTACGCGCTGTGTCTCACCGCCGGAGAGTTTTTGCATGGGCGCGTCAATCAAATGTCCGGCCTGAACGCGTTTAAGCGCCGGGAGAATATCCGTTTTTTGCGTGCAGGGACGTAAACGTAAAAATCGGTTTACCGTCAGCGGAAGCGTGGTATCGAGATAGAGCTTTTGCGGGACATAGCCGATACGGAGTTGCCCGTTGCGCTTGATCACCCCTTCATCAGGGGCTACCAGTCCTAAAACCACGCGTACAAGCGTTGACTTCCCCGCACCGTTAGGGCCGAGAAGCGTTAAAATTTTTCCGGGGCTCAATTCAAGCGACACGTCAGAGAGGACGCGGCGTTGACCAAATGAGACCGAGACGTTTTCCAGTGAAACTAAACTTGTCATGTTAATTTTAGGCTTGCAGAAGTGATAGAATGTTATAATATCACATTTCACATATTCATTACGATGATTAGTCGCATTATGTTACAGAAAAATACGCTTCTTTTCGCAGCATTATCCGCCGCGCTTTGGGGGAGTGCAACCCAGGCTGCCGACGCCGCCGTTGTCGCTTCGCTTAAACCGCTTGGGTTTATTGCTTCCGCCATTGCTGATGGCGTTACGGATACGCAAGTATTACTTCCGGATGGGGCATCCGAGCATGATTATTCATTGCGTCCATCAGACGTAAAACGCTTACAGGGCGCGGACTTAGTCGTCTGGGTTGGCCCGGAAATGGAAGCCTTTATGGAGAAGTCGGTCAGGAATATCCCTGATAATAAGCAGGTTACCATTGCGCAACTTGCCGATGTAAAACCGTTACTCATGAAGGGCGCGGATGATGATGAGGATGAACATGCGCATACGGGCGCCGATGAGGAAAAAGGTGACGTACATCACCATCACGGCGAATATAACATGCATCTTTGGCTCTCCCCAGAGATAGCGCGGGCTACAGCGGTTGCAATCCATGAAAAATTAGTGGAACTTATGCCGCAAAGTCGAGCTAAACTCGACGCCAACCTGAAGGATTTTGAGGCACAATTAGCCGCAACCGATAAACAGGTCGGTAACGAGCTCGCGCCGCTCAAGGGGAAAGGGTATTTCGTTTTTCATGACGCCTACGGTTACTACGAAAAACACTACGGACTCACCCCACTCGGTCACTTTACCGTGAACCCTGAGATACAACCTGGCGCGCAGCGTTTACATGAAATAAGAACACAGTTGGTTGAGCAAAAAGCAACCTGCGTTTTTGCTGAGCCACAATTCAGGCCAGCGGTCGTGGAAGCCGTGGCGAGAGGGACATCCGTTCGAATGGGAACACTGGACCCCCTCGGGACGAACATTAAACTGGGTAAAACAAGCTATTCAGCGTTTTTAAGCCAATTAGCCAACCAGTATGCGAGCTGCCTGAAAGGAGATTAACGAGGAAGTGAATACGTGCAACAGATAGCCGGCTCTGTCGCCCTGGCATTTAATAATCTGCCCCGACCCCACCGCGTTATGCTGGGGTCACTTACCGTTCTGACACTGGCCGTCGCCGTATGGCGGCCCTATGTTTACCACCCAGAATCCGCACCAATCGTTAAAACTATTGAACTGGAGAAAAGCGAGATTCGTTCCCTCTTACCGGAGGCCAGCGAACCCATCGATCAGGCCGCGCAGGAAGATGAAGCTATTCCTCAGGATGAGCTGGACGATAAAACCGCAGGCGAAGTCGGCGTCCATGAATACGTCGTCTCCACAGGCGATACGTTAAGCAGTATTCTGAATCAGTACGGCATCGATATGAGCGATATTAGCCGACTTGCCGCTTCTGATAAGGAGCTGCGCAATCTGAAAATTGGCCAACAGCTTTCCTGGACACTGACCGCCGATGGCGATTTACAGCGTCTGACATGGGAAGTCTCCCGCCGTGAAACGCGTACCTACGATCGCACTGCCAACGGTTTTAAAATGAGCAGTGAAATGCAGCAGGGGGACTGGGTCAACAGTCTGCTGAAAGGCACGGTAGGGGGCAGCTTTGTCGCCAGCGCGAAAGAGGCTGGTTTAACCAGCAGCGAAATCAGCGCAGTGATAAAAGCAATGCAGTGGCAGATGGATTTTCGGAAGCTGAAAAAGGGCGATGAATTTTCGGTTCTGATGTCGCGTGAGATGCTGGATGGCAAGCGTGAACAGAGTCAGTTGTTGGGCGTGCGTATGCGTTCCGATGGTAAAGATTACTACGCCATTCGCGCCGCTGACGGTAAATTCTATGACCGTAACGGTGTTGGCCTGGCGAAAGGCTTTTTACGCTTCCCGACCGCCAAACAGTTCCGCATCTCCTCCAACTTCAATCCGCGTCGTCTGAACCCGGTTACCGGACGCGTTGCGCCGCATCGTGGCGTTGACTTTGCGATGCCGCAGGGTACGCCGGTGCTGTCGGTGGGGGATGGCGAGGTCGTGGTTGCTAAACGTAGCGGCGCTGCCGGTTACTACATTGCGATTCGTCATGGACGCACCTACACCACACGTTACATGCACTTGCGTAAGCTGCTGGTGAAACCGGGGCAAAAAGTGAAACGTGGCGATCGTATTGCGCTTTCTGGTAACACCGGGCGTTCCACAGGGCCGCATCTGCATTATGAGGTATGGATCAACCAGCAAGCCGTTAACCCTCTGACAGCAAAATTGCCGCGCACGGAAGGTCTGACGGGGTCAGATCGTCGTGAATACCTGGCACAGGTGAAAGAGATTCTGCCGCAACTGCGCTTCGATTAACAAATGCGTTGACAGAGCCGGTACGCGATGTGTGCCGGCTGTTTTGTTTTGTGTGCGGCGCAGACATCGCTACACTATTCACAATTCCTTTTCGCGTCAGCAGACCCTGGAAAAGCATGGAAACCAAAAAAAATAATAGTGAGTATATCCCTGAATTCGAAAAATCCTTTCGCTATCCGCAGTATTGGGGCGCCTGGTTGGGCGCTGCGGCAATGGCGGGGATCGCATTAACGCCGGCATCATTCCGCGACCCTTTGCTGGCGACGCTGGGGCGTTTTGCCGGACGGCTGGGGAAGAGTTCTCGTCGCCGGGCGCTAATTAATCTGTCATTGTGCTTTCCGCAGCGTAGCGAAGCTGAACGCGAAGCGATTGTCGATGAGATGTTCGCCACCGCGCCGCAGGCAATGGCGATGATGGCTGAGCTGGCGATGCGCGGTCCGAAAAAAATTCAACAGCGTGTTGACTGGGAAGGTCTGGAGATTATCGAGGAGATGCGTCGTAACGACGAAAAAGTTATTTTTCTCGTACCGCATGGCTGGGGCGTCGACATTCCAGCCATGCTGATGGCCTCTCAGGGGCAAAAAATGGCGGCGATGTTTCATAATCAGGGTAATCCGGTTTTTGACTATATCTGGAATACCGTGCGTCGGCGTTTTGGCGGACGTTTGCATGCGCGCAATGACGGGATTAAACCCTTTATTCAGTCTGTTCGTCAGGGCTACTGGGGTTACTACCTGCCGGACCAGGATCATGGCCCGGAGCATAGTGAATTCGTTGATTTCTTTGCGACATACAAAGCAACGCTGCCTGCAATTGGTCGGCTGATGAAAGTGTGCCGCGCACGCGTGATACCGCTTTTCCCGGTGTATAATGGTAAAACGCATCGCCTGACTATCCAGATTCGTCCGCCAATGGACGATCTGCTCACGGCTGACGACCACACTATCGCCAGACGGATGAACGAAGAGGTCGAAATTTTTGTCGGCCCGCATCCGGAACAGTACACCTGGATTCTGAAGTTGCTCAAAACCCGCAAGCCAGGCGAGATTCAGCCGTATAAGCGTAAAGATCTTTATCCCATCAAATAAATAAAGCCTCTCGTAAGAGAGGCTTTATGCTGACAAACCCTGTATTACCTGATGAGCAGGCCAGGGGGAGCTTTACTCAACGGTCAAAATACGCGTGGTATTGGTTGAACCGACGGTGCTCATGACATCGCCCTGGGTCACGATAACCAGGTCACCGGAAACCAGATACCCTTTATCGCGCAGCAGATTAACAGCTTCATGCGCCGCGACAACGCCATCAGCCGCGCTATCAAAATGCACCGGCGTTACTCCGCGGTAGAGCGCGGTCAGGTTCAGCGTGCGTTCATGGCGCGACATGGCGAAAATCGGCAGGCCGGAGCTGATACGGGAAGTCATTAGCGCGGTACGACCGGATTCCGTCATGGTGATGATCGCGGTAACGCCTTTCAGATGGTTTGCCGCATACATCGCAGACATGGCAATGGCTTCTTCAACATTGTCGAACTGCACGTCGAGACGGTGTTTAGACACATTGATGCTGGGGATTTTTTCTGCGCCCAGACAGACGCGCGCCATTGCGGCAACGGTTTCAGAAGGATACTGACCGGCTGCGGTTTCGGCAGACAGCATAACTGCATCCGTGCCATCCAGGACGGCGTTCGCCACGTCCATCACTTCCGCACGGGTCGGCATCGGGTTGGTGATCATCGACTCCATCATCTGCGTTGCGGTGATGACTGCGCGGTTTAGCTGACGCGCACGGCGAATCAGCGCCTTCTGGATACCAACCAGCTCCGGATCGCCGATTTCAACGCCCAGGTTGCCACGTGCGACCATCACAACGTCAGAGGCCAGAATGATATCGTCCATAGCGTTTTGATCGCATACCGCTTCGGCGCGTTCGACTTTAGCCACAATTTTCGCGTCACAGCCGGCGTCGCGCGCCAGGCGGCGTGCATAGTTCAGATCTTCGCCGCAGCGCGGGAAGGAGACTGCCAGATAGTCAACGCCTATCAGCGCAGCGGTTTGAATATCGGCTTTATCTTTTTCGGTCAGCGCTTCAGCAGAAAGCCCGCCGCCGAGCTTGTTAATGCCTTTATTGTTAGACAGCGGGCCGCCGACGGTGACCTCGGTAAAGACTTTCATGCCCTGGACTTCAAGCACTTTCAACTGCACTCGACCATCGTCAAGCAGCAGGATATCGCCAGGAACGACGTCTGCCGGCAACCCTTTGTAATCAATGCCGACTTTTTCTTTATCGCCTTCGCCTTTACCCAGGTTAGCGTCTAACAGAAATTTGTCCCCGATATTGAGGAACACTTTGCCTTCTTTAAAAGTGGAAACGCGAATTTTTGGCCCTTGCAGGTCGCCTAAAATAGCCACATGACGCCCCAATTTGGCGGCAATCTCACGGACTTTATCAGCACGCATTTTATGATCTTCCGGCGAGCCGTGAGAGAAGTTCATACGTACTACGTTTGCGCCCGCGGCGATAACCTTCTCAAGGTTGTTATCGCGGTCAGTTGCCGGGCCTAACGTGGTAACGATTTTGGTTCTGCGAAGCCTTCTGGACATGTAATACTCCGTTGACTAAAACAACTTGGTGTTGCGTGAACATTGATCCGGTCGTTCTGAAACCTTAACGGTATAAAATGAACGTCCCCGGATGACGAAAAGGGTAGAACATTGTTATTGCTTTTAGCGGTCATCACTCCTGATGAGTAATTCTTTATCAAAACGCGATTCCTTGAGCGCTTCCTTGACACGCTTCAAGTTATCTCTGAATTTTGCCCCGCGACGCAAAGTAAATCCCGTTGCCAGCACATCTATCACGGTCAGTTGAGCAAGTCGAGAGACCATGGGCATATAAATGTCTGTATCTTCCGGTACGTCGAGGGTAATGGCCAGCGTGGCTTCGCGCGCCAGCGGCGTTCCAGCGGAGGTCAGGGCGATCACCATCGCATCGTTTTCCCGCGCCAACTGCGCCAGTTCCACCAGGCTCTTGGTTCTGCCAGTATGCGAAATGAGCACGACGACGTCATCATCGTTACAATTCATACAGCTCATCCGTTGCAGCACGATATCGTCGGAGTAAATCACCGGCACATTGAAGCGAAAAAACTTATTCATGGCGTCATGCGCGACCGCGGCGGAGGAACCAAGACCAAAAAAGGCGATTTTTTTTGCCTGGGTCAGTAAATCGACGGCGCGGTTGACGGCCGATTTATCCAGCGACTGACGAACATGGTCGAGACTGGCCATGGCGGACTCGAAGATTTTTCCTGTATAGGCCTCAACGCTGTCATCTTCATCCACATTGCGATTAACATAGGGGGTGCCATTTGCCAGACTTTGCGCCAGATGCAGTTTAAAATCAGGAAAGCCGCGGGTATTCATGCTGCGACAGAAACGGTTCACCGTTGGCTCGCTAACGTTAGCTTCCTGGGCCAGCATGGCAATGCTTAAGTGAATCGATCTGCCTGGGGCGGCCAGAATAACATCGGCGACTTTTCGTTCAGATTTGCTTAAATGTTCCAGTTGAGACTGGACTTTTTCCAGCATATTCATGATTAGCAAGGCTCATGGGTATTAGCGATTTCAATGATGCGCGAAACCGAGCGCGTTTTGTTAGATATTACTCCTGGCGGCTGTCAAAGGGGGCAAAATGGCTAAAAAAGGTGTCGTTTTTTTTCATTACATGACCGACGTCGGATTTTAAGTTCCAGCTTGTGTGGAAAAGCGACAATTTTATTAGGCGTTTTGCCGATTATATTGCCAATCAAACGCCGGTTCACCTATGAAAAGGCGTTTACGGTTTCCGTAATCTCGTAAAAGCAGTACAGTGCTGTGTAATAAAATTACAACGATATCCTGGCTAAAGTACCAGGAGATTAACTGAGGAGAATGACATGGCGGTAACGCAAACAGCCCAGGCATGTGACCTGGTCATTTTCGGCGCGAAAGGCGACCTGGCGCGCCGGAAACTGCTGCCTTCCCTGTATCAGCTTGAGAAAGCCGGCCAGATCCATCCGGATACCCGGATCATTGGGGTGGGGCGCGCGGACTGGGATAAAGAAGCTTATACCCACGTTGTGCGTGAGGCGCTGGAAACCTTCATGAAGGAAAAAATTGATGAAGGCTTGTGGGATACGCTGAGCGGCCGTCTGGATTTTTGTAATCTTGACGTTAACGATACGCCTGCGTTCAGTCGCCTGGGCGATATGCTGGATCAAAAAAACCGCACCACCATTAACTATTTTGCGATGCCGCCCAGCACGTTTGGCGCTATTTGCAAAGGGTTAGGGGAGGCTAAACTCAACGCCAAACCGGCGCGTGTCGTGATGGAGAAACCGTTGGGTACTTCGCTGGCGACCTCGCGTGAGATTAACGATCGGGTCGGCGAATACTTTGAAGAGTGCCAAGTATATCGTATCGACCACTATCTGGGCAAAGAAACGGTTCTCAACCTGCTGGCGCTGCGTTTTGCCAACTCGTTATTCGTTAATAACTGGGATAACCGCACTATCGATCACGTTGAGATTACCGTAGCGGAAGAGGTGGGGATTGAAGGGCGCTGGGGATATTTTGACCAGGCCGGTCAGATGCGCGATATGATCCAGAACCACTTGCTGCAAATTCTCTGCATGATTGCCATGTCACCGCCGTCTGACCTGAGCGCCGACAGTATTCGCGATGAAAAAGTAAAAGTGTTGAAATCGTTGCGCCGTATTGATCGCTCCAACGTGCGTGAAAAAACGGTTCGTGGTCAATACACCGCGGGCTTTGCGCAGGGTCAAAAGGTGCCGGGCTATCTGGAAGAAGAGGGCGCGAATAAAAGCAGCAACACCGAAACTTTCGTCGCGATCCGCGTCGACATCGATAACTGGCGTTGGGCGGGCGTGCCATTCTATCTGCGCACCGGCAAGCGTCTGCCAACTAAGTGCTCTGAAGTCGTGGTTTATTTCAAGACGCCTGAACTGAATCTCTTTAAAGAGTCCTGGCAAGACCTGCCGCAGAACAAATTGACGATTCGCCTGCAGCCGGATGAAGGCGTAGATATTCAGGTACTTAACAAAGTACCGAGGCTGGATCATAAGCATAATCTGCAAATCACGAAGCTTGATCTGAGCTACTCCGAGACCTTTAATCAGACGCACCTGGCGGATGCATATGAGCGCCTGCTGCTGGAAACGATGCGTGGCATTCAGGCGCTGTTTGTCCGCCGTGACGAAGTGGAAGAAGCCTGGAAGTGGGTGGACTCCATTACCGAAGCATGGGCGATGGACAACGACGCGCCGAAGCCGTATCAGGCGGGCACCTGGGGACCGGTAGCGTCCGTGGCGATGATTACCCGTGACGGTCGTTCGTGGAATGAGTTTGAGTAAATTTGCCACTCACTCTTAGGTGGTATTTTACCGGTAACATGATCTAACACAGATTGTAGAATCATTTTTGCACTTTTAAGCCTCGTGTGGATTCACCTGCGAGGCTTTTTTTATTACACTGCCTGAAACGATTTTGCCCCATTATCCCCGGACATCATGTATTTCACTGTCTTTCCACATTGATGAAACGCATGGTAAACCCGGTAGCCGGACAGATAAATTTCAGGAGCCTCTATGAATCCTAATTTGTTACGCGTAACACAGCGCATTGTCGAACGCTCGCAGCAGACCCGAAAAGCCTATCTTGCCCGCATTGAGCAGGCGAAAACCGCCACGGTCCACCGATCTCAACTGGCCTGCGGCAACCTGGCGCATGGCTTCGCCGCCTGTCAGCCAGAGGACAAAGCCTCGCTGAAAAGTATGTTGCGCAATAATATCGCCATCATTACCTCCTACAATGACATGCTCTCTGCGCATCAACCGTATGAACATTATCCGCAGATTATTCGTCAGGCCCTGCATTCCGTGAATGCGGTAGGTCAGGTCGCAGGCGGCGTACCGGCAATGTGCGATGGCGTTACGCAAGGGCAGGATGGCATGGAGTTGTCATTACTCAGCCGCGAAGTGATAGCGATGTCGGCAGCAGTAGGCCTTTCTCACAATATGTTTGACGGCGCGTTATTCCTCGGCGTATGCGACAAAATTGTTCCGGGGCTGGCGATGGCCGCGCTCTCTTTTGGTCATTTACCCGCGATTTTTGTTCCGTCAGGCCCGATGGCGAGCGGCCTGCCGAATAAAGAAAAAGTCCGTATTCGTCAGCTATATGCGGAAGGAAAAGTAGACAGAATGGCGCTGCTGGAGTCGGAAGCCGCCTCTTACCATGCGCCGGGCACCTGTACATTTTACGGCACTGCCAACACCAACCAGATGGTGGTGGAGTTTATGGGAATGCAGTTGCCGGGTTCCTCGTTTGTGCATCCGGATGCGCCGCTGCGCGAGGCATTGACTGCCGCTGCCGCACGTCAGGTAACACGTCTTACCGGCAACGGCAATACGTGGATGCCGCTCGGTAAAATGATCGACGAAAAAGTCGTGGTGAACGGCATTGTCGCGCTGCTGGCTACCGGCGGTTCCACCAACCACACCATGCATCTGGTTGCAATGGCGCGCGCGGCGGGCATTCTGATCAACTGGGATGACTTCTCGGATTTGTCGGAAGTGGTTCCGTTGATGGCGCGTCTGTACCCGAACGGTCCGGCGGACATTAACCACTTCCAGGCGGCGGGCGGCGTACCGGTATTGATGCGTGAGCTGCTCAATGCCGGATTGCTGCACGAAGACGTTAATACTGTCGCAGGCTTCGGCCTGAAACGCTATACGCTGGAGCCCTGGCTCAACAACGGCGAGCTGGACTGGCGTGAAGGCGCGGAAAGGTCACTGGATAACGATGTCATTGCCTCTTTTGATAAGCCGTTCTCTCCTCACGGCGGTACTAAGGTGCTAAGCGGTAATCTGGGGCGCGCAGTAATGAAGACGTCTGCGGTACCGGTTGAAAACCAGATCATTGAAGCGCCTGCCATGGTATTTGAAAGTCAGCATGATGTGCTGCCTGCGTTTGACGCGGGCCTGCTTGACCGGGATTGTGTCGTTGTCGTGCGTCATCAGGGACCAAAAGCGAATGGAATGCCAGAATTACATAAACTCATGCCGCCACTTGGTGTATTATTGGACCGCCGTTTCAAAATCGCGTTAGTTACTGATGGACGACTTTCAGGCGCTTCGGGTAAAGTGCCTTCAGCTATCCACGTAACGCCGGAAGCCTACGATGGCGGCTTACTGGCAAAAGTGCGCGATGGCGACATCATTCGCGTGAATGGGCAGACAGGTGAGTTAACTCTGCTGGTCGACGAGGCGGAACTTGCCGCTCGTCAGCCTCATATTCCGGACCTGAGCGCGTCGCGCGTCGGAACGGGGCGTGAGTTGTTTGGCGCGCTGCGCGAAAAGCTGTCGGGTGCGGAGCAGGGCGCAACCTGTATCACTTTTTAAGATGACACACTAGTAATCAGGCGAGAGAAGAATTCCGATGAAAAACTGGAAAACAAGTGCAGAAGCAATCCTGACCACCGGCCCGGTTGTCCCGGTCATTGTAGTCAATAAACTGGAGCACGCGGTGCCGATGGCTAAAGCGCTGGTGGCCGGGGGCGTTCGCGTTCTGGAAGTGACTTTACGTACGGCCTGCGCGATGGATGCTATTCGCGCTATCGCTAAAGACGTGCCGGAAGCGATTGTCGGCGCCGGAACCGTTCTCAATCCGCAGCAGTTGGCGGAGGTGACGGAGGCGGGCGCGCAGTTTGCGATTAGCCCGGGACTGACTGAGCCACTGCTGAAAGCCGCGACGGCAGGCACTATCCCATTGATTCCCGGTATTAGCACCGTTTCTGAACTGATGTTGGGCATGGACTATGGTCTGAAAGAGTTCAAATTCTTCCCGGCGGAAGCGAATGGCGGCACTAAAGCGTTGCAGGCGATTGCCGGTCCGTTCTCTCAGGTACGTTTCTGCCCAACCGGCGGCATCTCTCTGGCAAACTATCGTGACTATCTGGCGCTGAAAAGCGTGTTGTGCATCGGCGGTTCCTGGCTGGTGCCGGCCGACGCGCTGGAAGCGGGTGATTACGATCGCATCACCAAACTGGCGCGCGAAGCGGTAGAAGGCGCGAAGCAGTAAGCCGTTAAATGCCCGATGGCGCTTGCTTATCGGGCTTACGAGTGGCGATCAGGCAGGCCTGATAAAAATGCGCTAACGTCGCCATCAGGCGATGGCGCATTAGCCTTTTACCGTCACGCGGCTGGCGGCCTTTTTCGCTCTTATCACCGCTTCTTCAACGTTTTCACCTGTCGCTAACGCTACACCAAGACGACGGGTGCCGTCGATCTCAGGCTTACCAAACAGCCGTACCTGCACTCCGGCCCCTACCGCCGCGTGTACATCATCAAACGTCACATTTTGACTGGTAAGCTGCGGCAGAATCACGGCCGAGGCAGCGGGACCATACTGGCGAATAGCGCCTATGGGCATTCCCAGAAAGGCGCGCACATGCAGCGCAAACTCAGAAAGATCCTGAGAAATCAACGTGACCATTCCGGTATCGTGCGGGCGAGGGGAGACTTCGCTGAAAATGACTTCATCGCCACAGACGAAGAGTTCAACGCCGAACAGACCATGACCGCCTAACGCCAGTACCACATGACGAGCAATCTCTTGCGCCCGCTTCAGCGCCAGTTCGCTCATCTGCTGTGGTTGCCAGGATTCGCGATAGTCACCATCTTGCTGACGATGACCGACCGGCGCGCAGAAATGCACGCCATCGACGGCGCTAACGGTGAGCAGCGTAATTTCAAAATCAAATTTAACCACGCCTTCCACAATCACGCGACCCGCGCCAGCGCGTCCGCCCTGTTGAGCATACTCCCATGCCTGCGCGAGCTGTTCGGCCGAGCGGATAAAGCTCTGGCCTTTGCCGGAAGAGCTCATGACCGGTTTGACGATGCAAGGAAAACCCACTGCGGCTACCGCATCATGAAAACTGGCCTCACTGTCGGCAAAGCGATACGTCGATGTCGGCAGACCTAATTCTTCTGCGGCCAGGCGACGGATCCCTTCGCGGTTCATCGTGAGCTGCGTTGCACGGGCGCAAGGCACGACATTCAGCCCTTCGCCCTCCAGCTCGCGCAGCGTATCGGTGGCGATCGCTTCTATTTCCGGCACGATATAATGCGGTTTTTCCTCTGTAATCACATGACGTAGCGCCTCGCCGTCCAGCATATTAATGACGTGTGAACGGTGAGCCACATGCATGGCGGGAGCATCAGGATAGCGATCGACGGCGATAACCTCGATCCCCAGGCGTTGGCATTCAATCGCCACCTCTTTTCCCAATTCACCTGCCCCTAATAACATCACCCGCGTTGCTGCCGGACGTAGCGCAGTGCCTAATAGCGTCATATTTCTGTCCCCTTATTTACCTGCGCGCAGTATATACGAAAACGTTTGCGTATGTCTTTTCGAATAAATTGCTTTTCTTGCCGCCTTGCAATATACTGTATATAAACACAGGTAAATAAGGGGCTGCAAAATGGCGGTTGAAGTTAAATACGTAGTCATTCGCGAGGGTGAGGAGAAGATGTCATTTACCAGTAAAAAGGAAGCCGACGCCTGGGACAAAATGCTCGATACTGCCGATCTTCTTGATACCTGGCTTGAGCAGTCGCCAGTCGTGCTGGAAGATGGGCAGCGCGAGGCGTTGTCGCTGTGGATGGCGGAACATAAAGAGGTGTTAAGCACGATCCTCAAAACCGGTAAGTTGCCTTCTCCGCAGGCGGTTGAAAAGGACGCCGCGAGTAAAACGAAAAAGCAAGCCGCCTGAACCCACACTTGCGCTCTCGGCGTTTTGTACCATGCTTTTCCTGAATCATTGTGCTAAGGAGAAAAGTATGAATAAAAGAGGAGCGTTGTTGAGCCTGCTGTTGTTATCCGCCAGCGTATCGGCATTTGCGGCATCCACCGAGAGTAAATCGGTTAAGTTTCCGCAGTGCGAAGGGCTGGATGCCGCCGGGATTGCGGCAAGCGTGAAGCGCGACTACCAGCAAAATCGTATCGTGCGGTGGGCAGACGACCAAAAAAAGGTCGGGCAGGCTGACCCGGTCGCGTGGGTTAATGTGCAGGACGTTGTGGGTCAAAATGATAAATGGACCGTTCCGCTAACCGTTCGCGGTAAAAGCGCCGATATCCATTATCAGGTCATCGTTGATTGCAAAGCCGGCAAGGCGGAATATAAGCCCCGCTAGCAGCGTAATTTGCGCTTCTTTTGCCGGAACAGACAATTCCTGACATCCCCTCAGGTACGCTTGACCATTATTGGTCTGTATTTGAGGGGTACTATGGCTAACTGGTTGAACCAATTACAATCACTTCTTGGGCAAAAAGGCGCTTCTGCATCGCCTTCCGGTGAACAGGGGTTAAATAAACTGCTGGTTCCCGGCGCGCTGGGCGGTCTGGCTGGACTGTTGGTCGCCAATAAGTCTTCGCGCAAATTATTAACCAAATACGGTACTGGCGCTTTGCTGGTGGGCGGCGGCGCGGTGGCGAGTTCCGTATTGTGGAATAAGTACAAAGATAAAGTACGCGCTGCGCATCAGGGGGAGCCGCAATTCGGCAGCCAAAGTACGCCGCTGGATATTCGCACTGAGCGACTGATCCTAGCGCTGGTTTTTGCTGCAAAAAGCGATGGGCATATTGATGCCAAAGAACGCGCGGCGATTGAGCACCAACTGCGAGAATCAGGTGTGGAAGAGCAAGGGCGTGTGTTTATCGAGAAAGCTATTGAGCAGCCGCTTGATCCACAACGTCTGGCACAGGGCGTTCGCAATGAAGAAGAAGCCCTGGAAATCTACTTCCTGAGCTGCGCCGCCATTGATATTGACCACTTTATGGAACGTAGCTATCTGAATGCGTTAGGAGACGCGCTAAAAATTCCTCAGGAGGTTCGGGACGGTATCGAGCAGGACTTGCAGCAGCAAAAACAGGCGCTACCAGGCTGATAACCTGCCATTAAGTAACATGTTTCGCTTGCATCATGCGTGTCTTTTGCCACCCTTATAGGATGGATAGTTTACGTCATTCATGTTGCAAGATAGCGGCGAAGCAGTGACATCTCAGGCGCTTACCGAGGTGAGCGGACCGGGACTACCATGCTAAGCCGCTGTGTTTGCCGCGTGATATATAACAAATATTAACGCAAAAGAAAAAACGACATGTTGCCAAAAGCCAATCGAATTCCCTATGCCATGACCGTACATGGCGATACGCGCATTGATAATTATTACTGGCTGCGAGATGACACTCGCTCGCAGCCGGAAGTCCTTGATTACCTGCATCAGGAAAATGAGTATGGCCGGAAGGTCATGTCCTCTCAGCAGGCGTTACAGGACCGCATTCTAAAAGAAATTATCGATCGCATCCCGCCCAGAGAAGTTTCCGCTCCGTATGTGAAAAACGGCTATCGCTACCGTTATATCTATGAACCCGGCTGCGAATATGCCATCTATCAACGACAATCGGCGTTAAGCGAAGAGTGGAATGTGTGGGAAACCTTGCTCGATGCGAACCAGCGGGCCGCGCACAGCGAATTTTATACGCTCGGCGGGCTTGCCATTACGCCGGATAATACCATCATGGCGCTGGCAGAAGATTATTTATCCCGTCGTCAGTATGGGTTGCGTTTTCGTAACCTCGAAAGCGGTAACTGGTATCCGGAACTGCTGGATAACGTTGCGCCTGAATTTGTCTGGGCCAATGATTCCCTGACTCTTTACTATGTGCGTAAGCATAAGAAGACGCTGCTGCCCTATCAGGTTTGGCGGCACACGATTGGCACTCCGTCATCGCAAGATGAACTGGTATATGAGGAGAAAGACGATACCTTTTATGTCAGCCTGCATAAAACCACTTCGCAGCATTATGTGGTGATTCATCTTGCCAGCGCCACCACTAGCGAAGTGCTATTACTTGACGCGGAACTGGCCGATGCCGAGCCGTTTTCATTCTTACCGCGCCGCAAAGACCATGAATATAGTCTCGATCACTATCAACATAAGTTTTACCTGCGCTCTAACCGGAACGGTAAAAACTTTGGGTTGTACCGTACCCGCGTGCGCAATGAAAACGCCTGGGAAGAGCTGATCCCTCCGCGCGAGCATATTATGCTGGAAGGGTTTACCCTGTTTACCGACTGGTTAGTGGTCGAAGAGCGTCAACGGGGGCTTACCAGCCTGCGGCAAATTAACCGTAAAACCCGTGAAGTGATAGGCATTGCCTTTGACGATCCGGCTTACGTGACGTGGCTTGCCTATAATCCCGAACCTGAGACCTCCCGGCTGCGTTACGGCTATTCTTCAATGACGACGCCAGATACCTTGTTTGAACTGGATATGGATACCGGAGAACGACGGGTACTTAAACAGACGGAAGTGCCTGGGTTTGATTCTGGCTGTTATCAGAGCGAACACCTGTGGATCACCGCACGCGACGGCGTCGAAGTGCCGGTATCGCTGGTTTATCATCAGAAGTATTTTCGTAAAGGGCAAAATCCGCTTCTGGTTTACGGTTACGGATCTTACGGTTCCAGTATTGACGCCGACTTCAGCAGCAGCCGACTGAGCTTGCTGGATCGTGGCTTTGTTTACGCAATCGTACACGTTCGCGGCGGCGGTGAGCTGGGGCAGCAGTGGTATGAAGATGGCAAATTCCTCAAAAAGCGGAATACTTTTAATGACTATCTTGATGCCTGCGATGCCTTATTAAAACTGGGTTACGGTTCACCGTCGCTGTGTTATGGGATGGGCGGGAGCGCGGGCGGAATGCTAATGGGCGTCGCTATCAACGAACGCCCCGAGCTTTTCCACGGCGTTATTGCCCAGGTGCCCTTTGTTGATGTATTAACCACGATGCTGGATGAGTCGATCCCATTAACGACAGGGGAGTTTGAAGAGTGGGGGAACCCGCAGGATATTGAGTATTATGACTATATGAAAAGCTATAGTCCTTATGACAATGTCAAAGCGCAGGACTATCCGCACCTGCTGGTGACGACAGGATTGCACGATTCCCAGGTGCAATACTGGGAACCGGCGAAGTGGGTGGCAAAATTACGCGAGCTAAAAACGGACCAACGTCTGCTGCTGTTATGTACGGATATGGACTCCGGGCACGGTGGTAAGTCGGGGCGGTTTAAATCCTACGAAGGCGTCGCGCTGGAGTTCGCCTTTTTAATCGGCCTGGCGCAGGGAACCTTACATAGCGCATAGACGCGCGCGCCCGCAACGGCTTGTGAGCGTCGCGGGTTATTGTGGTGTTCCATTGCTGCGTTGCTCGCCAGCCTGAACATCTTCCAGGTAGTGTTTAAGCGTCAGGCGAAGTTCCGGGCTCATATTATCAAGGTTATTAAAAAGCCAGCGTAAATAGCCCGGATCGCGTTTTGCGACTTCAGATACCGCCTTACCGCGGTATTTACCGAACGGGAAAGTGGTTAACAGCGCAGGACGGCCCGTGATATTGACCATCTCTTCCGCGGTCCAGCCGGTGGTTCGCATAATATCAATCAGCAAGGCGGCGGTGATATAGCAATCATAAAGCGCCCGGTGATGGTGCAGCCCCGGCGGCGTTTGTACGCTTAGTTTGCGCGATTTATAGAGCGCCATATTGCTGTATTTTATTCCCGGCCACAGGCGTCGCGACAACTTCATGGTACAGATCCACTCACCCGGCAATTCAGGTAATACGCGTCTGTCGAAACTGGCATTGTGAGCGACATACCACTCACTACCGTAATAAAGCGGTATGACATCTTCAATCCACGGCTTATCGGCGACCATGGCTTCGGTAATACGGTGTATCGCCATCGCCTGCGGCGTAATAGGGCGATCGGGGCGTATCAGGTGACTCATGGGATTGACAATGTTGCCATCAATGACATCTACAGAGGCTATCTCTACGATCCCGCCCTGCAGCCCGCAGGTTTCCGTGTCTATAATCCGCAACATGATTCATTCCTCACCCAAAGACCTTAGCGTAATGGAATGATATCGCCTTGCCAACCCTCGGTTGTGCGCAGACCCGTCAGTAATAGCGAACCGCAATCGGCACGAACAATAAGTTGCCCGCTTTCATCCCACAGCGCGCTACTGCCACAGGCATTGGCCATCAGTACGGCCAGCGCATATTTATGCGAAAAACGTTGTAAGCGTGAGGTAGAAGCATGGAGTTCAGGCTCGTTAAGACATTGACTGGTTGTGAATAACGTAAATGAGGGGCCTATATCACCACCTTCTGGCTGCTCATCCACCACGTTGATAGCGCTTCGCTGCCTGGCAATACAGGCGCCATGACTTTTGTGAAACATGAGCGGCGACGTTAGCCATGGGGCAAAAATAGCGATGCCTTTTACGAAGCGGCAGTTATGCTCAACAGGCATACCCACAATGATAGTCATATGGTGGGTATCGGCCGCATGAGTGAGCGGCTGTAAAAGCGCCTCGTCAGGCGGGGCGGGCAACGGTTTATTTCTTTCGTCGCAGCCTAATAGCGACAGTGACGGAAAGACCAGCAGTTCGCACTGTTGACGAGCCGCAAGCTCAATATATTCCAGATGATGGGCGACATGCTCTGCCGGCGAAGCGTTCAGGGGCGCGTACTGCGCAGCGGCAATTTTCCAGGAGGACATAATGACTTCCTTTTCATAGTCTCTACAGCCATTCTAAAAAGCATAGGTTAAGAATCGCCTTATAATGTAGTCGTCTGCATGTAAGGAAGTGTAACGTTATATAATTTTTATTTAACTTTGGGTTCGTAAGGGAGTCGGGATAGTGATACGGAAGCCAGACGATGGGCAATCAGCCGCTCGCGAAACCAGGCGCGTAGATGCTCTGGCTGCTCACGTTCGACCGCCTCCGCGACAACTGGCATATTGTAGCGCTCTTTAAATGCCACCCCAGCTGCCGCCAGATCCACATTGACTTTATCCATTTCCGCTTGTTCAAGCTGAGCCAGATTCGTTTTCATACGTGTCTCCTTTTTTGTTGCCGCCAGAAGGTACTAAGAGTCCGCGGCAATGGCAAGATGGAAATGATGATCCTCGACTCATTGATTGTTGAAGGTTATTCTTTGTAACGTAGGTATAACAAAAAGGAATAGTGAATATGGCTTCTTCTGCACCATCGCGACGTTTAGCTTTACTGCTGCTGGCATCGACATTTGCGACGCCAGCGGCCTGGGCACATGCGCACCTGACGCATCAGTATCCAGCAGCGAATGCTGCCGTTACGGCCTCGCCACAGGCGCTGACTCTGAACTTTTTTGAAGGGATTGAGCCAGGATTCAGCGGCGCAACCATTACTGGCCCTCAGCAAGAGTCCATCAAAACGCGCCCGGCAAAGCGAAATGAACAGGATAAAACGCAGTTGATTATCCCGCTTGAGCAGCCGTTAAAATCTGGCGCTTACACGGTAGACTGGCACGTTGTGTCGGTGGATGGACATAAAACAAAAGGGAAATACACCTTCAGCGTGAAATAAATGATGCTGACATTCGTCTGGATAACTCTCCGATTTATTCATTTTGCTAGTTTGATGCTGGTCTACGGCTGCGCGCTTTACGGCGCCTGGCTGGCACCCGCATCAATTCGTCGTTTAATGACGCGTCGATTTTTACATCTGCAACGACATGCCGCCGCCTGGAGCGTTATCAGCGCGGCTTTTATGCTGGCAATTCAGGGCGGACTGATGGGCGGCGGCTGGCCCGATGTTTTTTCCGTCTCGGTTTGGGGCGCGGTACTGCAAACCCGCTTTGGCGCGGTCTGGATATGGCAAATTATCCTCGCGCTGGTCACGCTGGCGGTGGTAGTCATTGCGCCGGTAAAAATGCAACGACGGCTTCTTATTCTAACCGTTGCTCAGTTTATCCTGCTGGCAGGCGTTGGACATGCGACGATGCGCGATGGTGTAGCGGGAACATTACAGCAAATTAACCATGCTCTGCATTTGCTCTGTGCCGCAGCCTGGTTTGGCGGGCTGTTGCCAGTGGTTTATTGTATGCGCATGGCTCAAGGACGCTGGCGTCAACATGCCATTAGCGCCATGATGAGTTTTTCTCGTTATGGTCACTTTTTTGTGGCGGGCGTATTGCTCACAGGCATTGGCAACACGCTATTTATCACGGGATTTACCGCTATCTGGCAGACCACTTATGGACAGTTGCTTTTGTTAAAATGTGCGCTGGTGGTGCTTATGGTAGCAATTGCGCTGACGAATCGGTATGTTCTCGTACCACGTATGCGACAGGAAAATCCCCGGACTGACCTATGGTTTGTCAGGATGACGCAAATTGAATGGGGAGTTGGAGGCATAGTTCTGGCGATCGTCAGCCTGTTTGCAACCCTCGAACCTTTCTGATGGACTGGCATAACGAATGAAAAAAATACTCCTTCCGGCGCTTCTGCTGGCCACTTCGGGCGTAGCGTTGGCGGCGCCGCAGGTGATTACCGTAAGTCGTTTTGAAGTAGGAAAAGACAAGTGGGCGTTTAATCGGGAAGAGGTCATGTTGACCTGTCGGCCTGGCCAGGCGCTCTATGTGATCAACCCCAGTACTCTGGTGCAGTATCCCTTGAATGCTATTGCCGAGCAGCAAGTAGCGGAGGGTAAAACGCGCGCTCAGCCTATTGCCATCATTCAAATCGATAACCCGGCAAAGCCCGGTGAGAAAATGAGTCTGGCGCCGTTTATCGAACGTGCGCAAAAGCTTTGTGATCCATCCAATAGCTGACTGATTTTTAATAAAAAACCGTAAACCTTCACGAAAAGGCTTACGGTTTTTTTATCTCTGATGACAGACAATACGCCAGGTTTTTTCAATCACCTTCGTCACAAACTGGAAAACCTGGCGTCGTCATCTATTCTTAAAGAGCAAGGCGATTTAGCCTGCATTAATGCCAACTTTTAGCGCACGGCTCTCTCCCAAGAGCCATTTCCCTGGACCGAATACAGGAATCGTATTCGGTCTCTTTTTATTTCGATTATAAATCAACGGGTTATGTGTTTTCCCTCGAAATTTCCTCGAATTTCTGTATTCCGGTCTTTTTGGTTATATCACAATCAAATTCAGTTTAACATTTCTTTTACAACAAAATCAGAGCATCACGTAAGCTTTATTATCGCGTTCATCGAGATAGAGTTTCGTGGTGTTCTCTGAGGTGTGGCCCAGTAGTTTTTGAGCGAATTCCTCGCCGCGTTCGTTTTTGTACAGCCGACCAGCCAGGCTACGGATCTTGTGAAATGTCGGTGGGTTATCACTACATTTAACGCCTGAAATTTTTCTGGCTTTTACAAATTTCTTTGTCAGCCCATCCGGGTGAATATTCCCGGTTGGGCTATTTTTCCTGATTCCGGCACTGATCATGAAATCAGTTCGGCTTACCAGTCGGCAGCGATCGATTAAGGCGGGCAACGGCATAGACATGAGTAACCTGTGCATCTTCGTTCTCACCCGGACGGTGTACCAGCTTCTCTTCCAGACCAAACTCGAAGCTGAAATCGTCACCTTCACGGACAACGCGCGCGGAAAGGCTGGCAATCTGTCCGGAACGGCGGGCAAGGTCGATCATTCCCCGGTAGCCAATAATTAACTGAACGTTTTTTTGCCTGACTTTTCGTTTTTGTTTCCGAACGGCAGCAGATAGGCATGACCGAGCGCGCCGCCGGGTTCCAGCCCAAGCTGGGAACACTGAACGATGGCGCTGACAAAACTCATGGTGTCACAGTCACCCAGCGCCGGAACTTTTCGGATTTCCGTTGTGGCATACCGCCGGTACGCCGTCAACTTGCAGCGCCGCGTCATCCGGCAGGGCCAACCCCGGCACAACTGATGATGGAAAAATTCAGACGGCGTAAGGCGGCGGGAAGGCTTTAACTGGGGGGACTTATGAGCAGAAATTACACACCGGCGCAGAAAGCTGAAATACAAAAGCGCCTGACGGAACTGGTACGAACACACGGTCGGATGACGTTTGGAGAACTTCGGAAGATAACAGGGTTAACCATTTTTACAGCCCGTCACTACCTGGAAAAGGCGGAAAGTTGTGGGGATCTGTATCAGGCCGGGAGAAGCGGTATTTTTCCTTCGGAACAGGCTTTCCTGCTTTGGAAGTAGAAACGTGAAGATGCCAGGATTACCCGCTTTCTGAAAACGCCGGAAGGTGTCGTGAGTTCCTACGACCGGACCAGAAACGTTATCTGTACGGAGTGCCGGAACAGCGTGACGATGCAAAGGGTACTGGCATTTTATCGGGGAAATTACCGGGAGGCGAAATCTGCATGAAAATCGAATAATATAACTTTGCAGAGGTAGCGAATATCGTAATCATCCGTTTGGCATTTGAATTCCGTGAGCACAGTCGTGTTGTGAATGTCGCCTTGTTCACAACACCAGGAATATTCCACTGTCAACTGGTGTCTGCGGCTGGACATAATTTTATCTGATATTCAGGCTGTACCAGCGCAAAGGTTCCGTGAGTCCGACTGTCTTTTTTGCTTCCAAATATTCAGTTTTAATTATCTGAGTATGGCAAGGTGATCTTCTGTATCAAACACCGGGCAACTGGTTTTACTTTACCCAACGATTACGTCCCTGTTGTTTAGCCCGATAAAGGGCCTCATCCGCTCTGGCAATAATGCCGGTAACAGTGTCACCGGCTGTGGAAAGGGTGATGCCCATGCTGACGGTGACCGTTTCGCTTACCGCAGATGCTACATGCGGCAGTGCGGTTTCACGCAGGTTTGTCTGAATACGTTTAGCAACCAGTGCAGCTTCATTCAGCGACGACGAAGGCAGCACAACGACAAACTCCTCGCCCCCGTAACGTGCCACCAGGTCTGCCGGAGTACGAATCGACCTCTTTACTACACAGGCCACCTTTGCCAGACAGGCATCGCCAGCCTGGTGACCATAATTGTCGTTATAGTTTTTGAAATAGTCCACATCGAGCATGATCAGTGCAAACGGCTCCGTCTGGCGGAGAGCATCCCCAAGAAAACTTTCCATTGAACGTCGATTAGCGGTCCCGGTCAGTGCATCCTGGTGAGCCATAACGTCGAGACGCGCGATAAGCATCCGGTTTTCCTGGTAACGCAACCAGGCTTCATCAAACCAGCGCTGCAGGATAAAGCGACCATAAATGAGTATGGCGGTAAGAGTAAGCCAGACTAATAAAAACCGGATATTCACATACTGGTTAAGCTGCACGCTGGCCAGTAGGGCGGTCAGCCATAACGGGACGATGAAAAGTAGCAACGCTGGCAGATGATAATAAAGCGCAGCCAGCGCGGTAAGCATAAGGATGACACTGAGAGGCCAGGCAAAAGGCAGTTGCCACCAGACAATAAAACAGTAGCTACAATAGCTCCACATCAGACTGAGAATCAGCAGCATCACCAGACAAAGAGGAGTAAATCTGGCCGGAAGGCGGTAAATGAAAAGGAGTATCAGGAACGAAAAAACAATAATACTGCCCATAATATCGTCTATTAAAGGCAGTATTCCAGTCTGTGCACTGATCGACTTGTCAAAGTCACTGATGAGTATGTGGCGAAATAAAATGATAAGCGCAAAGCTGATATTCACAAATGTGAACCACGGAATACTTACACGTAGCGCTTGCCTGACCATATCTTTATGATCCTGCCATACCCTTCCAGCACTGGAGGTACGGCGCCTGTCGTCCGAATCCTGCCCCATCCTTAATCGCCTCATATAATGAATAATTACTATCCAGTGTAGTGCGGAGATACTTCATGGTGAAAAATGGAAAAGCTATCAGGCCAGGCTGCATTTTTGGCTGATGAGATGATTTTTGCTCCACAGTGACGAACTTATAGTCACAATTCCTGTAGTAGGGGGGAGAATTATAGTGTTTCCCGGAAACTGGAAGCGAGTTTACCCCACTTACTAAAAGAGGATGTAACTGGCAGACGTAAAACACGACTTATTTGTATCCATAAATAGCGAAATGTAACGTTTTGGTTATATTTAAAAGAGCGAAAATGGTCAGCAATAACTTTAATTGTTTGAATTAACAGATAATTAATCGACCAGACTGAGTGATACAGAATATTTTTACATGAGGGGTACAAATGAGACTTAAGTCGATCGTTAAAAGTTTTGCGCTGGCGGGGCTACTCTCTTCCACTGCGCTGACACCTTTATTTGCCCAGGAAGCCCCAAAAGGTGCCACTGCTTCAACCAAGCAAGCTAACAATGCGCTTTATAACCAACTTCCTTTCTCTGATAACACCGATTTCACGAATGCCCATAAAGGCTTTATTGCTGATTTACCTGCAGAGGTGATTAAGGGAGAGCAAGGGAATGTCATCTGGAATCCACAGCAGTACGCTTTCATAAAAGAAGGGGAAAAATCTCCTGACACTGTTAACCCTAGTCTGTGGCGTCAGTCCCAACTAATCAATATCAGTGGCTTGTTTGAAGTAACAGACGGCGTCTACCAGATTCGTAACCTTGATTTATCCAACATGACGATTATCGAAGGTAAAGAGGGGATTACGGTTGTCGATCCGCTGGTTTCTGCGGAAACAGCCAAAGCCGGTATGGATTTGTATTTCAAAAACCGTGGCAATAAGCCTGTTGTCGCCATCATTTATACTCATAGCCATGTTGACCACTATGGTGGTGTGCGTGGCGTTGTCGATGAAGCGGACGTGAAATCCGGCAAGGTGAAAGTGTATGCGCCTGCTGGCTTTATGGAGGCAGCAGTAGCCGAGAATATTATGGCCGGCAACGTGATGAGCCGCCGTGCCAGCTATATGTATGGCAACCTCCTGAAACCAGATGCCTCCGGCCAGGTTGGCGCCGGACTGGGGACGACCACCTCTGCGGGGACGGTGACACTGATTGCGCCCACTAATATCATTGATAAAGACGGCCAGAAAGAAGTGATTGATGGCCTGACTTACGACTTTATGCTGGCCCCTGGTTCGGAAGCCCCTTCGGAAATGCTGTGGTTCATCGAAGAGAAGAAACTCATCGAAGCCGCAGAGGACGTCACTCACACCCTGCATAACACTTACTCGCTACGCGGCGCAAAAATTCGTGAGCCGTTGCCGTGGTCGAAATATATCAACGAAGCTATAGTGCGTTGGGGTGACAAAGCTGAAATTATTATGGCCCAGCACCACTGGCCGACTTGGGGTAACGAGAATGTTGTTGGTCTGCTGAAAAGCCAGCGAGACCTGTATCGTTATATCAATGACCAGACTCTGCGTATGGCCAATGAAGGTCTGACTCGCGACGAAATAGCGGCCAACTTCAAACTACCGGATAGCCTGGCAAAAACCTGGGCCAACCGCGGCTATTACGGCTCCATCAGCCATGACGTAAAAGCAACGTATGTGCTGTATCTCGGTTGGTTCGATGGCAATCCGGCAACCCTTGATGAGCTGCCACCCGAAGAAGCGGCTAAGAAATTTGTTGAATATATGGGCGGTGCCGATGCGATTCTTCAGAAAGCCAAAGCAGACTTTGACCAGGGGAACTACCGTTGGGTTGCTCAGGTGGTGAGTAAGGTCGTGTTTGCCGATCCAAATAACCAGAATGCACGTAACCTTGAAGCCGATGCGTTGGAACAATTGGGGTATCAGGCTGAATCTGGTCCATGGCGTAACTTCTACCTGACCGGTGCGCAGGAGCTGCGTAACGGTGTGGTTAAAGGTCCGACGCCAAATACAGCAAGTCCGGATACCGTTCGGGCAATGACCCCTGAAATGTTCTTCGATTTCCTGGCTGTACATATCAACGGTGAAAAAGCGGGTAATGCCCGGGCGGTGTTTAATATTGACCTTGGCAGCGACGGCGGAAAGTACAAGCTTGAGCTGGAAAATGGCGTGCTGAACCACACGGCTAATGCTGAAGCGAAAGACGCTGATGCCACGATTACTCTGAACCGTGACACGCTGAATAAAATTATCCTGAAGGAAGAAACTCTGAAGCAGGCTCAAGATAAAGGAGAAGTCAACGTTACCGGTAATGCTGCGAAACTGGATGAGATGCTGGGCTATATGGACAAGTTTGAGTTCTGGTTCAATATAGTTACACCATAAATAGATTCCCTGCGGCGTCAATGCTGCAGGGAAGTTACTTCAGACAATTCTGTACGTTTTTCATACTCGATTTTTCCTTCATTCTTTATATCTTGCTTCATTTTATGTATTTGCTGCTGAAGCACATGACCCTGATGCCAGTCAGTCCTGATTCTGTTATGCACAGCCTTTTTCATCAGATGACAGTAACTGGTTGTTGCGTGATTCAATGGTCTGCGAGTCTGGTCAACATGCTTTTAGTTAGTTAAATGTGATTCTACTAATTCGTAATGCGAAGGTTATAAGTTTGATTCCTATTATTGCACCATTTCAACGTTACTGAAACTTCCGTGTTAGCCCATAACCATTCCAGTTTCTACAAGACAGGTGCTTGCTATATATTTACCAATCAGTCATTTTAAAAGTGCGTCATAACCGGAGAACTGTCCTCGTCAGGAGGCCTGTTTTCAGAAAGGCAATATCCTGCTTCGACAGTAGCTTATATGTGACCGGGTTAGCAGCACATTCCCCTCCGCCACATTCCAGTACAGTTGAAATAAGGTTGGCAGTAATCAGTAATAGAAATACCCAACCGACAATACTGAACAGGTTCGGATTAATATTCAATGAACGAAATGCAGCATTCATGCTACTGATTGCCAGAACTACCGCAACAGCAATAATAATGAGAATTGACGTAATCAGAGTCCAGGTATAAAAGTGTAATCCAAAAAATGCAGAACCATATCCTGTGTCACCGGGCATGATATGCAAACATATTTGCCGGGATGCCATAACTCCGGTCAGGATACTGCCAATAATTACCATCCCGTAATGTATGCCTCGTAGACCAAAGCAGAGGTTAAATAAAAAGCCAAAACCGGCGATGATGAGGCCAGCCCGCTGTAATAAGCAAATTGGACAAGGCAGCTCATGCCTAACGAGTTGATAATAAAAGGCTACAACCAGAGCAACGCATATCCCAAGGAGTCCTATCTGATTAATCAGATGAACAAATGTTGTTGGATGATGATGCGTTTTCATACACACTCCTTAAAATGACAAAGTTAGCGAATTGGTCATATGATGGATGAATGATAAAATAGTGACGATGAGTAAAACGGCCCATAGAATGTAGCTGACTTTATCCTTTCTGTTTATGGCTCCCATTGCCACGCTCAGTGCAAGCAAGAATGGCAGAAACATGAACATAAAAAACTCCTTTATTACATTGCTTGTTAATATAATCGCTGTGTATTACCGGGTCTGTATTCCAGCTTATCCACCCCGCATTAGCTGGAGCTCAGTAAGGCATCAGGAATTATTTGCGTTATTATAAATCGATTATTTCTGTGATGAATTATCCCGACATCTGCTGGTTACAGGGATATTTCTGGCGACAAGAGTAAGAAATATCCCGATAGCTAATGGTATAATAAGCAGCATTGAGTGTGTTGAAATAGCATATCCATAAATATAGTCTTCCAGACTTACCGCAATCAGCGGAAAGATAAGAAATACAAGCGAAGCCTGGAAGGCGTTAGCCTTTTGCTGAAGCGCAAAGTAGCACAGGATACCAAAAACTCCGGCAAAAGCCCCGAGATACAGGGTAGCTAATATTGAGTGTACTGAGAAGGTTGATACTTGTGGTCTTTCAAAAAACCATCCTGTCGCAGAAAGTATCAACCCAGCTAAAAGGCACGGGAGCGCATTAAATGTGATAACAGAGACAGTACAACTTCTTTTCTTACATTGTGTATATATTATGGCATGGATTAACACAGCAGAAATAAGCGCAGTGATACCCTGCCAGTGACTCTCTGTACTTGTATTCGTTTCTTCAAGAAGTATCCCCGTCAATGCAGTGATTGCGATAGTTAAGCCCGCGATCTGCATTAGTTTCGCTTTTTCATTTAGAAACAAAACCGATGCTATCAAAACGGCCACAGGCATATTCGCAAAGATAATGGCGGCAAGCCCAGAGTTGACATAGGTTTCACCATAAATCATTAGTGAGAAAGGAATAGAAAAATAAAAGATGCAAATCACAAACTGGAATAATCGTTGTCCGGGAGGAAACAACAGGTTTTTTTTTCTTAACCATGCAATGATGATTAAAAAAGGTGCTGCAAACATAAACCTCATTCCGGTTGCAAACACTGGAGGGATAGTTTCAACGGCAATTCGCATAGCCAACCATGTAGTCCCCCAGGTCAGTGAAACTAGCATGAATAATATAGATATCGACACCTTGCGCATAAGATCCTCTCCATAAAAAAATTAATTTAGCTTTTTAGCTAGAAAAAAGTAGCGTTTTCTTCACTGTGTTTTTTATATGTTTAGATAAAAATTTCTCTATCAGAAGACGCAGTTATGCTGAATGAGAAAAATAAGAAATGACTCAGGCTGTTACCACACGATTGTCCACTGCGCCTGCAAGACCTGGCAGCAGTTGTCGATTTAATATCTATTCTTGCTGGAAGGCATAAAACGCCTTGAAGATGAAGAGCTCATCATTAGTCGGGTTCCCTTGTTGAGCCAGGACAAGTTTAACTTATCGCTTTCAACCCTTACGATGATAAATGATCTTATCCACCCATAATGGACATACGGCTAAATGAGTAAATTCTCAAGTAAGAGGCAGGATCTGTATCAACCAGTAAGAAGTCCCGGAAACAGCACCGGCGGAATTCCGTCAGGAAGCTCTGAAACTCGCTGAATGTACGTTGCCCGCGAACGATTGTTAATCAGCGCTATAGCAAGAATAATTGTTTGTTTCACAAGGAGATAGAAAAACTATAGCTTTGCGCCGGGGCGGAGGCAGGAGGAGATAACTCGTTGTAATAGAATGTTTTTATATGGCGACCTTAAGAGAAATGCTTTCGCCTCGGTATACCACCCGCTATGAAGACCTGCTTCAGGTTAAGTGGCAGGTTTATCCAGATTTTCACATTCCTGATGTGATGGAACCGCAGCCACATCGTATGCAAGAACGGGCTGCGGCAAGCTGGCGATCGTTCGATAGTGCGAGTATTGAATGGCTGCCAGTTGCGGCGGATTTTACTTGTTCAGGATGACTAACCAATGTGTTTAATCTGAAACTAGCCACCTGTTCAACTTTTCGCGATCGCTTTTGTTGGCATCACTATTAAGCCTTCGTCTACATGGGTATTTGGCATCGGGAGTCCCCCAATGGAAGAGGGGAGTGATGTATTGGGCAGTGAGTTTGTTTGGTCGGGAGATTTATACGCAAAATGGCCCGAAATACGTCCGAATTAAAACGTAAAAAGTGATAACTAATTGAATCTATTAGAATCAAAAATAACGTGTTCTAATCGTTAAAATCACCTAATTAATATGTAACATTATGAATTTAAAGGGAAAGATCAATTGTTGCCGTAAACAGGAATCGTATTCGGTCTCTTTTTGTTTTTCTTATAAATCAGTTGCTTATGATCAATAATCCGAAATTTCCGAAATTTTCCAGAATTTCTGTATTCCGGGCTTTTTCGTTATATCAGATCCAAATCCAGTTTAACATTTCTTTTACAGCAAAATCAGAGCATCACGTAAGCTTTATTATCGCGTTTGTCGATATAGAGTTTCGTGGTGTTCTCGGAAGTATGTCCCAGGAGTTTCTGAGCAAACCCTTCCCCGTAAGCATCTTTATATAGTCGTCCGGATAAGCTGCGGATCTCGTGAAATGTCGGTGGGTTATCACTAAATTTATTCCGGTAAATTTTCGTGCCGCAACAAATTTTTTAGTCAGGCTGTCAGGATGAATACTCCCGTTCGGGCGGTTTTTGCGTATGCCAGCGCTGATAAGGTATTCGCTACGGCTTACCAGGCGGCAACGATCAATCACCGTACTGAGGCGTAAACCCATGGAAGGAGGGGTGAGCGAAAGTGGCAGAGCGATTTTCATCTCGGTCTTGATTGGCTTAACGTACAGTCGCTCATCAATAATGTGACTGAACTGAGACTGTAATTAAAATTGTGTAATTGCCTGTTTTTGATATGTTCACTCCAGTAACGGAGACAGGCAATTATGGACGAAAAGAAACTCAAATTCCTTGCGGCTGAACTGGCTAAAGGCCTTAAAACCGAAGCCGACCTCAATCCGTTTTCCCGTATGCTGACGAAATTAACCGTCGAAACGGCGCTCAATGCGTAGCTGACTGACCACCCCGGGTATGAGAAAAACGCCCCCAAAACAGGCTCAAACACCCGCAATGGCTACTCGTCAAAAACGGTGTTATGCGATGACGGCGAGATCGAACTGAACACGCCGCGTGACCGTGAAAACACCTTCGAACCGCAGCTACTTAAGAAGCACCAGACGCGCATTACGCAGATGGACAGCCAAATTTTATCCCTCTACGCCAAAGGCATGACTACCCGCGAAATCGTCGCCACCTCCAAAGAGATGTACGACGCCGATGTGTCACCTTCGCTGATATCTAAAGTCACCGACGCCGTAAAAGAGCAGGTCACTGAGAGGCAAAACCGGCAACTGGATGCGCTGTACCCCATTGTTTATATGGACTGCGTTGTCGTCAAAGTCCGTCAGAATGGCAGCGTAATCAACAAAGCCGTCTTCCTGGCACTGGGTATCAACACCGAACGCCAGAAAGAGTTACTGGGTATGTGGCTGGCCGAAAATGAATGCGAAAAGTTCTGGCTAAGCGTGCTGACGGAGCTGAAAACCCGGGGCCTTCAGGACATCCTGATTGCCTGTGTGGATGGTCTGAAGGGCTTCCCGGATGCGATAAATAGCGTCTTCCCGCAAACCCATATTCAGCTGTGCAGTATCCATATGATGCGTAACAGCCTGAAATACGTAGCCTGGAAAGACTACAAAGCCGTCACCAGCGGCCGGAAGATGGTCTATCAGGCCCCGACCGAAGATGCGGTACTGATGGCGATAGATGCGTTCGCGAAAGTCCGGGACGATAAATATCCGCAAATCAGCAAAAGCTGGCGTGCGCACCGGGAAAACCTCAATACGCTCTTCAGTTATCCGCCGGATATCCGCAAGGCCATCTACACGACAAACGCAGTCGAATCCCTGAACAGCGTGATCCGTGCCGCGATAAAGAAATGCAAGGTGTTCCCGACGGATGACTCAGTACGAAAAGTTATTTATCTGGCGATCAAAGGATGCGTCAAAAAATGGAGTATACCGCTCCAGAGCTGGTGGCTGGCGATGAGCCGTTTTATTATCGGGTTCGGTGACCGCCTGATGCTGATAATTTTAGTCGTGAGGTTCTTTCTTCTGCACCGGGTGGGCGCATTTCATAACTGCAGGACCATTTGCTGAATACTGTATAGTCCAGTACTTTGCATGTTGTTGAGATCAGTGTGCAATTCCTCGGTACTGGCTTGTTCTGTATAGGTCTGGAGATTTCTGGGTAGTGTCCTTGTGGACCTGAACATATGTTTTTGATTGAAAATGGCATCGTGTTTTATCATTTACGCTGTGAAATGTTGTTTTGTGCTCTTCTGTTGTGATTGGTGATGTGACGGGATCGTCCATGCACCCTTCCTTTTATTGACGGCGTATCAGTCCATTGATGCCATGCTCGCTTAATTTGTCCAGCATCATCAAGCCGTCGTTTTCTTTCTGCTGCAATTCAAGCAACTTAAACCGTATTTCGTTAAGTAAAGGTTTAATAACTCCGCGCTTGCGAACCACCTTTCTGATAACGTCTTTTTCGAAGTATAAACGGCAGAAGTGATTTTCATAATTCGCCTACACTCTTCACCCAGCGCTGGCAAATCTTCAACGCTGAAAGGCTGGGGAGAAAGGCGTCCAGTTGCTGAACGGAGAGCGTACCAAACGCCCTGATTCCACGCGTTATCAAACTTCATACCGTGGTCATCATCCAGACAAGGCGCTTGAGGTTGCACATATCTTTTGGGGAAAGAGGTTCGGCGGTGGATACTGGATATCCTGGATCGGGAAGTGGGTTCCACTGGTGCCAAATACAGTGGGCTGGTAAACCGGGTGGATACCTCAAATCCTGACAGGCCAGAGTATCAGCCTGATAAAATCGTATTACTGATTTCTAACCAGTGGCACATTAATTGTACCAGCTCAGACTCCAACTGACAGTTTGCTTTAAGCGAGTAGCGGACGTGACCTGCCCCGCAGGAGTAAAAATAAACTTTCTATTGATACATTTAATTAACTTATTTATAACGTTATATTCCAAATGCAAACTTGTTCAATTGGATATGTATGGACATTCAAATTACACATCAAGTTACTGAATTTGATAAAGAAGAACTATTAGCCGGATTAAGAAGCTACAATGCTCAGTTCGTCGATTTTAGTAAAAATGGGCAGCTTGGGGTCTACTGCAGAAACGAAAGCGGCGAAATGGTAGGCGGATTAATTGCTGACAGAAAAGGTCCGTGGCTTTGCATCGACTATCTTTGGGTAAGTGAATCTGCAAGGAGCCGCGGTCTGGGGAGTCAACTTATGGAGATGGCCGAAAAAGAAGGTTTGCGGAAAGGCTGTGTTCATGGACTTGTAGATACCTTTAGCTTCCAGGCTCTCCCTTTTTATGAAAAACAGGGTCATATACTTCAAATGTCGCTACCGGACTTTCCTAAAGTAGGTTCGCAAAGGCATTATTTAATTAAGCCTGATTTATAGCTTTGCTACATTTGAATACCCATAGCCTTATGAAAGCTGCAATCAGGTAGCTTTAAAATATATCGTATTGTTGGCCTGTACACACCATGTTCAGCGTCCGCTTCTGGCGCAGGGCGGACAGTCAGATTAGGTTTGGCGCTGTGCCATAGATATGTCAGCTCACATTTGAGCTAATACCCCCTGGCACGGCTAGAGGTACTCAGACAGCCGCTTGTAGGCGGCATGGTACGGATACAAAAACATATAGCGCTGTTATATAAACTGTAAACTGGGCTGTGCGTATAATACGAATCTTTCACTCAGAGAAACCTGCTGACAGCGTTAGTGCTCCATTAATTAATTTTGTACTAAATCTCTGTGGTATGGCACAGACGTTTAGAAGACAGGTCAATTGCGAGCTGCTGGCTGGGATTTCGTCGCGCCACTCAAAAATGCACAGAGTTTTTCACCCGCCGTCAATGGCTCAATGGGCGTTTTTCCGAGGGCGGTCTCAGTCATGACGATGGCAGGACCAATAAGCATGGACCATACTTCGCTCGCGTCTTGCTCAAGCGATGTGAAGGCAAGGAACAGTGTCTTATCTGAAGGAAAGCGGTGCTGAGTATTAAAAAGTTTCAGCCAGGCGCGGGACTGCCGGTCGGCCTGTGTTGAGCGCGTGCCGAAGCGGAGTACTCTTTTTAGTATGGCGATACCCACAATGCCTGGCCCCAGAATAAAGGGACTCCCGACGTTTATGGTGACGCCGACCCCGAGAAAAACGAGGGCGAATGACAGCACGTTATCTACTCTTCTGGTAAGAGTACTGTATAGTTTTTCCAGAGAGTACCGGTAAAGAATTTGATAACTGATTTCATCTTTGCTCATACATCTCCAGATGGTTTTTCGATTACGCTCCGGTATGCTCCCGGAATCCTGACAGATTCTGCAATTATGCCACACTTCCTGGAGAGTATTAATTAGATAGAATATAAATAGCAGGCAAATATTTTGAGCTTTTAGTCGATATCGCTTTGAATATCATTTCTCCTGCACCAGGAGATGCTGTTGTCGAGCATCGTGTCAAACGTTGCTGCGTCGGTCGGACTGCACAGGATAACTCTCGCAGTCAGACTCTCATTATGGTCTCTAAATGGATAACCCGCAGTCGCAACACGCCGGATGTCACGACTGACGCTATTATTACCCAGGTTTGTTAAAGCGGCATGACCACATTTTCTATATATAATAATTGGTTGTCTTTCGACCAGTATTGTCGAGTTTTTTTGTTTAATTCCACAATCCATTTAAAAACGCCTGCCGTTGCCAGATCGGTACAGTATTTTTCATAGGAATGCTCGCCCGAAAAGTGTTTAGCTGAAGTCAATTTTATTAATTGCGTATTTGGTGTTGAATTGACTTTAATCAGCTTTCTATTGCTTTTAATAGAAATGAAATGGCCTGCATGAGTGATAATTTTCACATTACCGGTAGCAACAAAATAGATGTAATAAGCGATATTATTATATTCCAGATCGATTAGAAATGCGTTGAAATTTGCATCCTTTCTGACACGCTCGAAAAAGTGGTTAAGCATAAGCTGTAATTCCATTTGTTAACCTATTGTAAGTTATAATGTTGAATGTTGTGTTAGAGTATTGTTGTTTAAAAGCAGCTATACAGATATGCTACCTAAAAGCAATAATAATCGTCTGGTATCATATAGTTTACGTTATGATTGGAATAGTGTTGCAATTGTTACTGATTATTTCTCGTAGCGCGTTTTTTTGACCACTAATAGATGAGTCAATCCATTTCATTTGTAGTTTTTCTGAACGCCATGAAAAGTCATAATATATAAAAATCAGTTAATTAATTGATTTTTAGATAAGGATTACAGTGGCGGAGAGGTTTGGCGTGGCGACTTTATAGGTTTTGAAAAAGCGGCTAACTCGCTGGCAGGATAATTGGTAGCCAGCCTGCGAATGGGGGCAAAATCGTAACAACATCAGCATAAATAATAATGTTCATGAATGTTTTGTGTGACGCAGCAGTTGAATTGAAGTGATGTTTTGCCTGTTCAGGATTGTCCCGATAAAAATGTTCCTCGATAAAAGTCGATCACCTTGCGCCGAAAAAAAACAGGCTAAGTGACAGAAGAACAAAATCCATCAGGAAAATAAAATTTATAAATATCAATGAGTAAAAATGGTTGTGGAGAAGGTGGCTATTTTTTGAAAGCAAGAAATATAAACAAAGTGTAGCTATGCATAGTTATCTAAAAGGAGAACTACCGTGACTAACATAACACTATCCACCCAGCACTACAGAATCCATAGAAGTGACGTTGAACCAGTAAAAGAAAAACAACGGAGAAGGACATTTTTGCAAAAAGTATTACTGCCGTTAGAAATAGCTTTATCAGCCTGTCGACGAGTCTGTCAGATCGTTTTAGCCTGCATCAACAAACAGACATACCGACTACCCATTTTCATCGTGGGAGCGCCTCTGAGGGTAGGGCAGTATTAACCAGTAAAACTGTTAAAGATTTTATGCTGCAAAAGCTCAATAGCCTGGATATCAAAGGTAATGCGAGTAAAGATCCGGCCTATGCTCGTCAGACATGCGAAGCCATATTATCAGCCGTGTACAGTAATAATAAAGATCACTGTTGTAAATTACTCATCAGTAAAGGGGTCAGTATTACCCCCTTTCTGAAAGAGATAGGAGAGGCTGCGCAGAATGCGGGGCTACCTAGGGAGATAAAAAATGGTGTATTTACTCCAGGTGGGGCAGGGGCGAATCCTTTTGTCGTCCCCCTCATTGCTGCAGCGAGCATTAAATATCCGCATATGTTTATAAATCATAATCAGCAGGTGTCTTTTAAAGCGTATGCTGAGAAAATCGTTATGAAAGAGGTTACGCCGCTGTTTAATAAGGGGACGATGCCGACGCCACAACAATTTCAGTTAACTATAGAAAATATTGCGAATAAGCATCTTCAGAATGCCTCCTGAAGATAGCAAACACAATACCGCTATTAACCGTATGAATTAATAGCAGATTTTCTGAAACTATATATTCATTTTTATGGCGACGCTTTTAACAAAACGTCGTCATATTTATTTTAATATAAAAATCAAATGGATACACTTAAAACTTAAAATAATTGTTATTACTCTAAATGCCGGTATAACCAGACAGCTTTTTTTGAAACGCTGCGTGTTGTTAAGTCTATGATACCCGCGCACGGATGATGTCTCGATAAGGATTAATGGTCTGTTAACTGTCAGGAGAGGTTATGCCACCTTTAAAAAAAATTGTGCTGCGCCTGTTTGTGGGGGCGATGGTCGCCACGGTAACGACACCTGCATTGGCGCTGGTTTGCCTTGAGGATCACTCCGCTAAAGAGTGTGCTATATCGTGTGCTGAGGTGATGTGGTTTATGTTTCCGATATGTTTTTAAGGAGGGAGAATATTGAACGCGAACAGGTGATAGTGAGTAGCTCGCTGCGCCAGGGGATAACACTCCCCTGGTGCAGTCAGTTATATTTTATTGCGATGATAACAAAGCATTTACTCGCTACTGATGAAATTCGCTATTTACAACAGAGCACGTTTACTAAGCAAGAAAATCTGCACACGCTATCTTTTTATATCTATCTTGGATAATGAACGACAGGAAAAACATGATGCGGCCTGAAGAGATTTATCAGCGAATAGAGGCAAAGAATTGGCGGCATGTCTGGGTGGTCGGCGATATTCACGGCTGTTTTTCAATGTTAATGAAAAGGTTACGTGAGTGTCAATTTGATCCGCAACAAGACTTGTTAGTTTCTGTGGGCGATCTCATTGATAGAGGCCCGGACAGCCTGGGTTGCCTGGCTTTACTGCGTGAGTCCTGGATGACGGCGGTTCGCGGCAATCATGAACAAATGGCGCTGGATGCGCGGGCCTCATCGCAGTCGACGCTGTGGTTGATGAATGGTGGCGACTGGTTTACCCGCCTGACGGCTGAACACGCTGCGCAAGCTGAAGCGCTTTTTATTCTTTGTCAGCGGCTGCCCTGGATACTGGAAGTTCGCTGCCGCCATAGCACGCATGTGATCGCTCATGCAGATTATCCAGCGTCAACCTATCAATGGCAAAAAAAGGTCGACTTACATCAGGTTCTCTGGAGCCGCGAACGGCTCATAAATAAGCGCGGCGGGATTAGCGGAGCCGATCATTTTTGGTTTGGCCATACGCCGTTGCGTCGGCGCATGGATTTCGCCAACATACACTATATTGATACGGGCGCGGTATTTGGCGGGCAATTGACGTTAGCGCGGATACAATAGCGGCATCAGCGACTAGGGTTAAAAATCGCTATATTGCTGCGCAGGTCGCCAGAAGCCGTCGATAAAATCCTCTACCGGAAAACAGCCGCCATGGCGAATCCGTTGATCGTCCATCGAATAAAGACACTGCTGCTCGGTATCGTAGATGTCCACGACAATATCCTCGCATCCTCCATCCAGGTAACATACAAAAAGTACCAGCGCGAACATTACATCCTCAATGTTAACTACTTTACACGATAGTGTAGGAGAGGTTAGCGCAGGGGGGAAATGAGAAAAGGAAGAATAAATAACCCGCCTGGCGACGGGTTCTTTTTGAGTCAGGCAAGACGCATGACCCAGGCATCAGATTTAGGATCGTAATGATTACGGAACAAAACGGAATGTTCCCCGTTGAGAATGGCGGGAACGCTGGTTTCGGCATCCCAGGCGTCCAGTTGCATACATAAATCCGGATCGGATTTACAGGGGATTGTTAACGTTCGCTCCCCCGGCGATTCGCCATGTAATTCGGCATCGTCGATTTCAAAAGCGCCAATGCGCACACTGGTTTTCATCATCGTGCTCTCCGTTAATACGCTAATTGTGGTACGACCAGTTTAGCCGTCCATTTTTCAGCGTAGTCAACGTACGCAAAAGCGCCAGTCAAAAAGTGCGGTTTTTTTGTGCGCCTTTTAACTATTACCAGTAAAGAGTTTTCCATCCCGCACCAGTTCACGCGGGTAACTGTTCTTTATTCTGGCGCCGATACGTTTTGCCAGACCAAGTGGCTGATGCTGGAACGTCACCAGGACATCATCAGCGGCAGGGGGTGTTTGCGGATAAATATCCCGACCGCGATACCACTCCTCCGCCTCTTGCACAGAAAGTTCGAACGCGTGAGCATGAGTCGGGCAGGCAAGGGCTATCGTCGCCTCATGTTGCCAGCGATAGCCTTTATTATGACTTTCGGCCAGCTTAATGCCGAGCCGGGAAAAACGGACTTTTCCGATCAGTGATTCAATCTCTGCCGGGAACAGCCAGACCTCTTTTTCACGCTGCCAAAGATGGAGATTTTCATCCCATAGCAGTCCGACGGCGTTGGCCGCCTGGGTAACGTTTAATGCTTCGCGGCCTTTGAGGGAGGTAAAAGGAAACGCCCCCACTTTATACCCCGGCGCGGGCATGGCTGGAAGGGATGACATTTTACGCAGACGTGCGACGAAGAATCCTTCGCAGTCGTAAATTTGCGGGAAGACGTGCAGGAAGCCTTCCGGGGTGAGGGCGCGGTCAGCGTCAGGAAACAGATCACCCAGCGGCAAAAATTCAACGGCGTCGGCGTAGGTCTCTTTCAGCCAGAGGCAGACCGCTTCGTTTTCCTGGCGATTTAACGTGCAGGTGGAGTAGACCAGCGTGCCGCCGGGTCGTAAAGCATGAAAAGCGCTGTCGAGCAGTTCCCGCTGTGTCGCCGCGATATCCAGATTACTTTCTGGCGACCAGTTTTTTAGCGCATCAGGATCTTTACGTACTACGCCTTCGCCAGAGCAGGGCGCATCCAGCAGGATAGCGTCAAACATCTCCGGTAACGCAGCGCCAAATACGCGGCCATCGAAATGCGTCAGTGCGGTATTGGCGATTCCACATCGGCTGATATTAGCGTGCAGAACTTTGACGCGGCTGGCCGAAAATTCGTTGGCCAGAATGGCGCCGCGGTTCCCCATGCGGGCAGCGATCTGCGTGGTTTTGGAGCCAGGCGCCGCTGCCATATCCATGACCCGCTGCGGATGATTATCATCGGCGAACAGGGCCGCGACCGGCAGCATCGAACTGGCCTCCTGAATGTAAAACAGGCCGCTTAAATGCTCAGCGGTACTGCCAAGCGGCAATGCCTCTTCATCATCGCGCTCGATCCAGAATCCTTCATGACACCACGGAATTGGCGTGAGCGACCAGCCGTAGGGCGCGATTAGGGCAAGGAAATCAGCCACGGATATTTTAAGCGTATTGATGCGTATACTGCGGCGCAACGGGCGTTGGCAGGCCGAAATAAATTCATCAAAAGAGAGCGTGGAAGGCATTGCTTCACGCATTTGCGTCAGAAAAGCGTCAGGAAAATAGACAGCGTGTTGAGCCACAGGTGTATCGCCGGCAAAAAAACAGGCGCGCAGTGTAGCATAAAACGCTCCGGCGCGAGTACGCCGGAGCCTGGTGTTTAACGTGGCAGAGCGGTACCCCATTCACGCCACTCTTTCGGTTCGCTCTCTTGTAACAGGAAATGCTTACCGGCTTGCGCTTTTGGCGCCAGCGGCGTACCTGGTGGAGTAGCGAAGGCGATACCGCCACGGATGAATTGATTAAATGTCCCCGTTTTCACCACGCCGCCTGTCAGACCAAAGTCGAGACTATAGCCGGAGGCAAGCCAGAATACGGAGTTATTACGCACCAGATATTGGTAACGCTTACTGATGCGCAAGGTGATCATCACGCGATCGGAGAGCGACCCCAGGGACATTCCGGTGACGGTTCCCACTTCGATACCGCGAAACAGGACGGGTGTGCCAATATTAAGCGAGCCTGCTTCTGGCGCCTCCACGACGATGCTTAACCCATCCAGATAGCGTGAGTCGGTAATCGTGGCTTCCTGCAGTTCAAAGTCGCGCCGCGCCGCGCCGCGTCCTGGCTCAACGTTAATATAGGGCTGGAGAATCGTATCCAGATGCTCGACGCCCGCCGCGGAGATTTGTGGCGTAATAACGGAAAAACGTGTCCCGGCGCGGGCAAATGTTTGCACGTACTCCGGATAAAGTACGGCTTTTGCCTGCACTTCATTACGTGCGGTGATCAATTCCAGCGTCTGGATCTGGCCGATATCAATACCGAGGTAACGAATGGGCATCCCCTCCGCCAATTTTCCGGCGTCGAACGCGTGTAGCGTAATTTGTCCGCCTACCGCGCGGGCGGAAGTTTCTGAAGCATAAAGAATGCGTTTATCGCCTTTGCGCCGACTGGCGCTGGCGCCGCTCAGGTTATCAAAACTAATGGCCCCTTTCAGCGCACGGGAGAGTGGCGAGGCCTGTACCGTTAGGCCGCTGCCGTTAAGTTGCACCTTCGCGCCGCCTTCCGCCCAGAACACGCTATTGCTGGTTAACAGGTGGCGATATTCCGGCTTAATATGCAGGTCGATGTCAAAGGTATTGGCGCGTGGGCGAACGGTGATGACTTCGCCTACTTCAAATTTTCGATACAGCACGACGGAACCTGCCTGGACATCCGGCAACGTTTCGGCCGTCAGCGTCAGGGTGGTAGTCGGTAAGTCACTGAGGCTATTTTCCAGCGCTTTTTCCAGGTTAGCATAGAGCGGGTAGGTGGATTTCATCTTCCCGCTCGTACCGGGTAAAATACGAATTCCGCCGTCAATCCACTCGCTGGCGCTGGCGCCGAGGAACTCTACGCCGTCAAGGCCGACTTTGACATCCACCCGGCTGTTGACCACGAATTTACTGTCGCCCTGTACCAAATCCCGGTGCTGCGGTTCAATCGCGACGATGAATGACACGCCTTTACTGGATAAGTTGCGCTCAATGACCTGGCCAATTTTTACGCCATGTAAAATTAACGGCTGGCCCGGTTCGATGCCGTAACTTTCCGGGGCCGTCAGCGTCAGGGTTAAGGCATTCGCCTCATGCAGCAGGGCTTTTTCACCCGGCACCACCACAAATTCACTGCGTGGTTCGCCGTCGCCCGGCACCAGCTCGAAGGTTTTTCCGGTTAACAACGAACTGATATTCGCGTCACTTAGCGACAGTTTGGGATTGCGTAACTCAATACGCGTATTTTCCCGCATCAGCGGAACAACGCTGGGATCGACGGTCATCTCTCCGGTGACTTTGCCGCCAGGGTTGAGCGTCAGTTTAGAAAGCTCACCCACCTCCAGTCCCTGGTACATTAGCGGCGTAGATTCCGCTTTCAGACCGTCTCCGCTGGGCAGCTCAAGTTTAACGATTACCCCTCGTTGGCTGTGGGCTAAATCTTTATATAAGCCGAACGTGTCATCCTGGGCGGCGGGTTTGGAATTGTCCGGTGAGTCAAACGCAATCGCGCCATTGACCAGGGCCGCGAGGCTCTCCAGTTTCACCTTCGCGCCGCTCAGGCTTAGATCGGCGTCAATGCCGGAGACATTCCAAAAACGGCTGCCTTTTTTCACCAGATCGGTAAACCGTCGCTCAATCAGAACGTCAATCGTCACGCCCTGTTTGTTAGGGTTAATCGAATAGTCATACACCCGTCCGACAGGGATTTTACGGAAATAGACCAGTGAACCGCTATTAAGCGAACCGAGATCCGGCGCATTGAGATGAATCATCAGATCGCCGTTGCTAAGCCGGTATTTAGGCTGTGTATCTAGGGCGACGAAATGATCTCTGGGCTTGCCTTTACCTGGCATCATACCGATGTAATTCCCGCCGACCAACGCATCCAGGCCGGAAACGCCCGCCAGCGAGGCTTTGGGCGTCACCAGCCAGAATTGCGTCTCTTCGCGCAACGCATCTTCCATATCTGATTTGATACTGACGCGAACTTCAATTTTGCGCAGATCTTTGCTCAGACTGACATCTTCCACGGTGCCGACTTCTACTCCCTGATAACGCACGGGAGTACGGCCCGGTACGATACCGTCCGCCGACATAAAATCGATAGTCACGCTATTGCCGCGATCCTGGTAGCTATCCCATACCAGCCACCCCGCGATCATTAGCGCGATAAGCGGTAGCAGCCAGAAAGGTGAAATACGGCGTTTGGTTTTAATTTGCGCTTCAGTCTTCGAAGCGGGCGTTTCCTGACTCATGTGCATCCCAAAGTAAGCGGCTATCCAGCCATTCCACTGCAAGAATAGTCAAAATTACCGCTGCGCCGAAATAAAACGCAGCCGGTCCCATAGTAAAAGCCAGAATCTGATCGCGATTAATCAGAGACATGGTTAACGAGATAACGAAAAGATCCAGCATCGACCAGCGGCCTATCCATGTCACCAGACGCAGCAACAGAATTCGCGTCCGCAGTCCCTGTTGGCATTTAAAATGGATACTCAACAGTAGCGTAAACATCACGATGACTTTGGTAAACGGCACCAAAATACTGGCGATAAAAACGACGGCGGCGACGGCGATATTGCTGCTGGCAAGCGACATAATGCCCGACAGGATAGTATCTTCCTGACGCCCGCCATTAATGTAGATTACCGAGATAGGCAGCAGGTTTGCCGGCAGCAAAAAGACAATAGACGCCAGCAAGGCCGCCCAACACTTCTGTATGCTCTGTTTTCTGCGTAACCGTAGCGGAATATGACAACGCGGGCAGCGTCCTTTCGCATCCGGATAGCCGCTAAAGTGGCAGCCAAGACAGACGCGCAATCTTTCGTCCGCACGTTGAGCAGGGTGCTGCGGATAAAATCGTTCCCATAGTTGCTCCACATTCAGATGAATCATAGTCAGAATGCTAAGAACCACCAACGAGACGAACGCTAAAAGCCCAATGCCCGGCTGCAGAAAGGCATAGTCCTGCACTTTGATAGAGGCAACGCCAATACCGACCAGATAGATGTCCAGCATCACCCACTCTTTCAGTTTTTCCAGCATCAGCAGGACTGGACGCAGATTCATGCCGAGAAGGCTGCCAAACCACAGGTAAGCAATTGAAAAAACCAGAATAAGCGGCGCGCCCACCACGCAAAAGAGCACCATTGCGGCGGTTAACGGATCGCCCTGCTGCGTCATTTGCCAGATGCCGTGCATCACATTGGCATCAATGCGTACGCCCAACAGGTAGATATGGAGTAGCGGTTCACTCCAGGCAAACGGCATCAATAGCAGCATGGTTACTGCCATCGCGGTCAGCCGCGTCAGCGACCAGTCGCGCCCATCGCGAATTTTGGCCTGGCAACGAGGACAATAAGCGCTTTGATGAGCGCTCATCTCCGGCAAGCTGAACAGCATGTCGCATTCAGGGCAGCGCTGGTAGTGGCTGCGCGGCAGCGCTTCGCTAACTGACCTGATCGTTAGCTTTTTTGTTGGCGTGACGTGTGAGGTGTTCAGAGCCATGTATCGTGAATCAAAGTGTTAGAATAATGTAATCTTAACTCATGACAGGAATAATCTTGAACAAGAACGCATTTAATGCTTATTTTAATAGCCTGTGTTTAGGAGTAAGACCACGAAGTGATTATATAATGAGCAAAACAGAACTATACGCGGCGTTAAACCGCGATTTTCAGTCGTTAATGGCAGGTGAAACCAGCTTTCTGGCCACGCTGGCGAATACCAGCGCGCTACTGTTCGAACGTCTTACCGAGGTGAACTGGGCGGGATTTTATCTCCTCGAAGGCGATACGCTGGTGTTGGGGCCGTTTCAGGGGCGAATCGCCTGTGTGCGGATTCCGGTTGGTCGCGGCGTGTGCGGCGCAGCGGTAGCGCAGAATAAGGTTCAACGTATTGATGATGTTCATGCGTTTGACGGCCATATTGCCTGTGATGCCGCCAGCAACGCCGAAATTGTGCTGCCTGTCACGGTTGGCGAACGGATTATCGGCGTGCTGGATATAGATAGCACGGCGTTTGGCCGTTTTACCGAAGAAGATGAACACGGCCTGCGTACGCTGGTCGCACAGCTTGAAACCGTGCTTGCAACGACGGATTACAAAAAATTCTTTGCGAGCGTCGCAGGATAATCAACGGATAACGTAGCAATTACTGATAGCGTCATTATAATGACGCCTGTTCATGCCTGCTGCTTGTTGGCTACGTCCGTTGTAATCAGGAAATTTCATGGAAAATCAACCTAAGTTGAATAGCAGTAAAGAAGTTATCGCGTTTCTGGCCGAGCGTTTTCCTCACTGTTTTAGTGCGGAAGGCGAAGCTCGCCCGCTGAAAATTGGTATTTTTCAGGATCTGGTAGAGCGAGTTGGGGGCGAAATGAACCTCAGCAAAACGCAACTTCGTTCCGCTTTACGTCTTTATACTTCAAGCTGGCGTTACCTGTACGGCGTTAAGCCGGGCGCAACGCGCGTCGACCTTGATGGCAATCCGTGCGGCGAGCTGGAAGAACAGCATGTCGAACATGCGCGTAAGCAGCTTGAAGAAGCCAAAGCCCGTGTTCAGGCGCAGCGCGCAGAGCAGCAAGCGAAAAAACGCGAAGCTGCCGCGGCGGCTGGCGAAAAAGAAGACGCGCCGCGACGCGAGCGTAAACCTCGCCCGGTAGCGCGTCGTAAAGAAGGCGCTGAACGTAAACCTCGCGCTGATAAACCGACGACGAAAGCGCCGCGTGCGCCTCGCGAAGAGAAGCACACGCCGGTTTCTGATATTTCAGTATTGACCGTAGGGCAGTCCCTCAAGGTGAAAGCGGGTAATAATGCGATGGATGCCACCGTATTAGAAATTACCAAAGATGGTGTCCGTGTACAGCTGAATTCGGGTATGTCTTTGATTGTACGCGCAGAACACCTGGTGTTCTGAAACGGAGGCCAGGCCTGGCATGAACACTTTTTTTAGGCTTACCGCGTTAGCTGGCCTGCTTGCATTAGCAGGCCAGTCCTTCGCCGTGGAAGATATTACGCGTGCCGATCAAATTCCCGTACTAAAGGAAGAGACGCAACATGCGACGGTGAGCGAGCGCGTAACGTCGCGTTTTACCCGCTCCCACTATCGCCAGTTCGATCTGGATGAGGCATTTTCGGCAAAGATTTTTGATCGCTATCTGAATCTTCTCGACTATAGCCACAACGTTTTGTTGGCGAGCGATGTCGAGCAGTTTGCGAAAAAGAAAACCGTGTTGGGCGATGAGCTGCGCACGGGTAAGCTGGATGTTTTTTACGATCTTTATAACCTGGCGCAAAAGCGCCGGTTTGAACGTTACCAGTACGCGCTAAAAGTGCTGGAACGGCCAATGGATTTCACCGGAAACGATACGTTTAACCTGGACCGCAGTAAAGCGCCCTGGCCGAAAGATGAGGCTGAGCTAAATGCGCTGTGGGATGGTAAAGTGAAATTCGATGAGCTCAGTCTGAAACTCACCGGCAAGAGCGACAAAGAAATTCGCGAAACGCTGACGCGTCGCTACAAATTCGCTATTCGCCGCCTGGCGCAGACCAACAGTGAAGATGTGTTCTCGCTGGCGATGACCGCTTTTGCGCGTGAAATCGACCCGCATACGAATTATCTTTCTCCCCGCAATACCGAGCAGTTTAATACCGAAATGAGCCTGTCTCTGGAAGGTATCGGCGCGGTGCTGCAAATGGATGACGATTACACTGTCATTAACTCATTGGTCGCCGGTGGCCCGGCAGCGAAGAGCAAGTCGATTAGCGTCGGCGATCGTATCGTCGGCGTAGGGCAGGCCGGAAAACCGATGGTCGACGTCATTGGCTGGCGTCTTGACGATGTGGTGGCGCTGATCAAAGGGCCGAAAGGCAGCAAGGTCCGACTGGAAATACTGCCGGCTGGCAAAGGGACGAAAACGCGTATTATCACGCTGACGCGTGAACGGATTCGTCTTGAAGATCGCGCGGTTAAAATGTCGGTGAAAACCATCGGCAAGGAAAAAGTTGGCGTACTGGATATTCCAGGCTTCTATGTTGGCTTGACCGATGATGTCAAAGTTCAGCTTCAGAAGCTGGAAAAACAGAATGTTAACAGCATCGTTATCAATCTGCGTTCAAACGGCGGTGGGGCGCTGACGGAAGCCGTTTCGCTTTCCGGCCTGTTTATCCCTTCTGGTCCGATAGTTCAGGTGCGCGACAATAACGGTAAAGTGCGTGAGGATAGCGACACCGACGGCGTGGTCTACTACAAAGGCCCGCTGGTGGTGCTGGTCGATCGTTTCAGTGCTTCGGCATCGGAAATCTTCGCTGCCGCGATGCAGGATTATGGTCGCGCGCTGATTGTCGGTGAGCCGACCTTCGGTAAAGGGACGGTACAGCAATATCGTTCGCTAAACCGAATTTACGATCAGATGCTCCGCCCGGAATGGCCTGCGCTGGGTTCGGTGCAGTACACCATTCAGAAGTTTTACCGTGTCAACGGCGGTAGTACGCAGCGTAAAGGGGTCACGCCGGATATCATCATGCCGACTGGCAATGAAGAGACGGAAACCGGAGAAAAATTTGAAGATAACGCCTTGCCGTGGGATAGCATTGATGCGGCGAAATACGTGAAATCGGACGATTTGGCCCCGTTTGGCCCGGAATTATTGAAAGAGCACAACGCGCGTATCGCCAAAGATCCTGAGTTTCAGTACATCATGAAGGATATCGCACGTTTCAATGCCATGAAGGATAAGCGCAACATCGTCTCTCTGAATTATGCGCAGCGTGAGAAAGAGAACAATGAAGAAGACGCTCTGCGTCTGGCGCGTATTAACGATCGGTTTAAACGTGAGGGTAAACCGTTGTTGAAGAAACTGGACGATCTGCCAAAGGATTACCAGGAGCCGGACCCGTACCTTGATGAAACGGTGAAGATTGCTCTGGACCTGGCGCATCTTGAAAAAGAAAAACCAGCGGAGCAAGCGGCAACCGATAAGTAACGCTAAACAGGCACAAAAAATTGTGCCTGTTTTTTTTAACAAGCGCAGAAGTCGTCAGGATAATGCTACAAAATGTAAAGTTGTGTTTTTCTCGTGACTTACCGCCTGGTGATACTTGAAAATAGCCATAAGACCCATACGATGTGGGTAATCGCATAGTGCGCTTTGTTAAATTGAGGTTAAAAGAAAATTATGATGCGAATCGCGCTCTTCCTGCTGACGAACCTGGCCGTGATGGTCGTTTTCGGGCTGGTTCTGAGCCTGACAGGGATACAGTCGAGCAGCGTGCAAGGCTTGCTGATCATGGCGCTGCTGTTTGGTTTTGGCGGTTCTTTTATTTCATTGCTGATGTCCAAATGGATGGCGTTAAAATCCGTAGGAGGGGAAGTTATTGAACAGCCTCGCAATGAAAGAGAACGCTGGTTGATGAACACCGTAGCAACGCAAGCGCGCCAGGCTGGTATCGCCATGCCGCAGGTTGCTATCTACCATGCGCCGGACATTAACGCGTTTGCGACGGGCGCACGCCGTGACGCCTCATTGGTCGCTGTGAGCACCGGTCTGTTGCAAAATATGAGCCCTGACGAGGCGGAAGCCGTCATTGCGCATGAAATCAGCCATATTGCCAATGGCGATATGGTGACGATGACGTTGATTCAGGGGGTGGTTAACACCTTCGTTATCTTTATTTCGCGCATTATCGCGCAAATTGCTGCTGGTTTTCTGGGCGGCAACCGTGATGAAGGCGAAGGAAGTAACGGTAATCCGCTAATCTATTTCGCCGTTGCGACGGTGCTGGAACTGGTCTTCGGTATTCTGGCAAGCATTATCACCATGTGGTTCTCCCGTTACCGTGAGTTTCATGCCGATGCGGGATCGGCGAAGCTGGTGGGCCGTGAAAAAATGATTGCCGCGTTGCAGCGCCTGAAAACCAGCTACGAGCCGCAAGAAGCGACCAGCATGATGGCGTTTTGTATTAACGGTAAATCGAAATCGTTAAGCGAGCTGTTTATGACGCACCCACCGCTGGATAAACGCATTGAAGCGCTGCGTAGCGGCGAGTACCTGAAATAATAAGCCCACTGGCAAGTATGAAAAGCGCGTCGAATGACGCGCTTTTTTTACGCCTGAACGCGTGGTTGCGTAATACGTAAACCGCTCACCACCGCCGCGAGAGTCGCCAGGATCGCCGCCGCGAGCAGCGAAAGATGCGTACCGCTATCGCCAAACTGGTTCAACATCAGCGCTACCAGCGCGGCGCCAGTACTTTGGCCTAACAGTCGCGCCGTGCCCAGCATCCCGCTGGCGCCACCGCTGCGCTCACGCGGCGCGGAAGTGATAATGGTGTGATTATTCGGCGACTGGAACAGGCCAAACCCTGCGCCGCAAAGGATCATCGGCCAGATAATATTCAGATCGGAGGGGGTGCCTGGCAACATGACCAGCGCAAACAACCCGGCTGCCATTATCACCATTCCCAGCGCCCCCAGCAAACCGGCATGAAGACGTTCTATCAGGTATCCCGCCAGCGGCGCCATCACCATCGTTGCCAGCGGCCAGGGCGTCAATAACAGGCCGGTTTCTACTTCGCTACGGCCCAGCACGGTTTGCAGATAAAAAGGTAGCGAGACCATGGCTAACATTTGCGCGCAGAACGAGCAAATTGACGTGCCGATCGAGAGTGAAAAAAGCGGAATGCGTAACAAGTCGATGGGTAACAAAGGGACGGGCAAAGAAAGCTGGCGGCGCACGAAGAAAAACCCGACCACGACCAGAACGAGCAGCTCTGCGCCAATCAACGTTAGCGACTGTCCCTGGGCAAAGCCGCTCAATGCGGTAATCAGCAGACCAAATGTGAGCGCATTCATTACCGCGCTCGGTAAGTCAAAGCGCGGCTTAGTGTCATGGGCGATGTTTGCTGGTAAAAAGCGTATGGCCAGAATTAACGCGATGATACCTAACGGGACATTAATCAGAAACAGCCATTTCTATGATGAGATGGACAAAATCGCCGCGGCGATCGTCGGACCCGCGGCGGAAGAGACGGCGACGATAAAAGAGTTAATTCCCATACCTCGTCCCAGATGACGCTGGGGGTAGATAAGACGAATCAGCGCCGTGTTTACGCTCATTAGCGCCGCGCCGCCAAATTCCTGCGCGATGCGCGCCAGCGTCAGCATCTGCAGCGAGTCTGAAAGCGCGCAAAACAATGATGAAAGCAGAAATACCACTAAACCACATTTATAGATCCGGTGATAACCAAACATGTCGCCTAAAAAAGACAGGGAAAGTAGTGAGACGACAATGGCGATTTGGTACGCATTGACAATCCAGATAGAGCTGGCAGGGGAGGCATGTAAATCAGTCGCAATGGTTGGCAGCGCGACATTAGCGATTGCGCCATCCAGAACCGCCATCGAAATACCGATAATAATCGTCAGGATAGCGCCGTATCTCTGCGGGAGGGGCAGCCGTCGGCCCGTGTTTTTTCCATAAGTATTTTGTAATAAGGGGAATTATGAGCTGAATAATAATGTTAGCATTAATACTGAGTTGTTATGTCGTAGATTTGTAACGAAGTAAGCAAAGATGGATTGCGGGCGACCTGGCGTGAAATTATAATAAAAACTCGTTCTGAATTTTATAAAACGCTCGTAATGAGGTGATAAATGGCAAACGCAGATCTGGATAAGCAGCCTGATTCTGTATCTTCTGTGCTGAAAGTTTTCGGCATTCTGCAGGCGCTGGGTGAAGAGCGTGAAATAGGGATTACCGAGCTATCGCAGCGCGTCATGATGTCGAAAAGCACCGTTTATCGCTTTTTGCAAACCATGAAAACGCTGGGCTACGTGGCTCAGGAGGGGGAGTCTGAAAAATACTCTCTGACGCTAAAGCTGTTTGAGCTGGGCGCGCGAGCTTTGCAAAATGTTGATCTCATCCGCAGTGCGGACATTCAGATGCGCGAACTGTCTCGTCTGACAAAAGAAACTATCCATCTTGGCGCGCTGGATGAAGACAGCATTGTCTATATCCATAAAATTGACTCTATGTACAATCTGCGGATGTACTCACGTATTGGGCGTCGTAATCCGCTGTACAGTACGGCCATCGGTAAAGTGCTTCTGGCCTGGCGCGACCGTGATGAGGTTAAGCAGATTCTCGACGGCGTAGAGTATAAGCAAAGCACGGGACGCACGATTACCAGCACTGAAGCGTTGCTGCCGCTGTTGGATGAAGTGCGTGCGCAAGGCTACGGTGAAGATAACGAAGAACAGGAAGAAGGGTTACGTTGTATCGGCGTACCGGTATTTGACCGTTTTGGCGTAGTCATCGCAGGGTTAAGCATTTCGTTCCCGACGCTGCGTTTTTCAGAAGAACGCCTACAGGAATATGTGGCTATGTTACACGTCGCCGCGCGTAAAATTTCTGAACAAATGGGTTACAACGATTATCCCTTCTAAGCAACGTTATTAGCATGACGTTAAAAAAAAGCAGCTACATTTTTCGTAGCTGCTTTTTTTATAACATCGGGTGGGATGAAATCGTAAAAGTAGATAATATCTGTCGGCTTATTTAACGGTTATTAAAATATTATTTAACAGTACTTATGAACAACAGCCAATATAGGGGAATTATTGGTGATAGTTTCACTGTGAAATTATTTATTGCCGCTTAGCCATTATCCACCACGGTGGCGATTTTTCTGAAAATGGGACAGTCGGAAAAGCCGATAATGCCGCTGTTGGTATGGAGATATTGCGCCGTGCTGGTGCCGCGTGCGGTCAGGTAATGGCACTGTAAACCCAGCCCCGCAGCGTTCACTTTACTTCCCACCAGGATGCCATAGCCGCTCATCAGCAGGCCTATCCACACCAGGGCAAACAATACAATTGCGCGAATGATCAAACGCATTACTACCTCTTTTTTAGTTAGAATAAGAGTAGCGTGTACATTGATTGAAACAAGTGAATCATTCCTAAAAACATATAATGCCGCTACAGTTACTCCTGGTTTAAGTAACTTATGATAATTTAGCGACATAAGATGTAAGATCGGAGAGTGGAGTGAAAAAATTTCGATGGGTCGTTCTCGGCATCGTGGTGGTAGTATGCCTGTTGCTGTGGGCGCAGGTGTTTAATATCATGTGCGATCAGGATGTACAATTTTTCAGCGGTATTTGCGCCATCAATAAATTTATTCCCTGGTAAACGTTTTACACCAGAGATTTCCTTCCCGTGTAGCAGTGGTAGAATGACGTCTCTACATTGAGGTGGTGAAATGAACGACGTTTTAAACTCTGGTGCGTTTTCTCTTGCATCTTTAATAGTATCAATGGTGGTTCTGGTGGTGGGGCTGGCGCTCTGGTTCTTTGTCAACCGGGCAAGTTCCCGTGCCAACGAGCAGATAGAACTGCTCGAAGCGTTGTTGGATCAACAGAAGCGGCAAAACGCGTTGTTACGCCGCCTTTGCGAAGCAAACGAACCAGAAAAAGAAGCGGAACCCGCAACAGCGGCAAGCGAACCGAAAGAGGATGAGGACATCATTCGTCTGGTTGCTGAACGATAATGCTTACCGGGGCGCAAATGGCGCCAGTGCCATACGCCCCATTTCCCCGTCGGATCTCTCCGCGTTGCCGTTTGCAACTGATACTACAGCATCAACACCTTACCTAATATATGGCTTTATATGCAACATAGTTTTATATGTATAACAAATGGACATATGGCATTTTTGTGATACCGCTCATTCTCTATTAAAAGCGAAACGTTTCTCTCTCTTTATGGATTGTCATTGTTTGTTCATTATTTTAAGGCATTCTGTAAAGACGCAGAACATCACAAAAAGCGGTGTCGAAAATCGCTTTTCTTTTCTATTATTTTGATTAAAAGGTGTTTTTTATCATTGTGACAATTTATGCATAACTCAGCATAAAAAGTGATATGAAAAATACAGCTTTTAAATGTGATTTGATGCACTGGAAGAAGCGAAATTATTGAGCTATGGTAGAAAAATGGCTTTTCAGCAGTGACGTTGTCAGGAGTCCGTCAGCGCGTGAGGATATATCTTTCGCAATTTTGTTGCATAAACGTGTTGTCAATTTGTGAAGGTTCTCGTAATTTGTGCGACGGATCGAGACACGTTTAAAAATGGCTTGCCATAATTAACGTTATATGTGATAACAGGCTTTGGGTTAAACGAGGTACAGTTCTGTTTATGTGTGGCATTTTCAGTAAAGAAGTCCTGAGTAAACACGTTGACGTTGAATACCGCTTCTCTGCCGAACCTTATATTAGTGCCTCAAGCAGTAATGTCTCAGTTTTATCTATGTTATGCCTACGGGCAAAGAAAACACTCTAAGGAATTTTGCAAATGGCAAAGATTAAAGGTCAAGTTAAGTGGTTCAACGAATCCAAAGGTTTTGGCTTCATTACTCCGGCTGACGGCAGCAAAGATGTGTTCGTACACTTCTCCGCTATCCAGGGCAATGGTTTCAAAACTCTGGCTGAAGGCCAGAACGTTGAGTTCGAAATTCAGGACGGCCAGAAAGGTCCGGCTGCTGTTAACGTAACAGCTATCTGATCGACACCACTGATTTGATGCGTTTGTCGCGTCAGCCTCAGATATAAAGCCTCGCTAAAAGCGGGGCTTTTTAATTCAATATCCTTCAAAATGTGTCTGGATGCGCTCTCGTTAGCGATTTGTTGCAAAGGCGCGATGTTATTAGCATTGTTTTTTCTGGTTTTTCCGGCCGTTTCCCGTTAAATCAATCACCTGAAAAATGATTCGGCTGGAGATCAGGTGAAAAAGAAAAGCGACGGCGATACCCGTAATTTTACACCCATACGTTTTGCACTACTTTGCACTGCCATTCTGCTCAGTATGGCATTGTTGTTAGGGCGGGTGGCATGGCTGCAAATTGTTACGCCGTCGAAACTGGTGAAACAAGAAGATATGCGCTCGCTTCGTGAAGTGACCACGGCCTCTCCACGCGGCATGATCACCGACAGAGAAGGGCGGCCCTTAGCGGTGAGCGTTCCGGTTAATGCTGTCTGGGCCGATCCGAAAACTATCATAAGCAAAGGCGGCGTTGGCTACAATGAGCGCTGGCAGGCGCTGGCCAGCGCCTTACATCTGTCTCTCAGTACGCTTGCGGAACGGGTAAACAGTAACCCGGCAGGTCGTTTTATCTACCTCGCGCGCCAGGTTTCACCCCAGCAAGCCGAATGGATAGATAAACTGAATCTACCGGGTATTAACCTGCGGGAAGAGTCGCGCCGTTTTTACCCTGCCGGACATGTAGCGGCCAATTTGATCGGCTTTACCAATATCGACGGGCAGGGAATAGAAGGTATTGAAAAGAGCTTTAACGCGCAACTGACGGGAAAACCGGGCTCCCGGCTGGTGCGTAAAGATAAATTTGGTCACGTTATTGAGAACATTACGGAAGTGAATCCGGTTCCTGCTCATGAACTTCAGCTTAGCATTGATGAACGTCTGCAAACGGTTACCGAAGATGCGCTGGATAACGCCGTCATCTGGAACAAAGCGGAATCCGGCGCTGCCGTATTGATTAACATCCCAACGGGTGAAATTCTCTCGATGGCGAGCTACCCGGATTTCAACCCGAACAACCGTGAAGGCGCGCAGTTGGACGATTTTCGTAACCGCGCGATTAGCGACACTTTCGAACCCGGTTCTACTGTGAAGCCATTGGTCATTATGACTGCGTTACAGCAGGGTATCGTGCAACCGGACAGCGTTATCGATACCCATCCTTTTACTCTCGATGGACACCGTATCCGCGACGTCGGCTACTATCCGGAACTGACATTAACCGGCATTTTGCAAAAATCCAGCGATACCGGCGTTTCTCACCTTTCTCTGGCGATGCCGGTGCAGAAATTAATGGATACTTATAAAAGCTTTGGTTTCGGCGTGCCTACCGGACTGGGTCTCACCGGAGAGAGCAGCGGGTTATTACCGAAACGCCGTTACTGGAGTGATTTAGATCGCGCTACCTTCGCTTTTGGCTATGGATTAATGGTGACGCCGCTGCAACTGGCGCATGTTTATGCCACGATTGGCAGCTTTGGTATCTACCGTCCGTTATCGATCACCAAAGTTGATCCGCCCGTGATCGGCACGCGAGTAATGCCGGAAGAACTGGTGCACGAGGTGGAACATATGATGGAGAGCGTCGCGTTGCCTGGCGGCGGCGGAACAAAAGCCGCAGTAAGAGACTACCGTATTGCGGTCAAAACCGGGACGGCGAAAAAAATTGGCGATGATGGTAAATACGTTGATAAGTATGTGGCATATACCGCAGGCGTCGCGCCGGCAAGTAACCCCAGATTTGCGCTGGTGGTGGTGATTAATAATCCACAAAATGGGGCTTATTATGGCGGTGCGGTATCTGCGCCCGTATTCAGCCAGATCATGGGCGATGTACTGCGGCTGGAAAATGTTGAGCCAGACGGTATGCCAGCCGATTCAGATCACCTTCTGGTGATGCATGGCAGCCACGTTGCGGTTCCGGGCTCGTAAAGGATTTTCCCGGGGCGCAATTCGCGTTACACTTGCGCCCTTTAGCGCCCCAGTCCGGAGTTGTCATGTCGTTTACCTGTCCGCTTTGCCATCAACCGCTTACGCAGATTAATAGCAGCGTTATATGTCCACAGCGCCATCAGTTTGATGTGGCGAAAGAGGGCTACATCAATCTGCTGCCGGTACAGCATAAACGTTCGCGCGATCCGGGCGACAGCGCCGAAATGATGCAGGCGAGGAGAGCGTTTCTTGATGCAGGCCATTATCAGCCGCTGCGCGATGCGGTGATTAACCTGTTGCGCGAGCGGCTGGATCAGTCGGCCACGGCGATTCTGGATATTGGCTGCGGCGAGGGGTATTACACTCATGCTTTTGCCGAGGCGTTGCCGGGAGTTACCACGTTTGGACTGGACGTTGCTAAAACGGCGATCAAAGCGGCGGCGAAGCGCTATTCGCAGGTGAAGTTTTGTGTGGCGTCAAGCCATCGACTGCCCTTTGCCGATGCGTCAATGGATGCGGTGATCAGAATCTACGCTCCGTGTAAGGCGCAGGAATTGGCGCGTGTGGTGAAACCTGGTGGTTGGGTCGTTACCGCCACGCCGGGGCCGCATCATCTGATGGAACTAAAAGGGCTCATTTATGATGAGGTGCGTTTACATGCGCCGTATACCGAGCAGCTCGACGGATTCACATTGCAGCAGAGTACCCGCCTTGCTTATCACATGCAGCTCACCGCCGAAGCGGCTGTAGCACTGTTGCAAATGACGCCATTTGCCTGGCGCGCCAGACCAGACGTGTGGGAACAACTGGCTGCCAGCGCCGGACTTAGCTGCCAGACGGATTTCAACCTTCATCTCTGGCAGCGTAACCGTTAACCGTGAAAATGCGTCCAGAGGATCTGGACGCCAATTCCTATCAGTACGACCCCGCCGAGAATTTCAGCACGCTTACCCAGCATTGGGCCGATAAAGCGACCGATCATCATTCCGAGGGTGGACATGATAAGCGTGGCGCAACCGATAGCTAATGCGGTTGCGATGATGTTTACCTGCAAAAACGCCAGACCGACGCCAACCGCCATCGCATCGAGGCTGGTCGCGATAGCCGTCGTGACTAATAGCCAAAAGCTGTGACGACGTAACGGTGTTTCATCTTCATCACTACCGCCGCGGATACCTTCGATGATCATGCGTCCGCCCAGAAAGATCAGCAGAACAAAGGCTATCCAGTGGTTCCATTCCAGAACGAATTTACTCGCCAATATCCCCAGCCCCCAGCCGATCAACGGGGTTAGCGTTTCAACCGCGCCAAAGATAAGACCGGTACGCAACGCTTCTGAGAATTTGGGTTTATGTAGGGTGGCGCCTTTGCCAATTGATGCCGCGAAAGCATCCATCGACATGCCGAAAGCGAGAAGAACAGTAGCAGTAAAGTGCATGACAGCGTCCTGACCGGGGTATCCATTAAACACATCACTGCCCCCAGCAAACATGCATGTCGCCATTCTGTGACGAAATACACAGCAGTTGATGCGCCTATGGTCTCGCCTGACCAGCGGCGGCTGGTCCGTACGCGCCACGTTTTGCAACGAGTATGTTGACACGTACATTTCCGGAGTCTGGAAATCGGCTACTCCCTAATTGACGGCGCAACATTAACATATTTTTAGAATATAAAACAACAGCGATAAAATATTATTTGCCTTCTAATTGAAAACGATTTTCATTTAGATTTATTCATCAATAAAACGTTAAATTAAATAACAATTGGTCAATAGAAAATATAGCCTTAGCTATATTATGATTCGAAATAAAATTCGAAAAACATAGTTGAGGCTATATCTTAAGCTATTGATTTTCAATAAGAAGTTTATATATTTTTTCCAGATCGTCGATATTGCGTACACGGATAAGCAAGCGTCGTTGTTCTAATTGCATCACCAGTACGCCGTCCTCCGATAAATTCATCTCTTTAATACGGTTATATTCTATCCAGACATTGGCGAAGAAAAAGCCACGTTGTTTAAAGATGATCCGTGGCGTGCGGATCCAGAATATATAAAACCCCATTAACGCCAGCGCGCTTAATAACCATGTGGTCATCTGCGCTCCGTGGCTGGTTACGTTGTTATAAATAAGGATGGCGACCAGCCCAACGAAGATAACGCTGTCTATGCGACCGCGGCGGAGCAGGGCTATAGAAAGCAGAGTGGGGCCATTGCGACGGGGCATGATGAACTGATCGTAGAGAGCGTAAGCCAATAATGCGGCAATAAAGAGAATCAGCACCAGGTCCGTGATAGTCATTTATCCTCCAGAGAAATAAAAAAACGGGGCCGTTTGGCCCCGGTAGTGTACAACAGCCTTACTGGCCCAGCAGTCCTACGGAGTAGCCGGCGATACCAATGACGAAGAAGCCCACGATAATCCACAGCGGGTTAACTTTCTTACGCAGCAGCCACATACAGGCAAAGGTCAACAGTAGCGGAACCAGACCCGGCATCAGCTGGTCGAGAATGGTTTGCACGGTGGTAACGCGTGTCTGACCATCCTGACCGGTGATGGTGGAGACCACCAGCGGGATATTCACATGCGTCCACTTGTTAACCAATGCCCCCATGACAAACAGGCCGAGGATTGACGCCCCCTCAGTCAGTTTTTGCAGGAAGCCGCCGCCCATATCTTTAACGATATCGACGCCTTTGCGGTAGCCATAAGCCACGCCATAATAACGGGTCGCCAGACGCACCAGGTTAAACAGGATGAAAAACAGCAGCGGACCAAGCAGGCTGCCGCTCATTGCAATACCTGCGCCCAGCGCCGCGAATACTGGACGGACGGTACCCCAGAAGATAGGGTCGCCGACGCCTGCCAGCGGTCCCATCAGACCGACTTTGATACCGTTGATAGCACCATCGTCAATCTCTGCGCCGTTCGCACGCTTTTCTTCCATTGCCAGCGTTACGCCCAGTACCGGCGCCGCAACGTAAGGATGAGTGTTAAAGAACTCCAGGTGACGCTTAATCGCCTGTTTACGCGCGTCATTATTCTCCGGATACAGGCGACGAATCGCCGGCACCATAGAGAAGCAGAAGCCCAGCGCTTGCATACGTTCGAAGTTCCATGACCCCTGGAACAGGTTAGAACGAAGAAATACGCCGCGAATATCGCTCGGAGTGAGTTTTTTCTCGGTGGTAGTTTTAGTCATATCAACCATTTCGCTCACCTGTTAGTCCAGTTCGTTATCGAGATCGTTATTGCCAGCAGCCGCTGCAGGCGCGCCCGCTACACGGTTGTATTTCGGGCTCAGCTGGATGTAAAGAATAGCCATCACTGCGCCGATGACACCCAGTGCGACCAGGTTGAAGTTTGTGAAAGCCGCGGTGACGAAACCGAGGTAGAAGAACGGCATCAGGTAGCCTGCGCGCATCATGTTGATAACCATCGCATAACCAACCACGACGATCATGCCGCCGGCGATGTTCAGACCGCCTGTGACGACTTCAGGAATCGCATTCAGCATTCCCTGTACTTCGCTGGTGCCTACGGAGATGGCAACGATAACCGCCGGGATGGCGATACGCATTGCCTGCAGGAACAGAGAAGAAACGTGCAGCCAGGAGAGCGCCGTCAGGTTGCCGTTTTCAGCCGCCTTGTCCGCCGCGTGCTGGAATGCCACGGTGATGGTACGAACGATAATGGTCAGTACCTGGCCTGCCGCCGCCAGCGGAATCGCCAGCGCGATACCGGCGCCAATGCTTTGATGCCCAGCGATGACCAGAACGGTAGAGATGATGGACGCCAGTGCGGCATCAGGCGCAACGGCAGCACCGATGTTCATCCAGCCCAGAGCGATCATTTCCAGAGTACCGCCGATGATAATACCGGTTTTCATGTCCCCCAGAACGGCGCCGATTAAGGTACAGGCGATCAGCGGACGGTGGAACTGAAATTCATCAAGTACCGACTCCATACCCGCGATACATGCGACGATGAACACCAGCACAATCTGAAGAGTGGTAATCTCCATTGTACTTCTCCTATTGCTATCTTAAGTGTGAAAGCTAATTAAATGCCGGCGGTTATTTCGCCACTTTGGCAATTAAATCCATCATTTTCAGTTTCGGATCGGTGGAAACTTTACGCACCTCAAGCTCGATGCCGCGCTCGTTGAGCTTTTTAAAGGCTTCGATATCCTTTTCATCGACGGAAACGGCGTTGTTCACCTGCGTTTTACCTTGACGATAGGCCATACCGCCAATGTTCACGGAGGTGACTTTCACGCCGCCCTCAACGATGCGCTCGACGTCGGTAGGATTGGTAAACAGAAGCATCACGCGTTCGCCGGCGTATTTCGGGTTATTGTAGACGCGAATCATCTTCGCGACGTCAACCACATGCGCCGTAACGCCCGGCGGCGCAACTTGCGTCAGCAGCGTTTTACGTACGGTATCCGCCGCGACTTCATCGCTCACAACAATAATACGGCTGACATTGGTCTCTTTGGTCCAGCGGGTAGCGACCTGACCGTGAATGAGGCGGTCATCAATACGGGCAAGCCCGATAACCATATAATCATTCGGGCCCATCGGTTTTGCCGGCGTGGCCGCTTTTGGCGCGGCGGCGACCGGCGCTGGCGCGGCTTTTTCTACCGGTTTCGCTTTCAGCGCTTTTACGCCTTCACGACCGGTTTCTACCGCCAGTGCGACCAGCTCGTCAAAGCTCGGATCGTCGTCACGAGCCATAAACGTTTCGACCAGCATCGGGATGTTGACGCCGGCAATAACTTCATAGCGCTCTTTATCGACGACAATGCGGCTGGCAGCATTAAACGGACTGCCTCCCCATGTATCAACGAGAAATAGCACGCCTTTACTGGTATCGAGTTTAGCCAACTGAGCGTTGTACTTTTCGATCAGCGTTTCGGCATTTTCGCCTGGAACGAAATCGATCCAGCCGACGTTTTCCTGCTCGCCTAACAGCATTTCGGCTGTTTTAAGTAACTGCTCTGCAGCCCAACCATGTGTGCCTATAACAATAGCAATGGTCACTTGCTACCTCCTTTATTATTGTCAACACATCAACTTGACAGATGTATTTTTTGAATCGCCGTCCGCAAGCGAATCGATTCAGATGAGGGTTACAACGAAAAACGCATGATTTTCGTGAATTATTTTAGATATCGAAAAAAATATTTTGTGTGATGGAGATCTGTAATTTTGTTTTCGATAATGAGAAATTTCGAAGTGTAAAATATCCTGGTTACATCTCTTTGCAAAGGAAGGTAAATCTTTGCCAAAAACCAGTTGTCTCTGTTATGTTTAGCTTCCGTTTAATTAGAATGGGGTATAGGGCAGCAGCCCGTTGTATGGATCGTCACCGACGTCATTTCACTCTTTGGCCGTTTTGCGCCTGTCAATCTGGCATATCTTGCCATAGCCTTACTTTGTTTATTGCGTTACCGCCTGCATCCTTTGAGATGTTGTGGGCGCCGTTTAGTCATTCCTTAAGCAGGAGCTTGTCATGGAATTATTAATGGATCCCTCAATTTGGGTGGGTTTACTCACGCTCGTCGTCCTGGAAATTGTCCTAGGTATCGATAACCTGGTCTTTATCGCGATCCTCGCCGATAAATTGCCGCCAAAGCAGCGTGACAAAGCGCGTCTTATCGGGCTCTCGCTGGCGCTGATTATGCGTCTGGCGCTGCTGTCCATTATTTCGTGGCTGGTGACCTTAACAAAGTCGCTCTTTACTGTCTGGGATTTTACCTTCTCCGGCCGCGATTTAATTATGCTGCTGGGCGGTATATTCCTGCTGTTTAAAGCGACCACCGAGCTGCATGAACGTCTGGAAAACCGCGAGCATGACACCGGACACGGTAAAGGCTATGCGAGCTTCTGGGTGGTAGTCACGCAGATTGTCATCCTGGATGCGGTCTTCTCGCTGGACGCCGTGATTACGGCGGTAGGTATGGTAAACCATCTGCCGGTTATGATGGCGGCGGTGGTGATTGCGATGGCGGTGATGCTACTGGCGTCAAAACCGCTGACCCGTTTTGTCAACCAGCATCCGACGGTGGTGGTGCTCTGTCTGAGTTTCCTGCTGATGATCGGCTTGAGCCTGGTGGCGGAAGGATTTGGTTTCCATATTCCGAAAGGCTACCTGTACGCGGCAATTGGTTTCTCGATCGTTATCGAGGTGTTTAACCAGATTGCGCGCCGCAACTTTATTCGTCATCAGTCCACGTTGCCGCTGCGCGCGCGTACTGCGGACGCTATCCTGCGTCTGATGGGCGGTAAACGTCAGGCGAGTATGCAACATGAGACGGATAGCCCGGCCGCGATATCGGTGTCGGAAGGCGCCTTCGCCGAAGAAGAACGCTACATGATTAACGGCGTACTGACTCTGGCGTCGCGCTCCCTGCGCGGCATTATGACGCCGCGAGGCGAAATTAGTTGGGTGGATGCGAATCTCAGCGTAGCTGAAATCCGTCAGCAGTTACTCTCTTCTCCGCATAGCCTGTTCCCGGTATGTCGGGGCGAGCTGGATGAAATTATCGGTATCGTTCGGGCGAAAGAGTTGCTGGTGGCGCTGGAAGAGGGCGCGGACGTTGCGGCTATCGCCGCCTCTTCCCCGGCGATAGTGGTGCCGGAAACGCTTGATCCTATCAATCTGTTAGGCGTTTTGCGTCGCGCGCGCGGCAGTTTCGTTATCGTCACTAACGAGTTCGGCGTGGTGCAGGGGCTGGTTACGCCGCTGGATGTGCTGGAAGCGATTGCCGGTGAGTTCCCGGATGCCGATGAAACGCCGGAAATCGTTGCCGATGCCGAGGGCTGGATAGTGAAGGGCGGCACCGATCTTCATGCGTTACAGCAGGCGCTGGAAGTTGACCATCTGGTGAACGAAGAGGGTGATATTGCGACGGTCGCGGGGTTAGTGATCGCCGCTAATGGCCATATTCCTCGTGTAGGCGATGTCATTGATGTTCCGCCCCTGCGGATCACCATTGTCGAGGCCAACGACTACCGTGTCGATCTGGTTCGAATTGTTAAAGAACAGCCTGCCCACGACGAAGAGGAATAACGTCACACGCAGGAATCAAGTCTATAGATGCGGCATCGCGGACATAATCTGTCCGTTATGCCGGGCGGGCGGCGGCGCGCTGCCCGCCAGCCACTGTGGAAATTCGCTAATGGGCATCGGCTTCGCATAGAGATAGCCCTGTAACATTTGCACGCCATGCTGGCGCAAATGCTGTGCCTGCGTCTGGTTTTCGACCCCTTCCGCAACCAGTTCAATATTCAGTCTTTGCCCCAGCGCGATAATAATATCGGTCACCGTTGAATTGACCGCATCGGTACCGATGACGGCGGTGAAGAATTTATCGATTTTCAAAATATCCGGACGCAGTTTTTCCAGCCAGGAGAGCGAGCTGTTTCCTGTGCCAAAATCATCGATGGCTAACTTCACGCCTTTACGATGCAGCTCGCGCATCAGGCGGTAATCAACGTCAAGCAACGCGTCGCGTTCCGTGAGCTCCAGCACCAGTTGCTGAACAGGTTCCGCACTAAACCAGTACTGATTAAGATCCTTGAGAAGCACGCCGTGTCGGAAATGGCTTGCCGCCACATTGATGCCGATATGAAACTGATGGTTGATGGGGAAGTAGTGCCGCTGCCGAATGGTTTCCGCAATCACATAGCGGGTCAGCGGCGCTATCAGGTTATGCTCCTCGGTGATAGGAATAAAAACATCCGGTGAGATCCAGCCCTGGCGCGGGTTATTCCAGCGTAACAGGATCTCAACGCCGGTACACTGCTGCGTGCGGGCATTAAGCAACGGCTGACAAAATAGCTCAAACTCCCGTTCGGCAAGGGCCAGATTAATTTCCCAGGAAAAGCTCATTCTGCTGGCGGTTGCCAGCCAGGCGATATAACCGATCAACAGGCTAAGCAATACGGCCAGCGGTAACTGCGTCGGGAGATGTTTGAACGCCAGTACGCCTGCCGACGGCCCGCTGACGCTGATAGTAAAAGGGAAATGCCGCGATGAAAGCTGGTAACGCTCTTCATCTTTTTTTAATTCCGGAAGAGTATCGACCACGCCCCGACCATATAACAGGTGCCGTTTGCCGACCGTCAGGCTGGCGCTGGTAATTTGCGGCTGCTGCGGCTCAAGTAGCATAGTCGCCAGCAAGTCAATATTCACAATTTCCATCACGCCATCCTGTCCATCGGCAGAGGCGGGATACCACTGAATGAGGATCGGGCTTCCCTTGAGTAACGATTGGTCCGTGGAAAGTAGCAGCAGATCGCCAGCTGCGGGAAGATCGGGCTGAAGCTGGCGTATGGGAGTATTACGGGCGCCAAAAATGCTTGAGCAGTAGAGAATTCCCTCTTTTACCAGCCCGATAGAACGAATGGTTTGCAGGCGGGCGGCTTGCTTACGCAACGGCAGATGCGCGGTCGCGCACGGAAGCTCAAGTAAGGGTAGCAGTATGTTTCGTCCGACCAGGAGAGGATGCAGCACATTATCCAGCGCATCAACGGCATGATTCGCGAATGCAACCGTGCGATGGTGATTTAAGTTCCGCTCCGAAATAAATCGGATGTTCAGCGTAAGAATGAGCGTGACCAGTGCACAAATCGTGCAAACAATGAAACGATTACGGCGATAATGATTGATGATCCGTTGTGCTGTTTGCATGCGGGCCGCCCAATAAGCGTTGGCGACAAAAGCCAACCGCGACACAGCAAGTGTAGTGGGGAAACGTGGAGTCGACGAGGAAGAGATAAAAATTTCGCCCATCCGTAGCAGATGGGCGAAGGGAGGGGAAATGGCGTTTAATCACACTGGACTTTAATAGCCAACCCGCCGCGCGACGTTTCGCGGTATTTGGCGTTCATGTCTTTTCCGGTCTCGTACATCGTTTCGATGACTTTATCCAGCGAGACGCGCGGCGCGCTGGTTCGACGCATGGCCATACGCGCAGCGTTGATCGCTTTAACCGAAGCAATGGCGTTACGCTCGATACACGGCACCTGCACCTGACCGGCAACCGGGTCGCAGGTCAGCCCCAGGTTATGCTCCATGCCGATTTCAGCGGCAACGCAAACCTGTTCCGGGCTGGCGCCCAACAGTTCAGCAAGGCCTGCCGCCGCCATCGAACAGGCGACCCCGACTTCGCCCTGACAGCCGACTTCCGCGCCGGAAATAGACGCGTTCATCTTATACAGCGCGCCAATAGCGCCTGCCGCCAGGAAGTAGCGGGTGTAAATATCCGGGCTGACAGACTCAATAAAATGGTCGTAGTAAGCCAGTACCGCAGGAACGATGCCGCACGCGCCGTTGGTTGGCGCCGTCACGACGCGACCGCCTGCGGCGTTCTCTTCGTTCACCGCCAGAGCAAACATGTTCACCCAGTCAATGACGTTCATCGGATCGCTGGAAAGCTTATCGCTGGAAACCAGCATACGACGCAGCGCAGAGGCGCGACGCGGTACGCGCAGCGGCCCCGGCAGAACGCCTTCGGTATTCATACCGCGATCAATACAAGCCTGCATGGTTTGCCAGACGTGACCGAAATACTCTTCAATCTCTTTCTTGCTATGCAGCGCCAGTTCGTTTTGCATCACCATGCCGGAGAGTGAAAGGCCGGTGCTGTTGCAATACTCCAGCATTTCTTTCGCCGATTTAAACGGATAAGGTACAGTAACCTCATTCGTCGCTTCCTGGCCGAAATGCGCTTCATCAACGATAAAGCCGCCGCCGATGGAATAGTACGTCTTGCTATAAATGACCGTGTCGTCATGCCAGGCGTGGATCTGCATCCCGTTTTCATGCAGCGGCAAATTGCCGTTGTGAAAACGCATTCCGTCATCTTTCGGGAAGTCGACTTCGTGACGTCCCTGGGCCAGTAACAGACGCTCGCGCGTTTCGACGTCGCGAATAAAACCGGGGATACTATCAATATCCACGGTAGCGGGTTCATTACCCGCCAGACCCATAATAATGGCGATATCGGTATGGTGACCTTTCCCCGTCAGCGACAGCGAGCCGTAGACATCGACAGCGACGCGGGTAACGTTATCCAGTAATCCTTTTTCGACTAGGTCATCGACGAACTGTTTACCGGCCTTCATCGGGCCAACAGTGTGGGAAGAGGAGGGACCAATCCCTACCTTAAACATGTCGAATAGGCTAATCACGATAATACTCCTGACAGGGCAACCGGGGCTTCCGGTTACGATGTTATAACTGCGCATAGTGTAAGAGGGAACGCTGGCATCAGCTTAACTATTCACATGAATTAAACTAATGAATAACCGCGTTTTTACTAATATTGCGACAGTAATCTCAAGTCGTGTCTTGCGCGCGTAAAGTTAAGTATATACACGTTGCCCTTCAGGCTGCCTCTTTGGGGGAGGCGATTGTTACCGCCTTGAGGCAACGTGAATGGCGTTGTGTACAGTCAGGGCTTTACGCCGATTTGCAGCGCCAGCTCACGAAGAATGTTTGCGGTCATGCCCCAGACGAAATAATGCTCATACCAGGAGAGCCATACGCGGTGCGAATTGCCGCGACGGTAAACATCAAGCGGATGATATCGACCCAGTTGCAACGCTTGCGCCAGCGGCATTTCAAACACCGCAGACACTTCGTCTTCACTGGCGCGCCAGGGGAGATTTGGCGGAATAATGCCGACCACCGGGGTGACCTGAAAACCGGTCACGCTGTCTACCGGCGGTAAAACGCCAATCACTTCCACGGCTTGCGGCGGGATGGCGACTTCCTCCTGCGCTTCGCGAAGCGCTGCGGCGATAAGCGAAGCATCGGTACTGTCCACGGCCCCGCCGGGAAAGGCGACCTGTCCGGCGTGTTTGCGCAAATGAATAGCCCGCTGGGTCAACAGCAGCCCCGGCTGGGGGCGGCGAACCACAGGGATCAGTACGGCGGCCTGACGTTGATTTAACGTTTCATGAGTCATCTGCGGGCGCAAAAGCTGAAAGCGCGATAAGAAATGATCGAGCGTCAGACGGCTGGTATCCACGTATTAGTTCTCCAGTGGGTGCAGGATACGATTAACTTTATCAAAAGTTTCCTGATATTCCGCTTCTTCGTTGCTATCGGCCACGATACCGCCGCCGGCTGAGCAATAGAGTTGGCCCTGCGTTGCCGTGACGGTGCGGATAGTAATACTGGTATCCATCTTGCCGCAGAAACTCAGATAACCGATGCTACCGCACCAGGCGTTGCGTCGCTGCGGCTCCAGTTCGTCGATAATTTCCATTGCCCGCACTTTAGGCGCGCCGGTAATGGAGCCGCCGGGGAAAGCCGCGCGCAGCAGATCGGTGGCATGAAGCGAGTCTGGTAAACGGGCAGTAATGGTGCTAACCAGATGGTGAACGGCAGGAAATGGTTCGACGACGAACAGTTCCGGCACTTTCACCGAACCTGGTACGGCGACCCGGCCAATGTCGTTACGCATCAAATCGACAATCATCAAATTTTCAGCGCGATCTTTCATTGAATTAGCCAGTTTCTGCGCCTGCTGACGATCCGCCTGCGGATCGTTAAGCCGTGGAAGCGTACCTTTGATCGGGCGCGTCTGAATATGACCGTTCTCCAGTTGGATAAAACGCTCGGGAGAAAGGCTCAATATGGCGCCGTCATGTAAACGAAGAAAGGCGCTGAACGGGGCGCGATTTGCGCGGTTAAGGCGTTCGAAAGCCTGCCATTCATCACCCTCGTAGCTCGCCTGAAAACGCTGGGAAAGATTGACCTGATAGCAGTCCCCGCTGTGCAGCCAGGCCTGCACCTGACGAAACTTCTCGCCATACTCGCAACGCGTCATATTGGATTGCCAGGCCGAGGTAAGCCTGAAGGGCGTTCGGGTCGGCGCGCGCTGGCCGGTGAGCCAGCGATATCGGGCGTCTGCATCGTGATAGCTTATCAGCGACACTACCTGTTTATGGTGATCGACAATCAGCGCCCAGTCGTAAAGGCCAATCGCCATATCGGGTAAAGCGATATCGCGCGCGGCAGTATCGGGCAGAATTTCGAAACGCCGCCCTAAATCATAACCAAACAGACCCAGCGCGCCGCCCTGAAAGGGTAAGTCAGGGTCAGGCTGAGGATGAAAAGGCAGCGCCTCCAGTTGAGTCTGCAAAACGTGTAACGGATCGTCGAGAGTGACGGTAGTCGTGCGCGCAGTACATACCGTGGTTTCCTGGGCGCGCGTGGTCAGTGTGGTGACAGGATCGGCGACCAGAATATCAAAACGGTTATAGGGATGAATAGCATCACCTGAATGCAGCAGCATCGCCCAGGGCAAATGGTTTACGGGCGCAAAATAGTGTTCAGCGGCGTCCGGACGCCAGGGTAAGGTGATAACAGTGGGAGATAACGTCTTCATCATTCCTGACTCGTTACAACACTACTGGCTTACCGCCGGGTAGCGTGAAATAATTAGCGCTAACAATTTAGCAGGAGTTAATCATGTTTGCAGGTTTACCTTCACTCAGTCATGAACAACAGCAAAAAGCCGTAGAACGTATCCAGGAATTGATGTCGCAAGGTATGAGTAGCGGAGAAGCGATTGCCCAGGTGGCAGGCGAACTTCGCGCCAACCATACCGGCGAACGGATAGTGGCGCGTTTTGAGGATGAAGACGAATAACCGGCTTATACCGCCGCGACAATCTTAATCTCAACTTTATATTTCGGGTTCATCAACCCGGCCTGTACGGTACAGCGTACCGGCGCATGGCCTGCGACGACCCACGCATCCCACGCCTTATTCATGGCGGCAAAATCCGCTTTATCGCTCAGGAAAATAGTGGCATCCAGAATACGTGACTTACTGGAGCCCTGTTTTTCCAGCACCGCATCAATTTGCGCCAGAGTATTCGCCGTTTGCTCAAAAGCATCGGCGTCCAGGTTTTCCGGCACGCCGATATACCACAGCGTATTATTGTAGATCACCACGTCTGACCAACGATCTTCGGCATCAATACGCACGATAGACATCACTTATTCCTCATTTGCTTTCCATTTGAATGGCTCAAGACTGCCACAATGTGGCGCCGCCGTCACCTCTGTAACTGGCGTAAGCCTTTCTACCCTGACATAATCCCCTGTGCAAATTAACAGGGGGCAGTGTGACGGACGATTTTGCAGCAGATGGCCAACTGGCCAAAGCGATAACCGGCTTTAAACCGCGCGAACCACAGCGACAAATGGCGGTTGCCGTGACACAAGCGATTGAAAATGCGCAGCCTTTGGTTGTTGAAGCCGGCACCGGAACCGGGAAGACCTATGCTTACCTCGCTCCGGCGTTGCGCGCCGGGAAAAAAGTCATTATTTCGACCGGGTCGAAAGCGTTGCAGGATCAACTCTACAGCCGCGATCTGCCGACGGTAGCAAAAGCGTTGGCGTTTACCGGTAAGACGGCCCTGTTGAAAGGACGTTCAAACTACCTCTGCCTGGAGCGTCTGGAACAACAAGCGCTGGCGGGCGGCGATTTACCGGTACAAACGTTAAGCGACGTGATATTGCTGCGCTCCTGGTCAAATCAGACGCGGGATGGCGATATCAGCACCTGCGTCAGCGTGGCGGAGGATTCCCAGGCTTGGCCGCTGGTCACCAGTACCAACGACAACTGCCTTGGCAGCGATTGTCCGCTTTACAAAGAGTGCTTTGTGGTGAAAGCGCGTAAAAAGGCGATGGACGCGGATGTGGTGATTGTAAACCACCACCTTTTTCTTGCGGATATGGTGGTTAAAGAGAGCGGGTTTGGCGAACTTATCCCTCAGGCTGAAGTAATGATCTTCGATGAAGCCCACCAACTGCCTGACATCGCCAGCCAGTATTTCGGACAATCGCTCTCTAGCCGTCAGTTGCTGGATTTAGCAAAAGACATCACCATCGCCTACCGGACGGAACTGAAAGACACTCAACAGTTGCAAAAATGCGCCGATCGCCTTGCCCAGAGCGCCCAGGATTTTCGTCTGCAACTGGGGGAGCCCGGCTACCGGGGAAATTTGCGTGAACTGTTAGCCGACTCTCGTATCCAACGGGCATTTTTACTGCTGGATGATACGCTGGAGCTTTGTTACGACGTGGCGAAACTGTCGCTGGGCCGTTCGGCGCTGCTGGATGCGGCTTTTGAACGCGCCACGCTATACCGTTCACGGCTGAAACGCTTAAAAGAGATCAATCAGCCGGGATACAGCTACTGGTATGAGTGCACCTCGCGCCATTTCACTCTGGCGCTGACGCCGCTCACCGTGGCGGACAAATTCAAAGAGGTGATGGAACAGAAGCCCGGTAGCTGGATTTTTACCTCGGCCACGTTGTCGGTAAATGATGATCTCCACCACTTTACCGCCCGTCTGGGAATTGAACAGGCAGAATCCATGCTGTTGCCCAGCCCATTCGACTATACGCGCCAGGCGTTACTCTGCGTACCGCGTAACCTACCGCAAACCAACCAGCCCGGCGCGGCGCGACAGTTGGCGGCTATGCTCAGGCCGATTATCGAAGCCAATAACGGGCGATGTTTTATGCTGTGCACCTCACACGCCATGATGCGCGATCTGGCGGAGCAGTTTCGCGCCACCATGACGCTGCCGGTATTGTTGCAAGGGGAAACCAGTAAAGGCCAACTGTTACAGCAATTTGTTAGCGCCGGCAACGCGCTGCTCGTCGCCACCAGCAGCTTCTGGGAAGGGGTGGACGTGCGCGGCGATACGTTATCTTTGGTGATTATCGACAAATTGCCGTTTACTTCCCCGGACGACCCGCTGTTAAAAGCGCGAATGGAAGACTGTCGTTTGCGCGGTGGCGATCCGTTTGATGAGGTTCAACTGCCCGATGCGGTGATTACGCTGAAGCAGGGAGTGGGGCGGCTAATTCGCGATGCGGACGATCGCGGGGTGTTAGTGATTTGTGATAACCGGCTGGTGATGCGGCCCTATGGCGCCACGTTTCTCGCCAGCCTGCCTCCTGCGCCGCGCACGCGTGATATCGCCCGTGCCGTTCGCTTTCTTGCGATTCCATCCGCCGAGTAATTTGTTACGGAGTATGGTAAGATGCGCGCTATTTTATTGATCTAAGCACGAAACCTCATGCGAATTCTGGCTATCGATACCGCCACAGAGGCCTGTTCTGTCGCCCTGTGGAACAACGGTACTATCAATGCTCACTTTGAGCTTTGTCCACGAGAACACACTCAACGTATCCTGCCCATGGTGCAGGAGATTCTGGCCGCCAGCGGCGCCTCGCTCAATGAGATAGATGCGCTGGCGTTTGGGCGCGGTCCGGGCAGCTTTACCGGCGTGCGTATCGGCATTGGGATTGCGCAAGGGCTGGCGTTAGGGGCAAATCTGCCGATGATCGGTGTTTCGACGCTTGCCACGATGGCGCAGGGCGCATGGCGTAAAACTGGCGCGACCCGCGTACTCGCCGCGATTGACGCGCGGATGGGCGAAGTGTACTGGGCGGAATACCAGCGTGATGCGCAGGGCGTCTGGCAGGGCGAAGAGACGGAAGCGGTGCTGAAACCGGAACGGGTCGGCGAGCGGTTGAAACAGCTTTCCGGCGAGTGGGCGACCGTAGGAACGGGTTGGTCCGCATGGCCCGATCTGGCGAAGGAGTGCGGCCTGACGCTTCATGATGGGGAGGTGTCGCTCCCGGCAGCGGAAGATATGTTGCCCATCGCCAGTCAAAAGCTGGCGGCAGGAGAGACCGTTGCCGTGGAACATGCCGAGCCGGTTTATTTGCGTAACGAAGTGGCGTGGAAGAAACTTCCCGGCAAAGAATGACTCTCACTACTATTACCCCCATACTTTATGCTGTGGGGTGGAATAGAGGTCGAGAAAAAGGAGTCGCATCATGGCGGTTCAAAAACGGTTAATAAAAGGGGCGCTGGCGTGCGCTTTTGCGCTTATGCTGAGCGGTTGCGTGACTATCCCGGATGCCATTAAAGGTTCGAGTCCGACGCCGCAGCAGGATTTGGTGCGGGTGATGAATGCGCCGCAGCTCTATATCGGGCAAGAGGCGCGTTTTGGCGGCAAAGTTGTGGCGGTACAAAATCAGCAGGGAAAAACCCGGCTTGAAATCGCGACCGTACCGCTCGACAGCGGCGCGCGTCCTGTTCTGGGCGAAGCCTCGCGCGGCAGAATTTTTGCCGATGTGAACGGTTTTCTGGACCCGGTGGACTTCCGTGGCCAGTTAGTTACCGTTGTCGGCCCGATAACCGGCACGGTTGACGGTAAAATCGGCAATACGCCGTATAAATTTATGCTGATGCAGGCTACCGGCTATAAACGCTGGCATCTTGTTCAGCAGGTCGTCATGCCTCCACAGCCGATCGATCCGTGGTTTTACGGCGGACGCGCCTGGCCTTATGGATATGGCGGTTGGGGATGGTATAACCCTGGACCCGCAGAGGTTCAGACGATAGTAACAGAGTAACCCTTTGTTTTATCAATAAAAGAAACAGCGGCTGGTCCGCTGTTTCTGCATTCATAGAGACATAATAAAAATAAATAGTGACGCGCTTCGCAACCTTTCAGTTGCGTAATTAATAAACTGGTACGCTGAGTTAATATAATGTTAACAACTTGTTTATTGACTGGGGTTGTGATGACGACGAACACTCATTTTAGAGGTGATGCATTGAAGAAGGTTTGGCTTAACCGTTATCCTGCTGATGTTCCGGCGGAGATCAACCCTGACCGTTATCAATCCCTGGTTGAACTGTTTGAACATGCGGCGACGCGCTATGCCGATCAGCCTGCGTTCGTCAATATGGGGGAGGTAATGACCTTCCGTAAATTAGAAGAACGTAGTCGGGCATTTGCGGCTTATTTACAACAAGGGCTGGGACTCAAAAAAGGCGACCGTGTGGCGCTGATGATGCCAAACCTGTTGCAGTATCCTGTCGCGCTATTTGGTATTTTACGCGCCGGCATGATTGTGGTGAACGTTAACCCGCTTTACACGCCGCGCGAACTTGAGCATCAGCTTAACGATAGCGGCGCGGCGGCAATCATTATTGTTTCTAACTTTGCCCATACGCTGGAAAAAGTGGTCGAGAAAACGTCGGTACAGCACGTTATTCTGACGCGGATGGGCGACCAGCTTTCTACCGCCAAAGGTACGGTTGTTAACTTTGTCGTGAAATACATCAAGCGTCTGGTGCCAAAATACCACTTGCCAGATGCGATCTCGTTTCGCAGCGCGCTACAGCATGGCTACCGTATGCAGTATGTCAAACCCGAGGTTGTCGCTGAAGATCTGGCTTTCCTGCAATATACTGGCGGTACGACGGGCGTGGCGAAAGGCGCGATGTTGACCCACCGCAATATGCTGGCGAATCTGGAGCAGGTGAAAGCGACCTATGGGCCGCTGCTGCACCCGGGGAAAGAGCTGGTAGTGACCGCGCTGCCGCTGTATCACATTTTTGCCTTAACCATGAACTGTCTGCTTTTTATCGAGCTGGGTGGGCAAAACCTGCTGATTACCAATCCGCGTGATATCCCCGGTCTGGTCAAGGAGCTGGCGAAATATCCATTTACGGCGATGACTGGCGTTAATACGCTATTCAACGCCCTGCTCAATAATAAAGAGTTTCAACAGCTGGATTTTTCTTCGCTGCATCTGTCAGCCGGCGGCGGGATGCCGGTGCAAAACGTCGTTGCGGAACGTTGGGTAAAGCTGACCGGGCAATACCTGCTGGAAGGCTACGGGCTGACCGAGTGCGCCCCGCTGGTGAGCGTCAACCCGCATGATATTGATTATCACAGCGGCAGTATCGGCCTGCCAGTACCGTCAACAGAAGCCAAACTGGTGGATGACGATGACAACGAAGTCGCGCCGGGTGAGGCCGGAGAGCTTTGCGTGAAAGGCCCGCAGGTTATGCTGGGATACTGGCAGCGTCCTGACGCGACGGATGAAATCATTAAAGATGGCTGGCTGCATACGGGCGATATTGCGGTTATGGATGAAGACGGCTTTCTGCGGATTGTCGATCGTAAGAAAGATATGATTCTGGTTTCTGGTTTCAACGTTTATCCAAACGAAATTGAAGATGTGGTGATGCAGCATTCTGGCGTGCAGGAAGTCGCGGCGGTTGGCGTGCCTTCCGGTAGTAGCGGCGAAGCGGTGAAGCTTTTTGTGGTTAAGAAAGATCCGGCATTGACTGACGATGCGTTGATCACCTTCTGCCGTCGCCATCTGACCGGATATAAGGTGCCCAAACAGGTCGAGTTTCGCGAGGAATTACCAAAATCTAACGTTGGGAAAATTTTACGACGAGAACTGCGTGACGAAGCCCGTGGCAAAGTAGACAATAAAGCCTGAGCGTTAAGTCAGCTAACGAGAGACGCCGGTTAAGCCGGCGTTTTTTTTGGCGCGAACCAAAGAGAACACGATTTGAATTACCAAATGATTGAAACGGACGATGCGCTGGCGAGCCTGTGTGAGGCTGTCCGCGCATGTCCGGCTATTGCTTTAGATACGGAATTTGTCCGTACCCGCACCTATTACCCGCAGTTAGGATTGATCCAGTTATTTGACGGGGCAAATGTCGCCCTGATCGATCCGCTCGGCATCAGCGACTGGTCGCCGTTAAAAGCGGTGTTGCGCGATACGGGAATCACCAAATTTCTGCACGCGGGTAGCGAAGATCTGGAAGTATTTCTGAATGCGTTTGGCGAACTGCCGGAACCTCTGATTGATACGCAAATTCTGGCGGCGTTTTGCGGGCGTCCGCTGTCGTGGGGTTTTGCGTCGATGGTAGAAGAGTATACGGGCGTGGCGCTGGACAAAAGCGAGTCTCGTACCGACTGGTTAGCCCGGCCTTTAAGCGAACGTCAGTGTGAATACGCGGCGGCGGATGTCTGGTATCTGTTACCGATCGCCAAAAAGCTGATGATTGAAACTGAAGCCGCAGGATGGCTGCCTGCCGCGCTTGATGAATGCCGATTGATGCAGCAGCGTCGTCAGGAGATTCAGGCGCCGGAAGAAGCATGGCGGGATATCACCAATGCCTGGCAACTGCGTACTCGCCAGTTAGCCTGTCTGCAACTTTTAGCTGACTGGCGGCTACGTAAGGCGCGTGAGCGCGATATGGCGGTGAACTTTGTTGTGCGTGAAGAAAACCTGTGGGCGGTCGCGCGTTATATGCCGGGCAGTCTCGGTGAGCTGGATAGCCTGGGGCTTTCCGGCAGCGAGATTCGTTTTCACGGCAAGACGTTGATATCGCTGGTGGCGAAAGCACAGGCGCTACCGGAAGAGGCATTGCCGGAACCCCTGTTGAATCTGATGGACATGCCGGGCTATCGCAAAGCGTTTAAGGCCATCAAAGCGCTAGTGGCGGAGGTGAGCGCGTCGCATCACGTCAGCGGCGAGCTACTGGCATCGCGTCGGCAGATTAATCAGTTGCTTAACTGGCACTGGAAATTAAAACCGCAAAATGGGCAACCGGAATTGATTTCCGGCTGGCGCGCCGAACTGATGGCGGAGAAGTTAACTCTTCTGTTGCAGGAGTATTCGCTTTAACGACGGTAATTGCCGGGAAAACGGCCAGTGAAATAAATGTCCGTATTCGGAATAATGTAAAAAAATAAAAAAGGCAGATTCTTCTGCCTTTTTTAATCCAGGAATTTTCCCATAAAAGAGCTTATTTTGACTCTTCGGCTTCCGGCAGCGTTACGTTAAGTTCAAGGATGGAGATATCACCATCTTTTTGCTCAAGCTGGACGGTAACCATTTCCGGATCGATTTGTACGTATTTACAAATGACCTCAAGAATATCTTTACGTAACTGCGGTAAATAATGCGGTTCGGCATCGCTACGGCGACGTTCCGCGACAATGATTTGCAACCGCTCTTTTGCAATATTAGCGGTACTCTTTTTCCGCGAGAGAAAAAAATCCAGTAATGCCATAATTTATCCTCCGAACAGGCGTTTGAGGAAACCTTTCTTCTCTTCTTCAATGAAGCGGAAAGGACGTTCTTCTCCCAACAGACGATCTACGGTATCTGCATAGGCTTTACCCGCATCCGCAGTGGCGTCAAGAATCACCGGTTCGCCCTGGTTCGATGCGCGCAGTACGGATTGATCTTCCGGGATCACACCGACGAGTTTAATACGCAGAATCTCCAGTACATCTTCCATGCTGAGCATGTCGCCTTTATTGACGCGGCCTGGATTGTAGCGCGTCAACAGGAGATATTCTTTAATCGGTTCTTCGCCATTTTCTGCGCGACGAGATTTCGATGCCAGAATACCCAGAATACGGTCCGAGTCACGGACAGAAGAGACTTCCGGGTTGGTCGTGATGATCGCTTCATCGGCAAAATAGAGCGCCATCAGCGCCCCGGTTTCGATACCCGCCGGCGAGTCGCAAACAATGAACTCAAAGTCCATTGCTTTCAGTGAGTCCAGTACCTTAGCGACGCCTTCGCGCGTTAGCGCGTCTTTATCCCGGGTCTGCGACGCCGGAAGAATGAAGAGATTTTCAGTACGCTTATCTTTGATCAGCGCCTGATTCAGTGTCGCATCGCCCTGAATGACGTTTACAAAATCGTAAACGACACGACGTTCGCACCCCATAATCAGATCGAGGTTACGCAGTCCGATATCAAAATCAATGACGACAGTTTTCTTTCCCTTCTGGGCCAAACCTGTAGCGATGGCCGCGCTGGAGGTGGTCTTGCCAACGCCCCCTTTACCCGAAGTAACAACAATAATGCGTGCCATAAAAATTCCTTGTTAAAAAGGGATCAATTCAACGGTTGAACTGTCAAAGCGTTGTCTGCTAAACGCAGGCGCGCCGCTTTGCCATAAAATTCTGCCGGGATTTTATCACTCAGCCAGTAAACACCTGCGATAGAGACCAGTTCTGCCGTCAGATGGGTACAAAAAATTTGCGCTTCCCGATCGCCGCTCGCCCCTGCCAGCGCGCGACCTCTCATCATGCCATAGACATGGATATTGCCGTCAGCGATAAGCTCTGCGCCAGCGCTGACGTGACTTGTAACAATCAGATCACATTGTGGAGCATAAATGCGCTGACCGGAACGAACCGGAACATCAATTAATCGCGTTTTTGTGATGGGATTAGCGTTTTGCGGCGGTTCGCTGGGCGTTGCCGGCTCAACGGGCGCAGGCCGAACCGCTTTCTCTTTACCTTCAGTCAGTAAAGGAAGACCCATCCGATCGATTTCTACTTTCAGGCTGGCGTCTTTACAGCCGCTCACGCCGATAATGCGTAAGCCGGTTGAGGTCACGATCTTATGCAGTTCCGGCCAGTTTACCGGGCTTTCAAGACCGCTAACGTTAATAACGACAGGGGCGTGTTTTAAAAACGCAGGAGCCTGCGCTATTTTGTCTTCTAACGCCTGACGAATAACCTCTGGTTCCGCTTCATGCAAATGAACCACTGATAAGGTGAAGCTACTGCCTTTAAGCTCGATTGGCGTGTTTGACATCCTGGCCTTACTCAATTTGCTATTTATCATCTCCGATACGGAGTGATATTCCGAAGTCCAGAAGGCATGTTATAGTCAGTATTATATTGAGGCAAGTCACCATCCCGTTAATTCAGAGTAAAAGTATGTTTTGTGTGATCTATAGAAGTAGCAAGCGCGATCAAACCTATTTGTATGTCGAAAAAAAAGACGATTTTTCGCGGGTGCCTGACGCGTTGATGAAAGGATTCGGTCAGCCGCAGTTAGCGATGATGCTGCCGCTTGATGGACGTAAAAAATTAGTCAATGCCGAGCTCGAAAAAGTAAAACAGGCGTTAAGCGAGCAGGGCTATTATTTACAATTGCCGCCGCCGCCGGAAGATTTGCTGAAACAACATCTTTCTTCGGTGGGACAAAATACGTCGCACGCTGACCGTTAAACGGTATTCGGCGCCGCGCCTGAATTCCATCATGATCTTAGGGGAAAATATGTATCAACATCGTAACTGGCAAGGTGCCTTGCTTGATTACCCGGTAAGTAAGGTGGTCTGCGTGGGCAGTAATTACGCAAATCACATCAAGGAGATGGGCAGCGCGACGCCGGAAGAACCCGTGCTTTTTATCAAGCCGGAAACCGCATTGTGTGATATTCGCCAGCCGCTGGCGATTCCGGCGGATATGGGCGCTGTTCATCATGAAGTTGAGCTTGCCGTGCTGATTGGCGCAACGCTCCGCCAGGCGACCGAAGATCATGTACGTAAAGCGATAGCCGGTTATGGCGTGGCGCTTGATTTAACCCTGCGCGATATTCAAGGGAAAATGAAAAAGGCCGGACAGCCTTGGGAAAAAGCCAAAGGTTTCGATAACGCATGTCCGATTTCAGGCTTCATCCCTGTCGCGGCCTTCTGCGGCGATCCGCAAAATACGGTTATCGGACTTAACGTTAATGGCGAGGTTCGCCAGCAAGGGTCGACCGCGGATATGATTCATCCTATTGTGCCCCTTATCGCCTATATGAGCCGCTATTTTACGCTCAAAGCCGGGGACGTGGTGCTAACCGGCACGCCGGCAGGCGTGGGGCCATTATTAAGCGGCGATGAGCTGGACATTCGTTTTAATGGCGAAACGTTGTCTACTCGCGTTCTGTAAAATCTGCTTGCCGCCTTCAGCGGCGGTAAAACTTGCATCTGCAGGCCAGACTGGTTATAAGGTGCAGCTTTAATGCAATGGCGGATACTTTAATGAGCGATACACCTTTCTGGCAACGTAAAACCCTGGATGAAATGACCGATGCCGAGTGGGAGTCGCTGTGCGATGGCTGCGGTCAATGCTGCCTGCATAAGCTGATGGATGAAGATACAGATGAAATCTACTTCACCAACGTGGCGTGCAGGCAATTAAATATCAAAACGTGCCAGTGCCGTCATTATGAACGCCGTTTTGAATTTGAACCCGACTGTATCAAACTCACTCGCGAAAACTTGCCAGACTTTGAATGGTTGCCGATGACCTGCGCCTACCGTTTGTTGGCGGAAGGTAAGCCCTTGCCGACGTGGCATCCGCTGCAGACTGGATCGAAAGCCGCTATGCATGGCGAGCGAATTTCTGTCCGTCATATCGCGGTTAAAGAATCCGAAGTACGGGACTGGCAGGATCATATTTTAAATAAACCGTCGTGGGCAGAATAAGTCTTCGGCAAAACGGCTGATTGTTTACAATTCTTTAATTTACGCTGGGCGGCCCCTGAAATCAGGAATTGCGTGCAAATTCCGTCACCTGGCGTTATCACTGCCTTCTATTCTTCCCTGACGCGCCTTGTCGCTGCGCTCGCGCACGTATGGCGGCGACTCTATACTTTCAAAGCAGTATATCGCTGCCTATCCTGAGGAGTTACCCCATGAATAACCAACCGTTGCGCGTTTCAAAGGATCAGCCCAGGAAGCCTGATAAGACACCCGAAGACGAAGGAAAAAATCCAAAGAAAAACCAAAAGTAGTGCTGTAGGGTATCTTTAATAACTATGGTTCGTTGGAGGCTTTATGTCTGAACGTCCTGATTTAGTCGATCCATTACCAGAGGATGAGCCGCTTCCTGGTGAAAATATTCCGGATACGCCAGAGGGAGACGATCCTCTCGACCCGGATACCCAGAATGAGGTTGAAGATCCTCGTAGATAGCGTCTTGTGCTATTAACCAACCGCCTGATGCACCGTCTGTGCCAGGCGGTTTTTTGCATCTTCTAAAGCGAAACATCCTGATAATCCTCAGAAAGATAGCCTATAATTTTTTGTACGTTAAAATAGTAGCGCGTCCATGACGACACTGTCTTATTGCGCTTAGCCGTTTGCGAGTTCAAAGGAGGAAATCAATGAACAGCGAAGAGTTGACACATAAAGCAGAAGAGGAAATCGCGGCACTCATTAGCAAAAAGGTCGCCGAACTACGGAAGAAAACCGGGCAAGAGGTTTCCGAAATAGAGTTCGCGCCGCGAGAAACGATGAAAGGGCTTGAGGGATACCACGTTAAAATTAAACTACTCTAGCGTTTAATTAGCGCCATTAATCACCTGGCTACTGGGCGGGACGCCGCCCAGTGGTAACTGGTTTACCGATGTCAGGCTTTTTTCTGTTGATACATTTCCTCGCCCTGATGGTCTTCCTCTACCCAAAAATGAATGTTGAACCGCGCATCATCGCTCAGCTCTACCCGATGCCAGTATTGCGGCGGACTGGTGGCGAATTGCCCGGCATTAATCACCACTTTCACTTCTGGTTCTGTCGCGGTTTCATTCGCAAAGCCATAGTAGGTCACGGTGCCTTCCATCACGCAGAGTTGTCCGAAAACGCCTGCCGCTGTGTTGTGATGAGAGAGCAGTGCCGCCGGAACATTCTCTTTGGTGTAAAAGGGGGTAGAGCGTTTAACTTTCCAGTTTGCCGGGATGCGTAAGTGGGACATAAGACATCTCCCTGATGTGGTGATTAAAAGATGTATTTAATATACACCTTTTAATCACTGGCAAACAACGCTTCGGGCAAAAAAACGCTCCCGAAGGAGCGTGTGTATCAACGACCGAACAGGTCGCGTTTTTTAGGCTTAAATGCCTGAGCTATGACGACAGCTATCGCTACCACAAGGTAAGCGGCAAAGATCCCCAACAGCCATTGCGGCATCTCCAGCGTTAAAAACGACCACTGGCGCTCGGCGCAATCACCGGATGCCACAAACACCTGCGGTAGCCATTTACCCAACGGTAACCAGTCTGGAAAGCGCGCCATAAAGTCACAGGTCATGAACGGCGAGGGATGCAACTGAATCATCGTATGTTCATACGCCAGTTGTAGACCCCGCCAGGCGCTGTAAATCCAGATAACCATTGCCACGTATCGCAGCGGCGTTTTCGGCGCTATTGCGCCGACCAGACCCGCGCCCATCACGCCAAACAGGGCGCAACGTTCGTAAATACATAGCACGCAAGGTTTAAGTAACATGACGTGCTGGAACCACAGCGCCACCATTTCCAGCGCCAGGGCGGTAAACGCCATCAGTAACCATGCGCCCCGACCCCGTGAGCACTGGTTTAAAAATCGCAACATAATAATTTCCCTGCAACATGCGTAGAGACCGCAGTGTAAACCAATTCAATTCGTGCGCCACTAGCGGGAAATGAAATAATGTGTAATTGGATAATTATCAGGCAAAAATCGGAGCCGGGCGGTGTATTGCCCGGCCAAACGTTACGAAAGCGTTGCTAACCATCCTGCCTGAGTCATCCATTCGGTGGCCGGCGCAAGAGTGAATTCGACGCACAGTAGCCCTATCAGGGTCAGTACGATAGTGTACGGTAACGCCATCCAGACCATACGGCCATAGGAGAGACGGATTAACGGCGCCAGCGCGGAGGTCAGCAGGAATAAGAATGCCGCCTGACCATTTGGCGTCGCTACCGATGGCAGGTTAGTACCGGTATTGATGGCCACAGCTAGCAGCTCAAACTGTTTTAAGCTGATTGCGCCGTTTTCCATTGCCGCCTTCGCTTCGTTGATATAAATGGTGCCGACAAAGACGTTATCTGAGATGGAAGACAACAGGCCGTTAAAGAGATAGAACAGCGTTAGCTGTGCGTGTTCAGAGGCTTGCAAGACGAACTGAATAATCGGCGCGAAAAGATGTTGATCGATAATAACCGCCACAATAGAGAAGAAAACGGTTAACAGCGCAGTAAACGGCAGCGACTCGGTAAACGCTTTGCCGATGGCGTGTTCATCGGTGACACCCGTTAACGCGGTGGCCAGAATAATGACCGACAGACCAATCAGTCCCACCTCCGCGAGATGGAGGGCGAGGGCGGTAACCAGCCAGACGCCAATAACCGCCTGGACTATTAGTTTAATTTTATCCTGGCGGGTGCGCTTCTTACGGCTTTGATCGTCGAATTGCTGCAAGACGTCGCGGACTTTTTCGGGCAACGTTTCGCCATAGCCAAACCAGCGCATTTTCTCGACCAGCATACAGGTTAACAGTCCACATACCAGTACCGGGACGGTGACAGGCGACATCCGCAAAAAGAAGTCGCCGAAATGCCAGCCAGCAGCTTTAGCGATGATCAGGTTTTGCGGCTCCCCGACCATGGTCATGACGCCGCCCAGCGCCGTCCCCACGCCTGCATGCATCATCAGACTACGCAAGAATCCGCGGAATTGCTCCAGCACCGTTTTGTAATGCGGATCGATATGGCTGTCGTCCAGCATATCGTTCTCTTCGCCGCGCGATGAGGCCACACGATGGTAAATCCCGTAAAAACCGACGGCGACGCTGATCACCACCGCAACGACGGTAAGCGCGTCAAGGAAAGCCGACAAGAATGCGGCGGCGACGCAAAAGGCCAGCGACAGAACCATCTTCGAGCGGATACTGAGTAACAGACGGGTAAAAATAAACAGCAATAACTGCTTCATAAAGTAGATGCCTGCCACCATAAACATCAGCAGCAGCAAGACTTCCAGGTTGGCGGCAACCTCTTCACGTACATGGGCGGCGCTGGTCATGCCGATGATAACGGCTTCAATGGCCAGTAACCCGCCGGGCAGCAGGGGGTAACACTTTAACGCCATCGCCAGGGTGAAGATAAACTCTGCCACCAGCAGCCAACCAGCAACAAAGGGATTAGCTAAGAAAATGAATGGGTTAACAATTAAAAAGACAAGTAGTGCCAGTTTGTACCAGTCGGGCGACTGGCCTAAAAAGTTGCGCCACATGGCGCGACCCCATGAGATCTCCATGAAATTTTTCCTTACCTAGAAAAATGAAATAGCGTTTTTATGTTTAAACACAGAGAGTAGCGAGCGCGACGAATGCAAGCAAGTCCTTAACGATATTGGCAGGCGATATCAGAAATGGTGCCTTGATCCCCTTTTTCTTCATTGCGTCCGCTATCAGGTGTTACGCCCGTCTGGTATGATGAGTACAACTATGTTTTGCTGTGTAATGGAAATCTCACTATGGTCATTAAGGCGCAGAGCCCCGCGGGTTTCGCGGAAGAGTATATTATTGAAAGTATCTGGAATAACTGCTTTCCTCCTGGCACGATCTTACCGGCAGAACGAGAACTCTCCGAACTGATCGGCGTGACGCGCACGACATTACGCGAGGTGTTACAGCGGCTGGCGCGAGATGGCTGGCTGACCATTCAGCATGGCAAACCGACAAAGGTTAATAATTTTTGGGAAACGTCAGGGCTGAATATCCTTGAAACGCTGGCCCGCCTTGATCATGAAAGCGTTCCGCAACTGATCGACAATTTGTTGTCGGTGCGTACCAATATTTCTACTATCTTTATTCGTACCGCATTGCGTCAACACCCGGATAAGGCGCAGGAAGTGCTGGCCACTGCCCACGAAGTGGCCGACCATGCCGATGCATTCGCCGATCTGGACTATAACATCTTTCGTGGTCTGGCATTTGCCTCCGGCAATCCTATTTACGGCTTGATCCTGAACGGCATGAAAGGGTTATACACCCGCATTGGTCGCCACTATTTCGCCAATCCGGAAGCGCGCAGTCTGGCACTGGGTTTCTATCATAAATTATCGTCGTTATGCGAGCAGGGCGCGCACGACCAGGTGTATGAAACGGTGCGGCGTTATGGGCATGACAGCGGCGAGATTTGGCATCGGATGCAGAAAAATCTGCCCGGCGATTTAGCGATTCAGGGACGATAATCCCGCGATGCCCGGTAGACGCAAACACTACCGGGCAGCATCTCGATTACAGCGTGTTCATGCGCGGCGGACAACGCTCCAGCAGTTCTACGCTGCCATCCTCATTTTGTTGCTCCAGCATCACATCAAAGCCCCATAACCGATGCACATGTTTCAGCACCTCTTTGCGGCCTTTATCCAGCGGCGCGCGGTTATGCGGGATATAACGCAACGTCAGCGATCTGTCGCCGCGTAAATCCACATTCCAGACCTGAATATTCGGCTCCAGGTTGCTCAGGTTATACTGTGACGACAGTTTTGATCGAATCTCCCGATAACCTTCTTCGTTATGAATGGCGGAGATCTCCAGATAATTATGCCTGTCATCATCAAGTACCGTGAAGAAACGGAAATCACGCATCACTTTTGGCGACAGGAACTGACTGATAAAGCTTTCATCTTTAAAATCGCGCATGGCGAAGTGCAGCGTTTCCAGCCAGTCGGAACCGGCAATATCCGGAAACCAGTATTTATCTTCATCCGTGGGCGACTGACAAATACGTTTGATATCCTGGAACATGGCAAAGCCGAGCGCATAGGGGTTAATTCCGCTATACCAGGGGCTATTATAGGGCGGCTGAAATACGACATTGGTATGGCTGTGTAAAAACTCCAGCATAAAGCGTTCCGTCACTTTGCCTTCATCATACAGATGGTTCAGGATGGTGTAGTGCCAGAAGGTCGCCCAGCCCTCGTTCATGACCTGCGTCTGTTTCTGCGGATAAAAATACTGGCTGACTTTACGCACGATGCGCAGAATTTCGCGCTGCCACGGCTCGAGCAACGGGGCGTTTTTCTCCATAAAATAGAGTAGGTTTTCCTGCGGTTCAGCAGGAAAGCGGCGTGCTTCGGCGACAGTTTTTTCTTCCTCGCGTTTTGGCAGCGTGCGCCACAGCATATTCACCTGGCTTTGTAGATACTCTTCCCGGCTTTTTTGTCGCGCTTTCTCTTCCTGCAACGAGATTTTCTGCGGGCGCTTATAGCGATCGACGCCGTAATTCATCAGCGCGTGGCAGGAGTCGAGCAGTTTTTCTACTTCATCCACTCCGTAGCGTTCTTCACAGCGGGTAATGTAATTCCGGGCGAAAATCAGGTAATCGACGATAGAGCTGGCATCCGTCCAGCTCCGGAAGAGATAATTATTTTTAAAAAAGGAGTTGTGGCCGTAACAGGCGTGCGCCATGACCAGCGCCTGCATGGTGATGGTGTTCTCTTCCATCAGGTAGGCAATGCAGGGATTAGAGTTGATCACAATTTCATAAGCCAGTCCTTGTTGACCATGCTTATACAGACGTTCCGTCTCAATGAACTTTTTGCCAAACGACCAGTGCGGATAGTTGATCGGCATCCCGACGCTGGAGTAGGCGTCCATCATCTGTTCGGAAGTGATGACTTCAATTTGGTGCGGGTAAGTATCCAGTTGGTAGAGTTTCGCCACGCGGTCTATCTCTGCCAGATAAACATCCAGCAGATCAAATGTCCAGTCGGGGCCATCGCTCAAACGTGTGGTGTCCTTGTTCATGGAATCAATCATTGCCATTCGCGCACCCTCATTGTTGGCGACGCTCTCTGTATGGAGCGCCTCCTTTCAAGCATAGAACACCATGTTAAAAAACGACTTGATCGTGAAAACTTTTCTTTGCGATTTCCTCCACATTGAACGGCAAAAAATCGGGTATTGGCATCATTTTATGCTGTATAGCCATGCCGCGTAGCAGGAGATCCCAAACCAATGGGATCGCTTGTCTTTAGGGTATATGTGAAGCACGTCACCATAAAAAAGTCATATGTTGAATAATATTTTCATCTGAGTTATCAAGATGTAATCAGAAGATTGTTCTTTTACTATTAACGGAGTGGCTATGCGAGTTGTCATCCTGGGGAGTGGCGTAGTTGGCGTGACCAGCGCCTGGTACTTGAGTCAGGCGGGGCATGATGTCACCGTCATCGATCGCGAATCCGGCCCGGCGCAAGAAACCAGCGCGGCGAATGCCGGACAAATTTCACCGGGATATGCGGCACCCTGGGCGGCCCCTGGCGTACCGCTGAAGGCGATAAAATGGATGTTCCAGCGCCATGCGCCGCTGGCGGTGCGTCTGGATGGCACCCCATTTCAACTGAAGTGGATGTGGCAAATGCTGCGTAACTGCGATACCCGGCATTATATGGAAAATAAAGGCCGCATGGTGCGTCTGGCGGAATATAGTCGCGACTGCCTGAAAACGCTACGCGCCGCGACCGGTATCGAATATGAAGGCCGCCAGGGGGGAACGCTACAACTCTTCCGCACCGCGCAACAGTATGAGAACGCCACCCGTGATATCGCCGTGCTGGAAGATGCCGGGGTGCCGTATCAGCTCCTGGAAGCCAGCCGACTGGCGGAAGTTGAACCCGCTCTGGCTGAGGTTGCGCATAAATTAACCGGCGGGCTGCGCTTACCGAATGATGAAACCGGGGACTGTCAGCTCTTTACCCAGCGTCTGGCGCGCATGGCGGAGCAGGCGGGCGTAACCTTTCGCTTTAATACTCCCGTGGAAAAATTACTGTACGAAAATGATCAGATTTACGGCGTGAAATGCGCCGATGAGATCATTAAAGCAGATGCGTATGTCATGGCGTTTGGATCGTATTCGACGGCGATGCTTAAAGGCATTGTTGATATCCCGGTGTATCCGCTGAAAGGCTATTCATTAACCATCCCAATCGTCGAGCCAGACGGCGCGCCGGTATCGACGATTCTTGATGAAACCTACAAAATCGCTATTACGCGTTTTGATAAGCGTATTCGCGTGGGGGGAATGGCGGAAATCGTGGGCTTTAATACCGACTTACTGCAACCGCGCCGCGAGACGCTGGAGATGGTTGTGCGCGATCTTTTTCCGCGCGGCGGTCATATTGAGCAGGCCACATTCTGGACCGGCCTGCGCCCCATGACGCCGGACGGCACGCCGGTAGTAGGACGCACCCGTTATAAAAATCTGTGGCTTAATACTGGACACGGCACCTTAGGCTGGACGATGGCCTGCGGTTCAGGCCAGTTGTTAAGCGATATCTTGTTGGGTCGTACGCCAGCGATACCCTACGACGATCTGAGCGTGGCGCGATACCGTTCCGATTTTACGCCCACCCGCCCGCAACGTTTGCATAGCGCGCATAACTGATAAAGGAAGTGAAATGACCCGCCCTATACAGGCCAGCCTTGATTTACAGGTAATGAAACAAAATTTGGCTATTGTGCGCCGGGCGGCCCCGGAGGCGCGCGTCTGGTCGGTAGTGAAAGCTAACGCCTACGGCCACGGTATTGAACGCGTCTGGAGCGCGCTGGGCGCCACAGATGGTTTCGCTATGCTCAACCTTGAAGAGGCGATTACCCTGCGTGAGCGCGGGTGGAAAGGGCCGATATTGATGCTGGAGGGGTTTTTCCATGCGCAAGACCTGGAGGCGTATGACACTTATCGGCTGACCACCTGCATCCACAGTAACTGGCAGTTGAAAGCGCTGCAAAATGCGCGGCTTAACGCGCCGCTGGATATCTATGTCAAAGTCAACAGCGGTATGAACCGACTCGGTTTTCAGCCTGAGCGGGCGCAGACCGTCTGGCAGCAATTGCGGGCAATGCGCAATGTCGGTGAAATGACCCTGATGTCACATTTTGCTCAGGCCGATCATCCGGAAGGTATCGGGGAGGCGATGAGACGTATTGCGCTGGCGACAGAAGGCCTGCAGTGTGCATACTCGTTATCAAATTCGGCAGCGACGCTGTGGCATCCCCAGGCGCATTATGACTGGGTCAGGCCGGGCATTATTTTGTACGGCGCGTCGCCGTCAGGACAGTGGCGGGATATTGCCGATACCGGACTAAAACCCGTGATGACGCTGAGTAGCGAAATTATTGGCGTGCAGACGCTGAGCGCGGGTGAAAGAGTAGGCTATGGCGGAGGGTATTCTGTGACTCAGGAACAACGCATTGGCATCGTCGCGGCGGGTTATGCCGATGGCTATCCACGCCATGCGCCGACCGGGACGCCCGTGCTGGTGGACGGTATCCGTACCAGAACAGTAGGCACCGTTTCAATGGATATGCTGGCGGTGGATTTGACGCCGTGTCCGCAGGCGGGAATCGGCACGCCGGTTGAATTATGGGGCAAAGAAATTAAGGTCGATGATGTCGCCTCTGCGGCAGGCACGCTGGGCTATGGGCTACTGTGCGCCGTAGCGCCGCGCGTGCCGTTTGTGACAACGTAACCTAACTCAGGCTAAGGCGTCGACCGGTCCACCGGGGGCGGGTCGACGTTGTCCGGCGACCTTATTCTGCTTCGTCTTCGGCGACGCGTACCCCAATCTTGCGTACCACGTTATCTTCTTTTTCAGCTACCGTCCAAATCATGCCGCCAAACTCCACCTGATCGCCAACGACCGGCGCAGCGCCCAGCAGCTGCTGTATGATTTCACCGAGGGTTTGTTGTTTATCCCGGTATTCCGTTCCTTCTTCCAGCCCGTAGATAAGCGCCACGTCGGCGAATTTCGCGTTCGCTTCGAGGATAAAATCGCCAAAGAAACGCTGATCTAACGAAACCGGCGGCGACTGGCTAAACAATTTGCCCAGCGCTGGCAGATCGCGCTCCCGGCCAATCACGCAGAGTACGTCGCCTTCCTGCAGGCGAGTGCTACCCGTGGGGTGAAACAGTTCATTATTGCGAAATAGCGCGGCAATGCGGGTTTCGTTCGGCATATGCAGGTCGCGCAACGCCGCGCCGACGCACCATTTGTCGGCGCTCAACTGATAGATGAATTGTTCCCACGGATTATCAGGATGGATGTCAAGCCCCACGCGCGATACTGGCCAGCCAACCGGAGGCACGACCACTTTGGCTCTCTTCGCCGCCCATGACAGCGATGTTCCCTGCAGGAGCAGCGACACCAGTACCACAAAGAAAGCGACATTAAAGAACAGGCGAGCGTTTTCAAGCCCGGCCATCATCGGGAAAACGGCGAGAATAATCGGCACCGCGCCGCGCAGTCCGACCCAACTGATGAAAATGCGCTCCCGAAGATTGAAGCCGCGAAAAGGCAGCAGGCCGGTAAATACCGACAATGGGCGGGCGAAGAAAATCATCCAGATAGAGAGAATAAGCGCAGGGACGGCAATCGGCCACAGATCGGAAGGCGTCACCAGCAGTCCCAGGACCAGGAACATGGCGATCTGCGCCAGCCAGGCCAGTCCGTCAAAGTTTTGCAGGATGCCGTAACGGTTGCGAATCGGACGGTTTCCTAACAGGAATCCGCACAGATAGACCGCGAGAATGCCGCTGCCTTCAAGCGCGGTCGTCAAAGCAAAAATCAGAATACCGCCGCTGAGCGCCAGCATCGGATACAGGCCGCTGGGCAGAGAAATACGGTTGATCATCTGCTGTAGCAGGTAACCGCCGCCGAGGCCAAAAACAATACCGAGACCGAACTGCTGGATAATATGGACGGCAAACATCCAGTCCAGGCCGGTTTCATGTTTCTGGATCATCTCAATTAATGTAATGGTCAAAAAAACGGCCATCGGGTCGTTACTTCCCGATTCGATCTCCAGCGTGGAGCCTACACGTTCGTTTAGCCCTTTGCCGCCAAGCAGAGAAAAGACCGCTGCGGCGTCAGTGGAACCGACTATCGCGCCGATAAGCAGACCTTCGATAAGATCCAGATGAAACAGCCAGGCGGCCATCATACCTGTTAACCCCGACGTGATCAGTACGCCGAGCGTCGCCAGCGACAGCGCGGGGCCCAGCGCTACCCGGAAAGAGCTGGCCTGGGTGCGCATGCCGCCATCGAGTAAAATAATCGCCAGCGCCAGGTTACTGACCATATAAGCGAAAGGATAATTATCGAAAGGAATACCGCCAATGCCATCCACACCCGCTAACATCCCAATGGCGAGGAAAATGACCAGAATCGGGATACCCAGTCGCGATGAGAATGAACTTAACAGGATACTGCTGGTTACAAGGATGGAACCTAAAATAAATAGACTAATAATTGTTGCAGCATCCAACGTTTTATATCTCCTGACTCACACGACTTCGTATTATTTAACATTAACATAATAACGGCCAGGGCAGCGTTTTACTTAGCCTGTCGGGGACTTTTTTTACAATTGCAGCGTAGGATGACCAGATAAAGTGAGTTGAGTCCCCTGGCGCGTATTTTTAAGCGTTGCGTTTGCCCCGATAGGGAGCGTCACCGTACGCTGTTCATGCCCGAAGTCGAGACCGGTAATCAGCGGAACGGACAGACGGGAACGTAAAAACGCGTAGACGCTCTCCAGAGAATAGCCGGCGTCATACTCGTTGGGCGCCGCGCCGCTAAAGCTGCCGAGAACGATGGCGCTCTGACGGTTTAGAATTCCGGCGTACTCCAGTTGCAAAAGCATACGCTCCACCCGGAAAGGATGCTCATTGACATCTTCCAGCACTAAAATTCCTTTATCGATAGTCGGCATCCAGGGCGTACCGATAAGGGAAATCAACATCGCCAGATTTCCGCCCCATAAGGTGCCCTGTACGTCGCACTGAGGGCCGTCGCCTTGCCACTCTACGGTAAATTGCGCCTTGCGTAGCGCCAGCCAGAAATGTTGCTCGGTGAACGTATTCAGCGTTTCGGCGCCAAAATTTGCCGCCAGCATAGGACCGCTAAAGGTGATGACATTGGCCTGCGCCAGTAGTCCAGCCTGAATCGCCGTAAAATCGCTATGACCGCAAATCAGTAAGGGATCGCGCTGTTGCCGGGAGGCGAGCGCCTGCCAGTCGATACGATCCAGCAAGCGGCTGGCGCCATAGCCGCCGCGAACCGGCATGACGATCGTATCCGGCGAAGTTAGCGAGGCCAGCGAATTAACATCGGCCAGCCGTTCCGCGTCCGTACCGGCAAAACGCTGATAGCGGCGACGAATCACCTCGTCATTCTCCACCTGATGACCCGCGTCAGTCAGGCGCTGAACGCCGCGTAACGCGGCCTGTTGGTTAATACAGTAGCCCGAGGGGGCGATTAAATGAAACAGAGACATGGTAATTCCTTGCTGACAATAGAATGCAAATGTATATCATGCCGCATATATTAGGCGATGTCCCTCGTTGTGCGACGTTTCTGGATGCGCACCAGGGAGGCAACCTAAGTACCTGGCCGGGGCGGTATAACCTCTTCGGCAGATAAGTTACGGCTATAAGGATAGATGACGTGAAATTAAGATGGTTTGCTTTTTTGGTAGTAATACTGGCTGGCTGTAGCTCAAAACAGGATTACAGGAATCCACCGTGGAATGCCGAAGTGCCTGTAAAGCGTGCGATGCAGTGGATGCCCATCAGTGAAAAAGCCGGGGCGGCATGGGGGGTTGATCCACATTTAATCACCGCGATTATCGCCATTGAATCCGGCGGCAACCCTAACGCGGTCAGTAAGTCCAATGCGATTGGCCTGATGCAGTTAAAGGCGTCGACTTCCGGGCGCGACGTTTACCGTCGTATGGGCTGGCGTGGCGAACCGACCACCAGCGAGCTGAAAAACCCTGAGCGTAACATCTCAATGGGCGCGGCGTATCTGAGCATTCTGGAAAATGGGCCGCTGGCCGGCATCAAAGATCCGCAGGTGATGCAATATGCGCTGGTCGTCTCTTATGCTAACGGCGCAGGCGCGTTATTGCGTACTTTTTCATCCGACAGGAAGAAGGCGATAGAAAAAATTAACGATCTGGATGCTGACGAGTTTTTTGAACATGTTGTTGATAATCATCCCGCGCCGCAGGCGCCGCGCTATATCTGGAAGCTTCAGCAGGCGCTGGACGCCATGTAGTTTAGCGTGAAGATTATTCTCGCACTTTATTCGCTCTTTCTCGGGCGTCGCGCTCAAGCGAAAAAATAATCCGCTGCAACTCCCGCTCCACCGCCGGGCTAACGTTAAGGAAACGAAAGCTCAGGCGGGGAGTGGTGATCGTTTCATTTTTCCCATCAATCACCTTACGCTCGCTGATGGCGAGAAGCTGGGCGTCAACGTGAAGAATCCCCCATGGCCCCATGTTCAGTTCAACCTGCGAAAAGCGTGCGCCTTCGATTAGTCCGTCGGGGATGGCGGATTCCAGTAGCGCGCCCATGCCGCCCAGGGAAAGATCAAACAGGCGAAAACGTAACGTACGGGTGTCCGGTAGCGTGGTGACGCCGTAATAAGGCGGATACAGCGGCGCGCCAATGCGAAAATACTCCCGGCGCTGGACAAACCACAGTGATGACGGCAGGGGCGTGATAAAGGCCGGCAGCCGCTGATATTCACCTGTAACGAGTTGCGGCAACGTGAACTCGACTTTTGCGCCTTGTGTTTCTGCGATAATGGCTACCTGCCCGGCGCGTAATACGGCGCTATTTTTATATTCCTGGCTGCCGTAATCCACGATGAGTTTTTCCGGGGCTACCGCCAAAATTTTACTAATGAATTGACCATGCGCCCATGAAATACGCAGTGGAACCTGATTTTTATTTAAATCCCGTAGCACGCCTAATATCGCTAATGGATTTTTTTTCAGGAACTGCTCATTGTAACCACTCACACGAAATAACCCCTGATACGCAGACTATCGTTGGGTTATCGGCATCAGTAGAAAGAACTTAATAGCGATAAATAAATTTTTATGTCCGCGAGATAAATCAGTGTTCAGAAATGCGACGCTCGACTTTGCCTATACTTAAAACGTTTTTACTGGAAAGAGGGTTCGCAAATGGGAATTATCGCCTGGATTGTTTTTGGTTTGATTGCCGGCGTTATCGCCAAATTGCTTATGCCGGGGCGCGATGGCGGGGGATTTATCCTGACCTGTATTCTCGGTATCGTCGGGGCGGTCGTTGGCGGATGGCTGGCGACGATGTTTGGTATTGGCGGCAGTATCAGCGGCTTTAATCTGCACAGTTTCCTGGTCGCCGTGGTGGGCGCGATTGTGGTGCTGGTGATTTTCCGCCTTCTGCGACGCGGCTAACCGCTGCAGAACGTGTAAGCGTTGACCCGGTCAGCGCCGGGTCAACCTACTATAAACACGCGTTACTGCGTCGCTGCAGACGGCGTTTTTGTCGGCGTTGCGCTTAACGATGCCGGACGAGTAGACGGTACGCTATCGCACGGTTTTTCCTGCGGACAAATCAGATCGAGCATTTTCAGCGTCACGCCGTTGCTCCAGCCAAAGCCGTCCTGAAGGGGATATTCGCCGCCGCCACCGCCGGTTCCGGTACTGCTGACGTCATATTTTTCGACCAGTTTTTTCTCGCGATCGTAGGTGTGCTGCACATTGGTTAAAAAGCGCCAGGTGACTTCCATTGCCACGTCATCCTGCCCATAATTTTGCAATCCTTCGGCAGCGACCCATTGTAACGGCGCCCAGCCATTTGGCGCATCCCACTGCTGTCCGCTTTTAACCGAGGTGGTAGCCAGCCCGCCAGGCTGTAGCAGATGCGCCTGGGCCGCCGCTGCCACTTTCGCGGCGCGATCTTTCGCGGCGGCGTTTACATAGAGCGGGAACAGCGCGGCAGCGGTGAGTTGGTCACGGATTTTATTGTTCTGCAGATCGTAGTCGGCATACCAACCCTCTTTGTTATTCCACAGATGCATTTCAATGGCTTTTTGCCGCGCGTTGGCCAGCGCGTCATATTGCGAGGCTTTGGCCCGATCGCCCGCCGCAGCGCTGGCGCGGGCGAGGGTTTTCTCCAGCTGATACAGCAGAGCGTTAAGATCGACAGGGACAATCGTGGTGGTACGAATGGTACTGAGCTGCTGCGGATTATCCATCCAGCGGGAGCTGAAATCCCAGCCGGAGGCGGCAGCAGATCGGAGGTCTCGATAGATCTCCGTTGCCGGGCGGCTGGGGTTGCTTTTGGCGGTAGCGATATCTTCAACCCAGGATTCAGGGCGGGGCGTATCCCGATCGTCCCAGTAGCGGTTGAGAACGCTGCCGTCCTCCAGTTTGACGACGCGTTGGTTTTGTTGCCCTGGCTGCAATGTCTCAACGCCCTCCATCCAGTAGGCGTACTCTTTTTGCAGTTGCGGCAGGTATTCTTTCAGCGCATCGTCACCTTCATGTTGCACCAGTAATTCAACCATAAACGCAAAGAAAGGCGGCTGTGAACGACTCAGGTAGTAGGTACGGTTGCCGTTAGGAATATACCCCCAGGCGTCAATTTCGTAACCAAAGTTCGCTACCATATCCGCCACCTTATCCCAGTGCCCGCTTTCCGCCAGCCCCAGCATCGTAAAGTAGCTGTCCCAGTAGTAAATCTCCCTGAATCGCCCACCCGGTACGACATAGGATTCAGGCAACGGCAAGAGCGAGTCCCACTTTTCGACGTTTTTAGTTGAACGGGTCAGCACCGGCCACAGGCCATCAATATGTTCACGCAATGATTGCCCGGCAGGCGGGACATATTTTTCACCCGCTTTCGGCAGGGTGAAGTTAACATCAACAAAATGACGCAAATCGAAGCCGGACTAGTTCCGCTGCATACGATAATCCGCAAGAATCATGAGCGGATCGCTATTAGGTATGGCGTCAGCAAAGGTTTTCTGATCGGGGAAGAGTTTTGCATTCTGGACATCATTAAAGAGCGGGCCAAGCAAAATATCCGGCGGCTGCGGAGTTTCAGTGTCGGAAGACGGGTCTGCGGCAGTCGCCGAAAACGATGCAAACGTCAGCAGCGTCCCTGCCAGCGCCAGTTTTATGGCTTTCTGTAGTAGAACAGAACGGCGAATCTCTGGGGGTATCATCAAGTTATCTCCTTAGCAGTGAGCCAAAGCCAACGGCATTTACCATGACAAAACCTTAGTCTACGATGACCAGATACGCGTGATTGAACCGCTATTTTGCGAACAAACAGACATTTTATTGAGACAGAATTTATCGGCGCGCGCGTGGAAAACGGGGTATACAGACAAAAAATCCACGCCGGGACGTGGATTTTAGCGCAATGATTTGTCGCCTTAACCTGGATAGATACCGCGATCTTTACGGGCCAGCAGAATGCGCTCACAGGCGACAATATAGGCTGCGGTGCGCAGAGAACAGGATTTCTCAGCCGCTTTCTCCCAGACATGGACGATCGCGTCGGTCATGATTTTGTCCATGCGCGCGTTGATCTCTTCTTCGCTCCAGAAGAAGCTGGCCATATCTTGTACCCATTCGAAGTAGCTGACGGTTACGCCGCCTGCGTTACAGACCACGTCAGGCACCACAAGGATACCACGGCTGGCCAGAACATCATCAGCATCCGGATAGGTCGGGCCGTTAGCCCCTTCCAGCACCAGCTTACACGTCAGGGCTTCCGCGCGCTGACGAGTTATCTGGCCTTCAAGCGCCGCCGGGATCAGAATATCCATCTCCAGACGCCAGAACGCATCGCTGGCGATAGTTTCCGCGCCCGGGAAACCGGCTATCTGTTTGTGTTCTGTCTGCCATGCCGTGAGCGCCTTCATGTCAATACCGGTGGCGTTAAACAGCGTCGCGGTATGATCCTGAATCGCCACGACACGGGCGCCAGCGCCTGCAAACAGACGCGCGGCTTCGCTGCCGACGTTACCAAAACCCTGAACCGCAACGCGAGCGCCTTCAACGGCGATATTCGCCCGACGCGCGGCTTCCAGCCCGCTGACGAAAACGCCGCGCCCCGTCGCCTTTTCACGACCCAGCGAACCGCCAAGATGGATAGGCTTACCGGTGACGACGCCAGTGACCGTCGTGCCATGATTCATGGAATACGTATCCATCATCCAGGCCATCACTTTACCGTTGGTGCCGACATCCGGCGCAGGAATATCTTTCTGCGGCCCGATGATAATGCCGATCTCGCTGGTATAGCGGCGGGTCAAACGCTCCAGTTCACCTTCCGACAGCGAGAACGGATCGACGCGGATGCCGCCTTTGGCGCCGCCGTACGGCAGATTCAGCGCGGCACATTTGATGGTCATCCATGCTGACAGGGCCATCACTTCATTGAGATCAACGTCAGGATGGTAGCGAACACCGCCTTTACCCGGACCTCGGGAGAGGTTGTGCTGCACGCGATATCCTTCGAAATGACGAATAGTGCCATCATCCATTTGTACCGGAATATCGACGATCAGAGCGCGTTTTGGGTGGCGCAGAGTATCCACCTAGGGGGATAACTCGCCCAGATAAGGGGCCACACGCTCGATTTGTTGCAGGTAGGTATTCCAGGCAGATGTGCTGCTATCTGAAGCGTAAGATAACTTATCCATGATAAACCTTAGTGATAAAAGTAATATGTTCTTTAATTGACCGTGGTACATAGTAGATCACACCATGTAGCGATAAATTTAACACTTTTTTTAAACAATTAACTCAGATCAAAAATGGCAGGCAGTTGGATTTTCGTTATGATTTTGGATGAGAAGTGGTTAACTATCCGCTATAAGAGGTGATATATCGCTAATTATGCAATTAATTGCTTAAATATGCGTGATATGTGCAAGGCGGCTATTTGTCATAATTATGACGCACCTCTAAAAGTAAAGATTATGATAACGACATGTATCAATGTTATGTCGTCCTGTCGGCGGGGAAACGTCTTCGCCAGGCGCGTAAAAAGATAAAAATAACCGGAGTCAGACGGCTCTGACCCCGGTTTACCTCTTTATTGTTGACGCGACTCAAGCCACACCAGCACCAGCGTCGACAGTGAGCACATCAGCAGAATGCCGACAAACCACAGTAAATACCACATCGCTCTCGCTCCCTAATAAAGTTCATGATCGTTGCGGCGGAGGGTCTCCAGGTTGATACGCCCCAACATTTTGTAATAGCTCCACAGCGTATAGAGCAGTACGATTGGCAGAAAAATCAGCACAATCACCAGCATGATTTCGAGCGTCATCTGGCTGGAGGTGCTGTCCCACACCGTCAGGCTGGAGAGAGGACTAACACTCGACGGCATCACAAAAGGAAATAGCGTTATGCCGGCGGTAAAGATGACGCAGGCCTGGGTCAGGGAAGCGAACAGAAATCCACGAATAGTCTGACCGCGAAGGCAGGCATAGAAAGCCAGAATCGGCAGGATCATACCGAGCAACGGGATGATGAGCAGTAGCGGCGAGCGTATAAAGTGGTTCATCCATGCGCCAGGGAGTATCGCCACGCCTTTTAAGAGCGGATTGGAAGGGCCGTTGGCATCCTGCGTGAGTAAGACAAAGCCATCAACGCCGGCCCACAGCCAGTAACCGGCCAGCAGGAAGCAGATCACGATCAGCAGCGCGCTGTGGCGGGTGGCCGACAGAGCCCGTTGACGAATAACGCCCTCCGTTTTCAACTGTAACCAGACGCCTCCTTGCATAATCACCAACGACAGACTCAATAATCCACACAGTAGGGCAAAGGGCGAGAGTAACTGCCAGAAGGTGCCAAAATAGTCAACATGAAGCTGCGGCGTGAAGGCAAACGGCACGCCTAAAAACAGGTTGCCGAACGCGATGCCGAATACAACGGGGGGCACCAGGCTGCCGATAACCAGACCGGTATCCCACAGCGCGCGCCAGCGGGCATTGGCGATTTTACCCCGATAATCAAAGGCCAGCGGGCGAAGGAAGAGGGCACACAGCACCAGGATCATCGCCACATAAAAACCGGAAAACGCGGCGGCATAGACCCGTGGCCAGGCGGCGAATAATGCCCCGCCCGCGAGAATCAACCATACCTGGTTTCCTTCCCAGTGGGCGCCGACGCTATTGATCAATACCCGGCGTTCGTCATCGTTGCGCGCTATCAGCGGGAGCAGGCAACCGACACCCATATCAAACCCGTCAGTTACCATAAATGCCACTAGGATGACGCCGATCAGCAGCCACCAAATGAACCGCAACGTTTCATAATCCAACATGATTGTCTCCTTTATCCCTGTTGTTGCGCTTGTTGTTGATGTTGCATGGCGCTCGGCCCAAGACGCGCGTACTTCTGCATCAGATAGACTTCCGCGATTAAAAACAGGGTGTAAAGTCCGAGGATAAGCCCCATTGAGAAGGCCAACTGGCCCGGCGTCAGCGCGGAGTGAGCGTACCAGGTCGGCAGAATGTCCTGAATCGCCCAGGGCTGACGGCCAAACTCCGTCATAAACCAACCGGCTTCAATGGCAATCCACGGTAACGGCAGGCTCCACAGCGTCATACGCAATACCCAGCGATGCTGGTCGATACGCATTCGCAGCGTCTGTATCAACGCAATCAACATCACCACTAACAGCAGCGAACCGCAGCCGACCATAATACGGAAACTCCAGAACACCGGCGCCACCTGAGGAATAGCGCCACGCTGGGCCGCACGATACTGCTCCGGCGTCACATGGTTCATATCCGGGGCATATTTCGCCAGCAGAATGCCGTACCCCAGATCGCCCTCAACGGCGTGAAACGCATTCAGTACCTGCGGCGAGCGATTGCCTTGCGCTATCTCCTGCATGAGTAGCCAGGCCTCCCGGCCACGCTTCAGGCGCGGCAGAGCGTCGTCCATCAGGTTTTTTAACCCCGGAACCGGCGTATCCAGCGAATGGGTGGCCAGAATACCCAGCAGAGCAGGGATCTTCACGGCAAATGCATTACGCTCCTGTTCCTGCTGCGGCCAGGCAATCAGATGAAACGGCGCGGGCGCGGGTTCGGTTTGCCATTCGCCTTCCATCGCCGCCAGTTTCACCGGCTGAATTTGGGCGACCTCGTAGGCCGAACTGTCGCCCAGTTGCAGGGTTCCCAGAATGGCCAGGGTGCCGAATACTGAGCCGATAGCAAACGAGCGCAAGGCCACCTCACGCTCGCGGCCACGTAGCAGATACAAGGCGCTGATAGACATAATAAACATGGCGCCGGTGACATAACCGGACATGACGGTATGGACGAATTTCACCTGGCTCACCGGGTTAAAGACCAGATCGCTGAAGCTGCTCATTTCCATCCGTAACGTATCGATGTTGAAATGAGCGCCGGTAGGATACTGCATCCAGCCATTGGCATTCAGAATCCATAATGCTGAAATATTGGAGCCGAAGGCCACCAGCCAGGTGACCAGCAGGTGTTGGTATTTATTCAGCCGCTGCCAGCCGAAAAAGAACAGGCCGACAAAAGTGGATTCGAGAAAGAAGGCCAGTAACGCTTCCATCGCCAGCGGCGCGCCGAAGATATCGCCCACATAGTTGGAATAGAGCGACCAGTTAGTCCCGAACTGAAACTCCATGGTCAGGCCGATAGCCACACCGAGAGCAAAATTGATCCCGAAGAGCTTGCCCCAGAAACGCGTCATATCGCGGTAGACGGTTTTCCCCGTCACCACATAGATCGTCTCCATGACGGCCAGCAAAAAAATCAGCCCAAGCGTAAGAGGAACAAATAAAAAGTGATACAGCGCGGTCAGCGCAAACTGCCAGCGCGATAAGTCAATGACATCCCACATGCTAACTCCTGTAGGCAGAAAGAGAGTAAAAAGCTAATCAATACCGGACACCGGTGACGTTCCTGTTGAGAGCGCTAGCGCGTCTCCAGCCATCGGCAGACTTCATCCAGGCGCTGGCGCGAATCGGCCAGATCTTCCGGGGCCGCCAGTACCAGCTCCGGCAAAGGACAAATCTCATAGCTATCGAGCAACGGCCCTTTAAGGGCGTCCAGACAGCGCACATGCCAGAGATGGCGCAATGCTGTGGCGTTGATTTGGCTTTCGCCATACCCGGAGATGCGAATCTGGATGTTCCCGTGTCCGCATAAACGCGCCAGAAAAAGACGATCGGCCTCGCTGAGCGGCAGTTGGGTCAAATTGATGCTGTGAGGTTGCAACGCCGGATCGCGTACGTGCGCCAATAACTCATGGGCCAGCGGCAGTCCATTCATCAGGCCAGCGACAGGCGGAGGCAGCAGAGAGTCGTCAGGCAGCGTATCGGCAGTCGCCGCTTGCCACAATGTCAGGGGCGCGCTACCCGCTTCCAGACGATCCGTCAGCAGACGTCGGTTATGCAGATGGCGTACCCGCCACAGGCCGCAGAAGATGGTCTCCTGGATCTCGCTTTCACTCCCGTCCGGATGCTGAATGCGTACCGAGACTTCGCCTTCGCCCAATAGCGTATTGAGGAATGAGAGATCATCGGCATTCAGGGGAGATAACTCCCATCCCAGCACGTCGCCGACTTCCGGGATGCGCCGGGCAAGCTGACCTCGCAGATCGGTCAACAATGCCATCACCGCCGGGCTGTGAGCGCAGCGTTCCAGCGCCGCCATACTTGGGTCGCCATTGACCTGACAGGTGAGCGGTAGGGGATTCATCGAGAAACTGGCGTCATCAGGCTGCGTGCCTGGCCCCAGCAGATGAAAAAAGGCGTTGCTCATTGTGCTGTCTCCTGCGCTGCGGGAGTGTCAACCATCGAACGCATCAGCGTGAGCAGTTCAGCCCAGGGATGAATGCCGCTGAGCGCGCCGCGTAGCTCGCCGTCTGTAAAAACCAACGTCGCCGGAAACCGACGTACATTAAAGCGATCGCCGATAGTTTCGCTTTGTTCAAGGTCGGCCACCGCCACCTGCCAGTCAAACTGCGGGAACTCACGCAGGAGTTCGGCAATCATCACCGGGTTATCGCTGACTTCCGGCGTACGCCGCGGATCGCTACTTAACAGGATGACGCCATCTCCAATCCGTTTGATCCAGTCGTCTACCGTGGAAGCCTCTACCGGTTGCCATCCACGGGTTAACAGGCGTTGCCATAGCGCAGAGAACGGGGTGTCATTCGCCACTTCTTTTGCCCTCCAGACGTGTCTGATACTGACGTATGCGCACTCCCTCATAATTTTCCATCGACAGGCATTTATAGTTCAGGCAGCGTGCGACCTCATTTGCCTGCGGTACGATCCCCCAGGCGGCCAGTTGCGCCAGGGCGGCCTGTTCTGCCGCCGGTAGCTGGCTGCGAGCTATTTCGCTCAGGCTACCGCCGTAGTCGTCCAGTAGCGCCGGTTGCAGGCCGACCAGCGCAATGTGACAGGGCAGATGCCCGCGGATGTCGGCCAGCGCCAGAACTTCGGAAAAACTGTTTTGATGCAGGCTCATTTTTTTGGCGCTGAGATACGCGGGGATTTTCTCGCCGGCATAGGTTCGCAGGCTGCCCGGCGCCAGGCCGTAATCGATCGCGTCAAGGAGCAGGAGATGGCTGGCTTGCTCAACATAACCTAACAGGTTTAGCCCTTGCGTACCGCCGTCCACAATTTCTACCTCTTCAGGCCAGTGATATCGGGCATACAAACGCTCCGCGACCCGGATACCGAATCCTTCATCGGCCCACAGCAGGTTTCCTAATCCCATCACCACTACACGTTGCGCATTCATGAGGGCTCCTTGTCGTGCGGTTTGGGGAATTTGTGGCTGCGATAGCCATTGATCATGGTGGAGATCACCGTATCGTCGGACATAATGTCTTCCCGGATAGCGAGGTAAACGTGCCCGACGATGAAGGCGGCGATCAGCCACATGCCCAGTCGGTGCCAGCTGTGAATATCGATGGAGTTGCCGCCGGTCCAGTAGAAAAATTCAACCACATAGCGGAACGGCGCAAAGATGGCATACTGGCTATGCTCGCCAAACAGAGCGAAACCGGTGAGGATCATAAATACCGATAACAGGAAATAGCCGAACATCGCGGCCTGCGCGATAGGATTATGTCCGATGTCGCTCCCCGGTTTTTTCTCCAGAAACAGATACCAGCGGACCACGGAGAAAGCGCCTTGCCACCAACTGCGACGCCAGACCGGGACGATAAACAGCTCTCGCGAATAGCGGTTGCCGACACAGGCCCAATAAATTCGCCCCAGCAGTAACACGATAAAGATCATCGCGGCGGCAAAGTGGATCAGCCGGATATAGCCCATGTAAAACAGATAGGTCGCCTCGCCACTCACCGACGGCAGCGGTCGGCCAATGAAGTAGCCTGTTACCATCAGTACCAACATGCAGGCCACCGTTAGCCAGTGCCACAGGCGTACCGGCGCTTCAAACACATAGTGGCTGACGGCAGTATCACGCGCCTCCCCGACGCGTGGAGATAGCTTTCCAGTCATCGTTCTTTTCCTTAACGCTTAGCGTACCTGGACGGCAATCAGTTCGCTGCCGTCGTCGCCGAGCACGTGGGTTGAACAGGCGAGGCAGGGGTCGAAGCTGTGCAGCGTCCTCAGGATTTCTAACGGTTGGTCGGGAATCGCCATTTGCGTTCCCATCAATGCCGCTTCATAGGCGCCGATCTGTTTTTTAGGATCGCGTGGGCTGGCGTTCCAGGTGGTGGGGACTACGCACTGATAGAGTTCAATCTTCTGATCGCGGATTGACGCCCAGTGTCCCAACGCTCCACGAGGCGCTTCGGTAAAACCGATGCCGCGGCAGTGCTGCGGCCAACTGGCCGGTTCCCATTTCTCGGTATTGGCGGTGGCCAGGTCGCCGTTTTTCAGGTTGGTCATAAGCCTGTCGAAAAAATACTGCAGCTTACCGACGGCCCATTGCGCTTCGTGCGCGCGGCATAAAATACGGCCAAGCGTAGACTGGATACCGGAGAGCGGCAGTTTAAGGGCAGACATCATGCGATCTACCGACTCTATGGTGGCGGCATCCCCTTTGTGATACGCGATAAGCGTTCGGGCAAGCGGGCCGACTTCCATGGCATGACCCCGCCAGCGCGGCGCTTTAATCCAGGAGTAGCGTTCCTGCTCGTTGAGCTGCTGGATATGCGTATCGCTGCCTTTGACATCACCCGGGTTGTACCAGGGATCGGTAATGCCGTCAAAAGGATGACGGCCCAGCCGATCGTCCGGATAGCGGTACCAGGCATGATCCACAAACTCCTGTATCTGCTGCGGATCGGCCAAATCTACCGGCATGACATTTTTAAAATCGCCATTGACCACCGCGCCGCCCGGCATTAACAGGCTTTGCTGGCTGAAGTCGTTGGCAATGTCCGGAAATGCGCCGTAGCTCAGCACGCATTTATCCGACAGACCGGTGCCAATTTGACTCCATGCTTTATTGAACTGGCCGATAGCCAGCGCGTCCGGAACCATCACGTTGTTAATGAAGTCGGCGGTGCGGGTGATGATCGACTGCACCAGGTTGAGGCGCTCCATATTGATAGCCCCGACCGCGCCGCTTTGATCGAGATTGATCGCGCACGGCATCCCGCCGACGATCCAGTTAGGATGGGGGTTCTTACCGCCAAATATGGTATGGATTTTGACGATCTCGCGCTGGAAGTCGAGGGCTTCAAGATAGTGGGCAAAACCCATCAGATTAGCCTCTGGCGACAGTTTGTACTGTGGATGTCCCCAATAGCCGTTACGGAATATCCCAAGCTGGCCGCCATCGACAAATTTCTTCAATCGATTTTGTACGTCAAAGAAGTAGCCCGGCGATGACATCGGCCAGGCGGAAAGGCTTTGCGCCAGCTGCGAGGTGGCGCGTGGATCGGCTTTCAGCGCATTCAGAACATCAATCCAGTCCATGCCGGCTAACTGATAAAAATGGACCAAATGATCGTGGCACCACAACGTAGCCAGCATGATGTTACGTATAATATTGGCGTTATCCGGTACCTGGATACCAATCGCATCTTCGATAGCGTACACCGACGCCAGAGCATGTACCCCGGTACAGACACCACAAATACGTTCAACAAACGCCCAGGCGTCACGTGGGTCACGGCCTTGCAGAATGATCTCCAGCCCGCGGAACATCGTGCCGCAGGAAACGGCATTGGTAATGACGTTTTGCTCATCAATGTTCACTTCGCAGCGCATATGCCCTTCGATGCGGGTAATCGGGTCCACGATCAGACGACGGCCGGCGTCGTTAACGGTATAACCCTGGGTTTGATACTGGTTACTCATGCCTGTTTATCCTCATTGTCCGGCTGTTGTTCGGCTTGCGCTAACTGTTGTTTGTGGCGTTTACGTTGGTTGAGCGCGCTGGCGACAGCGTGACCGCCAACGCCCGCAGCGACCACGCCCAGCGCGGTCAGCCCCACCGTATCGGCGGTTGAATGGGTACCCATCTGGGGAATATCCACCACGCGGCTATAAAACGAGCCGCGATCCCAGAAACCATTTTCTGAACATCCCAGACATCCGTGACCGGACTGGATAGGAAAGGAGACGCCGTCATTCCAGCGTGTGGAGGAGCAGGCGTTATAGGTGGTTGGCCCTTTACAGCCCATCTTGTACAGGCAGTATCCCTTGCGGGCGGCGTCATCATCCCAGCTCTCGACAAATTCACCGGCATCAAAATGGGCGCGACGGTAGCATTTATCGTGGATACGCTGACCATAGAACATCAGTGGACGGCCCATGCGATCGAGTTCCGGCAGACGATCAAACGTCACCATATAGGTGATAATGGCGCTCATGACATCCGGGATTGGTGGACATCCAGGGACTTTCACGATCGGCTTGTCGGTGATCACTTTATCGATAGGCGTTGCCTGGGTCGGATTGGGGCGGGCGGCCTAGACGCAACCCCAGGAGGCGCAGTTTCCCCAGGCGATAATAGCGCTGGCGCCCGCGGCGGCTTTCTTCAGTTTTTCAATAAACGGGCGGCCGCCGCTGATACAGAACATTCCTTGCTCTCCTAACGGCGGATTGCCTTCCACCGCCAGAATGTATTTCCCGGCGTAGCGAGTGGTAATATCGTCAAAGACTTCTTCGGCCTGTGCGCCGGCGGCGGCCATCAGGGTGTCGTCATAATCGAGGGAAATCAGCGAGAGGATCACATCTTTGGCTAGCGGGTGCGAGGAACGGATAAAGGATTCGGTACAGCAGGTGCATTCCAGTCCATGAATCCAGACCACCGGAATCCGCGGTTTATTCTCCAGCGCCCAGGCGATCTTTGGCGTCATTCCGGCGCCCAGTCCCAGCGATGTGGCGGCAAGGCTACAGAATTTGAGAAAGCTGCGTCGGGTCACTCCCTTACGACGCATGGCTTGATAAAAGGTCTCCTCGTTATTCATAACGCGTATTTTTTCTCCTTTTTGCACCACGCTCCGCCAGGGGCATAAGGCGCTTTTGCGGGTCCGTTGACGTTCCGCCAGCAAGGTAAATCATTGTGTTACGCGCGAGCGCGGAAACGAGCCCGATTCACTTTGCACCGACGTATACCGCCAGAAATAATGTGAAAAAAGCGTATCGGATTAACGATAAGAAACAATGTGAAGTGTGTGGGTATAGCTTATAGCGGTATATTTATACCCATTATCGGTTTTTCGGCGAAAGGGCCGTGGCGGGGAAGCGCGGTTGAGTTTGTTCCGGGATGAGGTTTTCAGTGAGCAACCTCAAGTGGATTTAGCCTGGTCTCGCCATTTCAGGGATACGTAAGTTGATGCAAAAGGAGGGAGGATTTGATGTCATCGTTAAAAGAAGCATACTTCGTGATGATTTTTATATAAAATGATGGTGCTGGTTTTAAAGGAATGCAAAAAAGAGACTGTTTGAAAGAGGGCGTCCCATGAAAAATAACATCAGATTTGACTTATCCGATTATTTGATTCATTTTTTTCGGGACGTTGATTTAGAGACCGGTAGCCATATTTATTTACCTGAACACTGTGGTTTTAATAATCAGCACCATGCATGTTCCATTGATGCTAAATATTTACTTAGATTATCTTTACGCAGTCATAAAATTTTCTCGTCCTGGTCATACCGAAATGGACAACGAACCGTATATGGTGACTCCCCGGTGGTATGCTTTACAGATATGCCGATTGCAGCTTATTTAGAAACTGGTGTTCGCCGATTAGAACGAAATGAAAATATTGGTTTATATGCAATCGTTTTACCTAAAGAGCAAATGTTTAATTATGGGGCAAGGCCAGTCATATATGGGTTGGATCAGCATAACAATGCTCGATGCTCGCAAGGCAGATATGGGGAACGTATTCTTGATGAAACGGCTCTTCCTCTGATTGAACAATATAGATATGTTACTTATGTTCCAGGTAAGATTGACTGGACACATGAACGCGAATGGCGATGGCCATATCGTGGCGATATTAAAAAATTCCTTAATCATATTAAAGAGTATGGTATTCCGGAAAACATTGAAAGTACCCCAGGGTTTGATTTTAGATCAAGCGAAATAAGTGGTGCGGGAATAATCGTCCCGTTTGCAGAAGATATCCCTACCGTAGCTCACGATATTTTAACTTTAATTGACCGGGGTGTCATTGGAAGAAATACTTTCAAATTCATTATAGCTGTAGAGAGTTTACAATCATGGACCCAGCTCTCGGAACCGGGTGCGTTACTATCCTATATTAATGACAATACTTTCGAATTTGAATCTTTTTTTGATTTATCTGCATCTAAAGTAAAAAATTATGCTGACTCTATCAATGATTATGTAAGTGAATTATATTCAAAAAAAGATTTTTTAAATGATAATTATGCAATGGAATTTGGAAATGCCTGGGTCTGGATTCATGATAACCAATCCCAGGTGGTACGGGCGTTACTGCAGGCTGGAATGATCAAGGTTAATAAAGAAGGGCGGTACTTATTAGATGTTAATTTGGCTTCTGTTGATTGGCCATTAAGAAGAAAAGAGGCTTTCGCAAGTCATGTTGCGGGATGGCTCAAACATCGTTTTGATATCGAAGCGGGAAGGTATTCCGTTCGGGGAAAAGATGATTATGATGCGATCCCAAGTTATGAGACGCCGCTAAAGGATCAGCATCCTTTTTATAATCATACAGTGAATGTCGACTGGTAATTAAGAAAAAAACTTACCCTGTTAGCTCTGCGTTAATTGAGCCTGTCAGTATGAGTTGAGATATTATGAAATAAAAAATCCACGCGGCTGCGTGGATTTTATGAGTTTCTTTGCCTCTTATGAGATTCAGCAAAACCTCATAAGACAACAATTTTTACTTAGACGTTGAACAGGAAGTTCATTATATCGCCATCTTTAACGATATAATCTTTGCCTTCCGCTCGCATCTTACCGGCTTCTTTCGCGCCTTGTTCACCTTTATAGGTAATAAAGTCGTCAAAGGCGATAGTTTGAGCGCGGATAAAGCCTTTTTCGAAGTCGGTATGGATTTTACCTGCTGCTTGCGGCGCGGTTGCGCCAACCGGAATGGTCCATGCGCGAACTTCTTTCACCCCGGCGGTGAAGTAGGTCTGGAGGTTCAGCAGGCGATAACCAGCGCGAATAACGCGGTTCAGCCCCGGTTCTTCCAGACCCAGTTCAGCCATAAATTCGTCACGCTCGTCATCATCCAGCTCAGCAATATCAGCTTCGACGGCGGCACACACCGGAACCACGACCGAACCTTCTTTCGCGGCGATTTCGCGAACCTGGTCCAGATACGGGTTATTTTCAAAACCGTCTTCATTGACGTTAGCGATATACATTGTCGGCTTCAGCGTCAGGAAGCTTAAATAACGGATAGCCGCTTTATCTTCGTCCGTCAGGTCCAGCGAACGCAGCATCCCCGCTTCGGCCAGGTGCGGCAGGCATTTTTCCAGCGCGGCCAGTTCCGCTTTGGCGTCTTTATCGCCGCCTTTGGCTTTCTTCTGTACGCGATGGATCGCGCGCTCGCAGGTATCGAGGTCAGCCAGCGCCAGCTCGGTATTGATAACATCAATATCTTCTGCCGGATTTACTTTACCCGCCACGTGGATGATATTGTCGTTCTCAAAGCAGCGAACCACGTGACCGATAGCTTCGGTTTCACGGATATTGGTCAGGAACTGGTTACCCAACCCTTCGCCTTTGGATGCGCCTTTTACCAGACCGGCGATATCCACGAACTCCATCGTGGTTGGTAGAATGCGTTGCGGTTTAACAATCTCAGCCAACTGGTCCAGACGCGGATCGGGCATCGGCACGACACCGGTATTCGGTTCGATAGTGCAGAACGGAAAGTTTGCCGCTTCAATACCGGCTTTTGTCAGCGCGTTGAACAGGGTGGATTTCCCGACGTTGGGCAGACCGACGATACCGCATTTGAATCCCATGATTTAACTCACCTTAATATCTTAATAATCAACCTGTTATAGAAAACAGATTGCAGAAATGGAAATAACTTCGCCTATTATACACGGCGTGCGGCAAAAATGCCGCACATCACTGGTTATTGCGCCTTAAAGGTATGCAAACGGCTTGTTGCTTTGGCCAGACCCTCTTTGAACCACAATTCCGTACAGCGCGCCGCTTCGTCAATGGCCTCATCAATTAATTTTTGTTCAGAAACAGGGGGTTTACCCAGCACGAAACCAACAACTTTATTTTTATCGCCTGGATGACCAATTCCAACGCGTAAGCGGTGAAAGTTGGGATTATTGCCCAGCTTGCTGATGATGTCTTTCAGACCATTGTGGCCGCCGTGGCCGCCGCCAAGTTTAAATTTCGCGACGCCCGGCGGGAGATCCAGCTCGTCGTGAGCGACCAGAATTTCGTCCGGCTGAATACGGTAAAAACTGGCCATTGCGCCAACTGCTTTACCACTGAGGTTCATGAACGTGGTGGGTACCAGCAGGCGAACATCTTCCCCTTCCAGCGTGATGCGTGAGGTATAGCCAAAGAATTTAGGCTCTTCACGCAACGGCGCGCGCAGGCGCTCCGCCAGTAAATCGACGTACCATGCGCCTGCATTGTGTCGCGTCGCGGCATATTCCGCGCCGGGATTCGCCAGACCAACAATCAATTTAATTGCCACGTTTTTTGTCCTGAGTAGATCCATGACTGGCGCGTAGTTTACTGTCTGTCTGCCCGCTTGACAAAACACAGCGACACTCTGAAGTAAATTAAATAATTGCCAGCATTGATTATTAAAAATGTAAACTGTTCAGAGTGTTATTTGTAAAGTTTTGTTAAATGAAACTTTACATTTGTGATCGCACCCGCACTTACAAATGGAAGTGTTGTCTATACTTTACACATAAAGTTTAGGGGGATTTCCTAAAAACAACCCAAAAGTTCCGGAGGTGACATATGAAACGCAAAAACGCTTCGTTATTCGGTAACGTGCTGATGGGGTTGGGGCTGGTCGTGATGGTTGTCGGCGTGGGTTACTCTATTTTAAACCAACTGCCGCAGTTTAATTTGCCGCAATTTTTTGCGCATGGCGCAATACTGAGCATTTTTGTCGGTGCAGTTCTTTGGCTGGCGGGGGCTCGTGTAGGGGGGCATGAGCAGGTGAGCGACAAATATTAGTGGGTACGTCACTATGACAAACGTTGCCGCCGTAGCGACAATCGTCGTCATAGCTAACCGGTTCAGGCCCGGTAAGCGTTATCGCCACCGGGCATTGTCCATTAACTGAGTAAATCCGCTAACGCCTCCGTCCTGTTCGGGAAGAAGGTCAGACGTCCAGGAATGGGTTTGATACCGGCACGCGCCATTGTGCGCAGCGGTTGGAACTCCAGGTTACTGATACGCAATTCGCAACCCTCCGGCAGACGCTTCACAAAACGCTGAAAAGCATCAAGCCCGCCTGCATCCAGCACTGGTACTGCGTCCCATTTCAGAACGACGATACGTTTGCCCTTAATACGTGACTCAAGGTCGGTAAACAGCCCTTCCGCCGCGGCGAAAAAGAGCGGACCGATAACACGCAGCACCAGCACATCTTCAGGCACATCGACATTGACCGGCGCAAGTCGAGTCATTCGCGCAATACGGCGCATAAACAGCAGGGAAGCAAGGACAATCCCCACGCTGATGGCGATGACCATATCAAACAGAACCGTTAATGACATGCACAGCAGCATAACGATAATGTCATCTTTCGGCGCATGGCGTAACAGATCCACCACTTTATGGGCTTCACTCATATTCCATGCCACCATCAGCAGTAGCGCCGCCATCGCGGAAAGCGGCAGCCAGGAGAGTAGCGGGGCTAAGACCAGTAGCGCCAGAATGACCAGAATAGCGTGAATTACCGCCGAGACGGGAGAGGTCGCGCCAGCGCGGACGTTGGCGGCAGAGCGGGCAATCGCGGCGGTGGCGGTGATGCCGCCAAAGAACGGCGCGACCATATTCCCCAGCCCCTGGCCGATAAGTTCGCTGTTAGCTTTATGTTTGGTGCCGGTCATGCCGTCCAGCACGACGGCGCAGAGCAATGATTCGATTGCCCCCAGCATTGCCATCGAGAAAGCCGCTGGCAGCAGCGCGCGCAGTGAATCCCAGCTTAGCGTAAAATCGGAGCCAGGAAGGCTCCACGGCAGCATCAGTTGCGGCAGGAGCTGCGGGATGCCGTTGCCCTGAGTGCCGTCAGCCAGAACGTAATGGAACTGTGAGCCGATAGTCGCCACATTGCCGCCCAGCAGATTAACAATCCCCATTACGGCGCAACCGGCCAGCAGCGCGGGAAGGTGTCCCGGCAGACGAATACCGAGACGCGGCCAGAAAATCAGCGTTCCCAGCGTTACCACGCCAATGGCGGCATCGCCAATATTGACGGTGGGCAACGCCATAAACAGCGCGCCGACTTTCTGCAAATAGTGCTCTGGCACATGGGCCATCTGCAGACCAAGAAAATCTTTAATCTGCATGGTACCGATGGTAATACCAATCCCTGAGGTAAAACCCAACGTGACCGACACCGGGATATATTCAATCAATCGCCCCAGTCTCGCCAGGCCGAAAAGGATCAGGAAGAAGCCCGACATCAGCGTGGCGACCAGTAGGCCCGCCAGACCAAACTGTTGCGACACCGGATACAAAATCACCACAAACGCGGCGGTAGGGCCGGAAACGCTAAAGCGCGAGCCGCCGGTTAGCGCGATCACGATCCCGGCGACAGCGGAGGTATAGAGGCCATACTGCGGCGCAACGCCACTGCCAATTGCCAGCGCCATCGCCAGCGGGATAGCAATAATCCCGACGGTGATCCCGGCTATCACATCACGGGTGAACCGGGAGGCGGTATATTTTTCTTTCCAGCAAGCATCGATGAGAGCGCGGAAAGGCATCACATGTGAGGAAAATAATTTGTTCACAATAATGTTTCATCCATGAGCGCATCATCTGTCAACTAAATGGCAGGTGAAGGAGGCATAAGTCATATAAAAGGGTGTTACAGACAAAAAAACCCGCCGCAGCGGGTTTCAGATCCGGGTTCGATCAATGCTCGAACATGGCGGAAATCGATTCTTCGTTGCTGATACGGCGAATCGCTTCGGCCAGCATACCTGACAGGGTCAAAGTACGCACGTTCGGCAGCGCTTTGATTTCGTCGGTCAGCGGAATGGTGTCACAGACAACGACTTCGTCAATAACGGAGTTGCGCAGGTTGTTTGCCGCATTGCCTGAGAAGATCGGGTGCGTCGCGTAGGCAAACACGCGTTTAGCGCCACGTTCTTTCAATGCTTCTGCTGCTTTGCACAGAGTACCGCCGGTATCGATCATATCATCAACCAGCACGCAGTCACGGCCAGCGACGTCGCCGATGATGTGCATCACCTGAGAAACGTTCGCGCGCGGACGACGTTTATCAATGATAGCCATATCGGTATCGTTCAGCAGCTTAGCGATAGCGCGGGCACGAACCACGCCGCCAATATCCGGGGAAACCACGATTGGGTTATCCAGATTCAGTTGCAGCATATCTTCGAGCAGGATTGGGCTACCGAACACGTTATCAACCGGAACGTCAAAGAAGCCCTGGATCTGTTCAGCATGCAGATCTACGGTGAGAACGCGGTCAACGCCGACGCTGGACAGGAAGTCAGCGACAACTTTTGCGGTAATCGGCACACGGGCGGAACGTACGCGACGGTCCTGACGTGCATAGCCAAAGTAGGGGATAACGGCGGTGATACGACCTGCGGAAGCACGACGCAGGGCATCAACCATAACGACCAATTCCATCAGGTTGTCGTTGGTTGGGGCACAAGTGGACTGGATGATGAAAATATCACCACCGCGTACATTTTCGTTGATTTGTACGCTGACTTCGCCGTCGCTAAAGCGACCTACGGCGGCGTCGCCGAGAGAAGTGTACAGGCGGTTGGCAATACGTTGTGCTAGTTCCGGGGTGGCGTTACCAGCAAAAAGCTTCATATCAGGCACGAGAAGAACCTCAGGCATGCGTCCATTGGTGGAAAGAATCTGCCGAAAACTGTGCGGGCCAGGCAAAATCCTATCCAGGCGGTGTATTAAAGAGCGCGATGCAACGTCTGGAACAAGGTGACGTTGTCACCGAAGCTCAGCTTGCCCGGCTTACTCGTCTTCATTCACGTTTCATGTGCGCTGGTATCAATGCCTCACACCGGTCAAATACGGCATATATGACCGGCGACTCGTCATTTCGCCATCTTCCTGAAACCCGAATGCGTTAGAGTAACTCTCGATGCAATGGGGAAAGGTTAACACCCTTCGCCACAAAAGCATTGAGCCATTCCGGGGCTTGCTCAAGCACCTGGCGAGCACAAGACTCTGTATCGAATTCAGCAAAGACACAGGCCCCTGTCCCAGTCAGGCGCGACGGCGCGTATTCTAACAGCCAGGAAAGCGCCGCATCAACCTCGCGAAAACGTTTTCTTGCGATAACCTCGCAATCATTGCTGAATTCACATTTTAGTAACGTATCTATTGACCTTTTTGGCGTATTACGCGGCAATTGAGGATCTTTAAAGATAACTGGCGTCGGAATGCTTACGCCAGGGTGCGCGACCAGATACCATTTTTCCGGCGGATTCACCGGCGTTAATATTTCGCCTACGCCTTCGGCAAACGCGGCGTGGCCACGAACAAAGACCGGGACGTCGGCGCCGAGCGTCAGGCCGAGCGTCGCCAGTTCATCAATGGAAAGCCCGCATTGCCAAAGATGATTGAGCGCCACCAGAACGGTCGCGGCGTTAGACGAGCCGCCACCCAGACCGCCGCCCATGGGAAGGCGCTTCTCAATGCTGATATCCGCGCCGCTTCCGGCGGGCAGGCGTCCACTCTCCGAGGCGACTTTCATCAACAGCCGCGCGGCGCGGACGATCAGATTGTCTTCATTTTCAACGCCGGTTACCGGCGTTAATAAATGGATTTCGCCATCGTGACGCGGTTCGATGTGGAGTGTGTCGCCATAATCCAGAAACTGAAACAGCGTCTGCAGCGTGTGGTAGCCGTCTGCACGCTGTCCGGTGATATATAAAAACAGATTTAATTTTGCCGGAGAAGGCCAATGGGTCATCATTTCACAATCCAGTTATCCATTTTCAGCTTAATGCGCTGACTGCCATCTGAAAGCTCCATATTGGCTGGCATGGCAGGCTGCGTTTTGCTGTCATAGCCACCGTAAACCACTTTCCAGTTTTTACCATCCTGGTGGTAGTTCACTTCGCTCAGGCGGTACTGGTCGTCCAGTTTGTAGTCGGTGGCATCGCCAGGCAGACCGAGGATCCACTGCCGCAGGCTGTTTAACGGAATCGGCATCCCGGTGAGTTTGCCGATCATCTCTTCGGCGTCATCGGCGGTATAACGCTGGCCTTTGTTATCCACCAACTGGACGTTGCCCGGCTGGGCGTTAAGCTCCAGCTCGGTGCTGCCCAGCGGGTTGGTAAGCAGCAGGCGGTAGCGATCCTGTCCGGTCTGTTGCCAGAAGAAGCGCGCATAGACTTTCTGATCATCTGAGATGTAAGCAAAGGCGCCGCGCGTCTGGTATTGATTCAGATGACGCACCTCTTGCTGATGCTGGCGCCACTGAGGGGAATCCGGGCTCTTGCCCGGGCCTTTATGCCCAGGAAGCGTACAGGCGGTGAGAACCAGGCTTGCTAACGGCAGTAGACGAATCAGGCGAAAATCGGGCAGGGTCATAGTGATGACGAATCCTTGTGATACGGTGCAATAATTGCCTGAAGGCGTTACGCTTATCAGGCCTGAAAACTGAACCGGCAAGCTGTAAAAACGTTCGCGCCGCGATTCGGCAAATTTTTGCTATCGGTTACAGTTATAGCCTTTAATGCTAGCGCCGCCTGGTGACATCGTCTACTTTCAAGTTGTCTTAAATCATCAAATTAGCGAGCGCTGCCAATTACTCCAAAAGGGGGCTCTCTCTTTTATTGACCACGCGCATCCTGTATGATGCAAGCAGACTAACCATATCAACGCTGGTACTACTCCCGCAGACATGACCCTTTTAGCACTCGGTATTAACCATAAAACGGCACCTGTATCGCTGCGAGAACGCGTAACGTTTTCGCCGGACACGCTTGATCAGGCGCTGGACAGCCTGCTTGCGCAGCCAATGGTGCAGGGCGGGGTCGTGCTGTCAACCTGTAACCGTACAGAGCTGTATTTGAGCGTGGAAGAGCAGGATAACCTGCAAGAAGCGCTGATCCGCTGGTTATGCGATTACCATAACCTGAACGAGGACGATCTGCGCAACAGTCTGTACTGGCATCAGGACAATGACGCCGTCAGCCACCTGATGCGCGTCGCCAGCGGTCTGGATTCACTGGTGCTGGGCGAACCGCAAATCCTCGGTCAGGTGAAAAAAGCGTTTGCGGATTCGCAAAAAGGCCACCTTAACGCCAGCGCGCTGGAGCGAATGTTTCAGAAGTCTTTTTCCGTCGCCAAGCGAGTGCGGACTGAAACCGATATCGGCGCCAGCGCCGTCTCCGTCGCGTTTGCCGCCTGTACGCTCGCCCGCCAAATCTTTGAATCGCTCTCGACGGTCACTGTACTGTTAGTTGGCGCGGGCGAAACTATTGAACTGGTGGCGCGTCACCTGCGCGAGCATAAAGTACAAAAGATGATTATCGCCAACCGAACCCGCGAGCGCGCGCAAGCCCTGGCGGATGAGGTTGGCGCTGAGGTTATCTCGCTCAGCGATATCGACGCCCGCTTGCAGGATGCCGATATTATCATCAGTTCGACCGCCAGCCCGCTGCCGATTATCGGTAAAGGCATGGTGGAGCGCGCATTAAAAAGCCGTCGCAACCAGCCGATGCTGCTGGTGGATATCGCCGTACCGCGCGACGTTGAGCCGGAAGTCGGCAAACTGGCGAACGCTTATCTTTATAGCGTCGATGATTTACAGAGCATCATTTCGCATAATCTGGCGCAGCGTCAGGCTGCGGCGGTGGAAGCGGAAACGATTGTTGAGCAGGAAGCCAGCGAGTTTATGGCCTGGCTACGCGCCCAGGGGGCCAGCGAGACCATTCGGGAATACCGTAGTCAGTCGGAGCAGATTCGTGACGAACTGACTACCAAAGCGCTGTCGGCCCTTCAACAGGGCGGTGATGCGCAAGCCATCTTGCAGGATCTGGCATGGAAACTGACCAACCGCCTGATTCATGCGCCAACGAAATCACTTCAACAGGCTGCCCGTGACGGGGATGACGAACGCCTGAATATTCTGCGCGACAGCCTCGGGCTGGAGTAGCAGCACACACCACACTTTTTTACAGGGTGAATTTACGCCTATGAAGCCTTCTATCGTTGCCAAACTGGAAGCCCTGCACGAACGCCATGAGGAAGTTCAGGCGTTGCTGGGCGATGCGGGAATTATCGCCGACCAGGACCGCTTTCGCGCATTGTCGCGCGAATATGCGCAATTAAGCGACGTTTCTCGCTGTTTTACGGACTGGCAACAGGTTCAGGACGATATCGAGACGGCTCAGATGATGCTCGACGATCCTGAAATGCGGGAAATGGCGCAGGAAGAACTGCGCGAAGCGAAAGAAAAAAGCGAACAACTGGAGCAACAGTTACAGGTACTGCTGCTGCCGAAAGATCCGGACGATGAACGAAACGCGTTCCTTGAGGTTCGCGCCGGCACTGGCGGCGACGAAGCCGCGCTGTTTGCCGGCGATCTGTTCCGCATGTACAGCCGTTATGCCGAAGCGCGCCGCTGGCGCGTGGAGATCATGAGCATGAGCGAAGGCGAGCATGGCGGTTATAAAGAGATCATCGCCAAAATCAGCGGCGACGGCGTGTATGGCCGACTGAAATTTGAGTCCGGCGGACACCGCGTACAGCGTGTTCCGGCGACCGAGTCGCAGGGGCGTATCCATACCTCCGCCTGTACCGTCGCCGTGATGCCGGAGCTGCCGGAAGCCGAGCTGCCGGATATTAACCCGGCGGATCTGCGCATTGATACGTTTCGTTCTTCCGGCGCGGGCGGTCAGCACGTTAACACCACCGACTCCGCTATCCGTATTACCCACTTGCCGACCGGCATCGTGGTGGAATGCCAGGACGAGCGTTCGCAGCATAAAAACAAAGCGAAAGCGCTCTCGGTGCTCGGGGCGCGCATTCACGCCGCCGAAACGGCAAAACGCCAGCAGGCCGAGGCGTCAACGCGCCGCAACCTGCTTGGCAGCGGCGATCGCAGCGATCGTAACCGGACCTATAATTTCCCGCAGGGGCGCGTGACCGATCATCGTATTAATCTGACGTTATATCGCCTTGATGAAACGATGGAAGGTAAGCTGGATATGCTGATTGAGCCGATTGTTCAGGAACACCAGGCTGACCTGTTAGCCGCGTTGTCCGAGCAGGAATAATGGATTTTCAGCACTGGCTACATGAGGCGGTAAACCAGCTCCGGGACAGCGACAGCCCCCGGCGCGACGCCGAGATCCTGCTTGAGTACGTTACGGGCAAGAGGCGGACGTATATCATGGCCTTTGGCGAAACGCCGCTTACCGATGTCCAGCAACAACAGCTCGCGGAGCTGCTGCAGCGGCGTAAACAGGGCGAACCCATTGCGTACCTGACGGGCTTACGCGAATTTTGGTCGCTGCCGCTCTTCGTTTCTCCCGCCACGCTAATCCCGCGCCCGGATACCGAATGTCTGGTTGAACAGGCGTTGGCGCGATTGCCGGTCAAAACCTGTCGTATTCTGGATTTAGGCACCGGAACCGGCGCGATTGCGCTGGCGCTGGCCTGCGAGCGACCGGATTGCGAGGTGACTGCGGTCGATCGTATGCCTGATGCGGTTGCGCTGGCGATACGCAACGCGGAACATTTGGCTATCCGGAATGTGCGTATACTGCAAAGTTGTTGGTTCAGCGCACTATCGGGGCAGCAGTTCGACATGATTGTCAGCAATCCGCCCTACATTGACGCGCAGGACCCGCACCTTAGCGAAGGCGATGTACGCTTTGAACCGCGCTCAGCGTTGGTGGCGGACGAAAACGGTATGGCGGATCTTACGCATATTATCGATAATGCCCGCCAGATGTTAACGCCCGGCGGCTTCCTGCTGCTGGAACACGGTTGGCGGCAGGGCGAAGCGGTAAGAGCGGCTTTCAGGCGGTCTGGTTACACGGATGTAGAAACGTGTCGTGATTATGGTGGCAATGAACGCGTGGCCTGCGGGCGTTTTACGCCATGACAATTGCAATGTTGCTCACGCTTCATCTTATTTGTGTTGCGCTCTCCGTCAGTTTGTTTGTCGCTCGTTACTGGTGGCGCTATTGCGGCCATGCGTTGGCCGCCGCGCGCTGGACACGAATCGTGCCTCCCGTCATAGATACCCTGTTACTGCTTAGCGGTATTGGGTTAATCGTTAAAACGCACATCCTGCCATTCACGGAGTCGGGCTCATGGCTGACTGAAAAACTGTTTGGCGTTATCATCTACATCGTTTTGGGTTTTATTGCGCTTGATTATCGTCAGGCGCGCAGCCAGCAGGCGCGTTTTATCGCTTTCCCGCTGGCGCTGGTGGTGCTGTACATCATCATTAAACTCGCCACCACAAAAATACCGTTACTGGGGTAAGTCATGAGGTCGTTAGCTGATTTCGAATTTAACAATGCGCCGCTGTGTGATGGCATGATCCTGGCATCAGAGATGATTCGCCTGGATTTTCCCACGCAGTTTGTCTACGACGAACTGGAACGTCTGGTCAGTCTGGCGCAGGAAGAAATTAGCCAGCTCCTGTCTCAGGATGAGCAACTGGAAAAATTGCTGGCACTTTTTTACGGCGAGTGGGGGTTCACGGATTCCCGCGGCGTCTACCGTCTTTCTGATGCTTTATGGCTCGATAAAGTCCTGAAAAAACGCCAGGGGAGCGCTGTATCGTTGGGCGCTATTTTATTATGGATAGCAAACCGTCTTGATTTGCCGTTGGTGCCCGTTATCTTCCCAACGCAGCTGATTTTGCGTATTGAATCGCTGGAAGGAGAAATGTGGCTGATTAACCCGTTCAACGGTGAAACGCTTGATGAACATACCCTCGAAGTCTGGTTAAAAGGCAATATTAGTCCGGTCGCCGAGTTGTTTAACGAAGATTTGGACGAAGCGGATAACGCCGAAGTGATTCGTAAGCTACTGGATACGCTGAAATCCTCGCTGATGGAGGAACGGCAAATGGAGCTGGCGCTGCGCGTTAGCGAAGCATTGTTGCAATTTAACCCGGAAGATCCTTACGAAATCCGTGACCGCGGGTTGATCTACGCGCAGCTTGAGTGTGAACACGTTGCGCTGACTGATTTAAGCTACTTCGTTGAACAGTGTCCGGAAGACCCGATCAGCGAAATGATTCGTGCGCAGATCAACACCATTGCGCACAAGCAAATTGTTCTACATTAATTAACCGACATTTTACCTATAAGTGTAAGGCGATCCTATGAAACAAAAAGTGGTTAACATTGGCGACATTAAGGTGGCAAATGACCTGCCGTTTGTGCTGTTTGGCGGTATGAACGTGCTGGAGTCACGCGATCTGGCAATGCGCATTTGTGAGCACTACGTAACCGTTACCCAGAAGCTGGGTATTCCTTACGTGTTCAAGGCCTCTTTTGATAAAGCCAACCGTTCCTCTATTCACTCTTACCGTGGGCCGGGTCTGGAAGAAGGGATGAAAATCTTCCAGGAACTCAAACAGACATTTGGCGTAAAAGTGATCACTGACGTCCATGAAGCCAGCCAGGCGCAGCCTGTGGCTGATGTGGTTGACGTGATTCAGCTCCCGGCGTTTTTGGCGCGCCAGACCGACCTGGTGGAAGCGATGGCGAAAACCGGCGCTGTGATTAACGTGAAAAAGCCGCAGTTTGTAAGCCCGGGTCAGATGGGCAATATCGTGGATAAGTTCCATGAGGGCGGTAACGATAAGGTGATTCTGTGCGATCGCGGCGCGAACTTCGGTTATGACAACCTGGTGGTGGATATGCTGGGCTTTAGCGTGATGAAAAAGGTCTCCGGCAACTCGCCGGTGATTTTCGACGTTACCCATGCGCTGCAATGCCGCGACCCATTTGGCGCTGCCTCGGGCGGTCGTCGTGGTCAGGTGACCGAGCTGGCGCGCGCCGGTATGGCTGTCGGTCTGGCGGGCCTGTTCCTGGAGTCGCATCCGGACCCGGCTAACGCGAAGTGCGACGGTCCTTCCGCGCTGCCGCTGGCGAAACTGGAGCAGTTCCTGACCCAGATAAAAGCGATTGATGATTTGGTGAAAAGCTTCGACGAGCTGGATACCGAGAACTGATTGCGGTTTTTAGCTTGTGTAGGCCGGATAAGATACTATCCGGCTTTTTTGTCTATGGAAAACCCCCAGCTAGGCTGGGGGTTCCGGAAAGCTTTCAGCTTTAAGCCAGTTATTAAAACCCCTTTTGATTTGTTAAAACATCTTGCGGTCTGGCGACTGCAAAA